>JBEVDW010000539.1:0-7718 GCA_040513115.1 Steroidobacteraceae bacterium | reverse complement strand
AGGACGATCGGTATTTTTTCTCGTACACAATCACGATTCGTAACGAAGGGCAGCAACCTGCGCGCTTGATGACACGTCATTGGGTCATCACGGATGCGAACGGGAAAGTGCAGGAAGTTCGCGGTGAGGGCGTCGTCGGGGAACAGCCCTACCTGCTCCCGGGCCAGGGTTTTCGCTATTCCAGCGCGGCCGTGTTGGAGACACCGGTCGGAGCCATGCAGGGGAGCTACCAGATGGTGGCGGACGATGGCTCTCATTTCGATGCCACGATTGCGCCGTTCACGTTGGCCAAGCCGGGCTTGCTGCACTGAAGAATCCCAAGCGAAGATCGCCCGCATGGCGATCTATGCTGTCGGTGATCTGCAAGGCTGTCTGGACGAATTCGAGCAACTCCTCGAAGAGATCGAATTCGACCCTGCGCGAGATCGGCTCTGGCTCGTCGGCGATCTCGTCAATCGTGGCCCCCAATCCCTGGGATGCCTGCAGCGCGTGCGCGACCTCGGCGACGCTGCAATCACCGTCCTGGGCAACCATGACTTGCATCTGCTAGCGCTGGCTTGCACCCCGCGCGAGAAGCGCAAGTCGAAGGACACGCTCGATGACGTTCTGAACGCCCCGGACCGCGCTGAGCTCATGGAATGGCTGGCTCATCGTCCCCTACTCCACTACGACGGCCAGCTCGACACGCTCCTCGTGCATGCGGGACTCCCCCCCGAATGGGATCTGGCAACGGCTCAGGCGCTTGCTGCCGAGCTGGAGAACACGTTGCGTGACGCGCACGGCCGGCGGGCTCTGTTCGAGCACATGTATGGCGACACACCGACCCGCTGGTCACCCAAGCTGTCTGGCTTCGACCGGCTGCGCTTCATCACCAATTGTTTTACGCGGATGCGCATGATTGCCCCGAACGGGGATGTCGAACTGAAGCACAAGGGTCCGCCAGAGGCAGCGCCGCCGCACCTGACGCCGTGGTTCCGAGTTCCTCAGCGGCGCACACGCCAGCATCGCATCGTCTTCGGTCATTGGTCCGCGCTCGGACTCCATGCAGCCGACAACGTGATCTGCGTCGACACGGGATGCGTCTGGGGTAGCACGCTGTCCGCGGTGCGACTGGATCAATCAGCCGCACCGGTTCAGATTCCCTGCGTCGGCAGCGGCGCGCCGGATGACGGCTAAGGGCTGTATCCCGTCTTCCCGCGAACGCTCAGCCCTTATCGCCCGCCTTCTTGTCATCCGGTTTGGGCAGAGCGGTCAACGCCTCCACCTGCAAACGCGGCTGAGAGAAATTGGCCTGGTGCGGGGTGCAGCGGACGTCGTTCTTCACGACACGTACGGAAAGCTTGGGAAATACCTTCCGGGTCAGCTCTTCGATGAGCTCGCATTCGCCGGAGTCGATACCGAACTGCCCCACCGACAGATTCACCGGCTTCCAAGTGGCAGGGAACTGCGCCGTCACTTCCTCGGGCCGCTCACCGCGAACCCGCGCTTTCAACTCGCGCGTGGACTTGTCCTTTTCCAGCTCGGCGAGTGCCTCGGGCGTGGCTTCCATCGGCGTCTTTGCCACGAGCTTCACGTGCGGCGTGCGCGAGGGCGCGTTGCCGAAACAGCCGGTCGCAATGGCTTTCACGTCCTTGGCGCCGACCGCTCGCAGAATGGTTTCGACTCGATCCTCGAGGCCATCGCAGGTGTAGAAGGTCGTGAAGCTCTGATAGAAGAAATCGATCTCCTGACGCTTCCAGATTGCCTGCACCGGCTGATCCTCGGCAAAGGCCGCCGGCAGCATCATCACAGCGACCAGCAACGCAATGAACGATTTGGAACCGATGGGACGCATGAACAAACCCTCCGAGCGACTCGTACGTTTCGGGATGGAGAATTCTCTGGGGCTATACTTAAGACCATGCAAGCATTGACCGCGTTCAACCTGCAGGACTGGATCGACCGTCATCGGGAGTTCCTGCGTCCCCCTGTCTGCAATCGCCAGGTCTTCAAAGAATCCGATTTCATCATCATGGTTGTCGGCGGGCCGAACGCGAGAGCGGATTACCACGACGACCCCGGCGATGAGTTCTTCTATCAGCTCGAAGGTGAAATGGTCCTGAAGACCATGCAGGAAGGTCGTCGCGTGGACGTTCCGATTCGCGCGGGCGAGATCCTGCTCCTGCCCGGCCACGTCCCGCACTCGCCCCAACGCTTTGCCAATGGCGTCGGTCTGGTCATCGAGCGGCAGCGCCGACCCGACGAGCGCGATGGCTTTCTCTGGTTCTGCGACAACTGCAACGCACGGCTCTATGCCGAGTACGAGCACATCAGCGATATCGAGAAGCAATTACCGCCGATCTTCGATCGCTTCTATCGCTCGATGGACGCACGTACCTGCAAGCAGTGCGGCCACGTGGCGCCAGGCCCCGCGACACGCTGATCGCAGGTTTCGAGGCACATGGACATCACGCTGAAAGTCGACGGACGAGCGTGGCGGGCCGATCTCACGCGTCCGTTGGACATCTCCATTCCGTTGGATTTTTCGGGATCGCAGCCATCCTTTTTCGGTGCGCCTCGCGCACACGCCGAACCGCTGCGGGCCGGCACTTTCACAGGTGAAATGCGCACGGGTGGCAGCTGCAACTGTTCGACGTACTCCGTGACGCCACATTGCAACGGCACGCATACGGAATCCGTCGGCCACATTACGGCAGAGTTGCACAGTGTGCATGCCCTGGTCGAGGCGACCTTGCTGTCGGCACAGCTACTGACCGTTCCCACCGTAGCGGGACGAGATGCCGGCCCAGAGACGGACATGGTCACGCAACCCGACGATCGACTCATCAGCGCACGTGCGCTGAGCGAAGCAGCATCAGGTGCGATCGCGACCGGAGCACGCGCGCTCATCATCCGCACGCTGCCGAATCCGCTCTCGAAACGCACCCGGCAGTACGACCAGGAGCCTGCCGCGTACTTCACCTCGGCGGCGATGCGTTGGATCGTCGCTCAAGGCGTGCAGCATCTGATCGTCGATGTGCCGTCGCTCGATCGCGCGGACGATGGTGGCCGGATGCTCTGCCACCGTATCTATTGGGGCATGCCGCCGCGCGAATCGTCGGAACGGCTCATCGCGCGCCCGCGCGCCACGGTCACCGAGATGGCCTACGTTACCGATGAAGTCCTCGACGGCTGTTATCTCCTGAATTTGCAGATTGCGCCCTTCGTGGCCGACGCGGCGCCGAGCCGGCCCGTGCTGTATCCACTGGTGGCACCGTAATGCGCGATCGAGCCGAAGCCGAGAGACTCGATGGGCAGGATGCGCTGGCGTCGCTCCGCTCGGCATTTCACATTCCGAAGCGACACGACGGTGGCGACTGCATCTATTTGTGTGGCCACTCGCTCGGCCTCGCACCCAAGCGCGCAGTGGATCTCGTGAATGAAGAGTTGCACGTGTGGCAAAACCTGGGCGTGGAAGGACACTTTGCCTCCGCGCGGCCGTGGGTTTCCTATCACGAACAAGTCACGCAGGGACTCGCGCTGCTGACGGGCGCTCGAGCCGAAGAAGTGGTGGCGATGAACTCGCTCACCGTGAACCTGCACCTGCTGTTCGTGAGCTTCTATCGACCTGAAGGAGCCCGCCACAAGATCCTGATCGAGCGGACGGCGTTCTCCTCCGATCGCTATGCCGTGCAGTCTCAGCTGCAGTTTCACGGCCACGACCCGAAAGCCGCATTGGTCGAAATAGCTCCCCGAGCAGGCGCGGATCACATCCGCACCGAGGACATTCTCGCGACGATCGAACGGGAGCGTGACCAGCTCGCACTCGTGTGGTTGCCCGGTGTGCAGTACTTGAACGGCCAGCTGTTCGATATGCAGATGATCACTCGCGCCGCACACGAGTGCGGCACGACGGTCGGTTGGGATCTCGCCCATGCGATCGGCAACGTGCCGCTGCACCTGCATGACTGGGACGTCGATTTCGCTGTGTGGTGCGGCTACAAATATTTGAATGGCGGTCCTGGCGCGAGCGGCGGCGCGTTCGTGCATTCGCGCCACGCGAGAAGCTTCGACCGACCGCGTTTTGCCGGATGGTGGGCACACGATCCTGCCACTCGCTTCGAGATGCCGCCGGACTTCAGCCCCACGGCGGGCGCGCCGGGTTGGCAGATCTCGAATCCACCGATTCTCGCCATCACACCGCTGATCGCGTCGCTCGACTTGTTCACGCGCGCGGGCATCGATCGCCTGCACAGCAAGTCCGTGCAGCTCACCAGCTATCTGTACGAACTGCTGAAAGCATATTGCGATGATCAAATTGACGTGATTACGCCATCCAGCGCACGAGGCGCACAGCTGTCATTACGAGTGCGCGGCACTCGCGATCACGCTCGCTCGGTGTTCGAGCGGCTCGGTGCCGCCGGTGTTCTGTGCGACTGGCGCGAACCGGACATCATCCGCGTGGCGCCCGTGCCGCTCTACAACCGCTTCGCCGACGTGTGGGACTTCGTGCAAGTGTTGCGAGCGATTTGTCGTGAGCAGTGAGCGTGCTGATTTCCTGATCGTTGGCGCAGGGCTCGCCGGTCCTTTGATGGCGATCCTGCTGGCGCAGCGCGGCCACTCGGTGCAACTCATCGAGCGCAGACCCGATCCTCGTATCGCGGCGGTCGAGCGCGGCCGCTCCATCAATCTCGCGCTGGCCGCGCGTGGCCTTCATGCCCTCGCGCTTGCGGGATTGGAAGCACGGGTGCAACCGCTGCTGCTCCCCATGAAAGGCCGCATGCTGCACGACCCGGACGGTGTGCAATCGTTCGTTGCCTACGGTCAGCGTCCGCACGAAGTCATCTACTCAGTGTCTCGCGGCCTGCTCAACGAGCTGCTGTTGGATGCCGCGGGCGCGACTCGGAATGTCCGCATGCAGTTTCAACGCGCGGCACAGACAGTCGATTTCGAGCAGGCACGACTCACGCTCCAGAACGATCAAAAGCAGCTGACGCAGCACCCGTTCAAAAGTCTCATCGGCGCCGATGGTGCCGGCTCGCCGATCCGAGCGGCACTCCTTGGCGCGACCGGGGCTCAGTGCCACATCGACATGCTGAGTCACGGCTACAAAGAGTTGACGATCGCGGCGCGGGCCGACGGCTCGCATGCCATCGAACGACATGCGTTGCACATCTGGCCGCGTGGCGGATTCATGCTCATTGCTCTGCCCAATCTCGACGGGAGTTTCACGGTCACCCTGTTCTTGGCCAAAGAGGGTCCGCAGAGTTTCGCGGAGCTCACGACACCCCCGGCGCTGCGCGCCTTCTTCGATACGCAATTCCGTGACGCCTCTCGGCTCATGCCGAACCTCGAACACGAATTCTTCGAGCATCCCGTGGGAGAGATGGGCACCGTTCGCAGCACACGCTGGACGTTGGACGATCGGTGTGTGCTCATCGGCGACGCGGCCCACGCGATCCTGCCGTTCCATGGTCAAGGCATGAACTGCGCTTTCGAGGATTGCGGCGTGTTGCTCGATAGGCTCTCGGGTGCGCGGGACATCGCCGCTGCATTCGCGAGCTTCGAACGCGAACGCATTCCGCAGGCGAATGCCATTGCGGAGATGGCCATCGAGAACTACATCGAAATGCGCGACAGCGTGCGCGACGCCACGTTCCAGTTACAGCGTGCGCTGGCACTGGAGTTGGAACGCCGGTTTCCGACCCGCTTCGTGCCCCGCTATTCGATGGTGATGTTTCACCACGAGATCCCGTACGCCACGGCCTATCAGCGCGGTGCGATCCAGCAGGAGATACTCAGCGAGCTGACGGCAACGGCGAGGTCACTGGAGCAGGTGGACTACGTCCGAGCGGAGAGGTTGATCGTCGAACGGCTGCCGGAGTTGGAAGAGGCGTGACCCAACCCGACTGCACCAATCTCGCGCACACAGCCCATTCCGGGCGCCCCTTTTGCACTCTCTCGGCGCGAGCCATGCATAAATCTGCATCAAATTCTGCTGGCACGCTTTTCGCTCTGAGCTTCCAGTACAACATGCCAGGCGCTCGTGGCCGGCCACTCAGACCTGAAGCGAATGGTTCAACACGCACCGTACGATGAGATGCATGCGGACAATGGCGACGTCCGCGAGCACTACCAACGTTTTGCAGATTGGCTGGCGAAGACGCCGTCCGATCGCGTAGCGCAGAAGCGCGCCGAGGCCGACACGCTGTTTCACCGCGTCGGTATCACGTTCGCGGTGTATGGCGAGGAAGCCGGCACCGAACGCCTGATTCCCTTCGACATCGTCCCGCGCATCATCCCCGCCGCGGAATGGGAGCAGTTGGCCGCAGGGCTGAAGCAACGCGTACGCGCGCTCAACGCATTCATCAACGACATCTACCACGGCCAGGAAATTCTCAAGGCGGGCCGGATTCCCGCCGAGCAGGTCCTCTGCAACGCGCAGTACCGCCCCGAGATGCAAGGCATCGACGTCCCGGGCGATACCTATGCGCACATCGCGGGCATCGACGTCGTGCGCGCAGGACGCGGCGAGTTCTATGTGCTGGAAGACAACCTGCGCGTGCCCTCCGGTGTGTCCTACATGCTCGAGGACCGGCGGATGATGATGCGCCTGTTCCCTGAGCTCTTTGCCCACCATTCGGTCGCGCCCGTCGAGCACTACCCGGATTTGCTACTGGAGAATCTGCGCAGCGTTGCGCCTCCCGGCGTGAACGATCCCACCGTCGTCCTGCTCACACCGGGCGCCAACAACAGCGCCTACTTCGAACACGCGTTCCTGGCACAGCAGATGGGTGTGGAGCTCGTCGAAGGTCAGGACCTCTTCGTCGACGACGAGTTCGTCTACATGCGCACCACGCGCGGCCCGCAACGCGTGGATGTGATCTATCGACGCATCGACGATGATTTCATGGACCCGCTGGCATTTCGTCCCGATTCCATGCTGGGAGTGCCCGGATTGCTCGCGGCATACCGCGCCGGTCACGTGGTGATTGCGAACGCGATCGGAACGGGCGTGGCTGACGACAAGTCCATCTATCCCTTCGTCCCCGAGATGATCCGCTTCTATCTCGGCCAGGAACCGCTGCTCAACAACGTGCCAACCTATGTGCTGCGACGGCCGGAGGATCTCGCCTATACGCTCGCGCATCTACACGAGCTCGTCGTGAAGGAAGTTCATGGCGCAGGCGGCTACGGCATGCTCGTCGGCCCAGCAGCAACACAGGAGCAACTTGCCGCGTTCGCCGAGCGCATTCGACGTGCGCCGGAGAAATACATTGCGCAGCCGACCCTTGCCCTCTCCGCTTGTCCGACGTTCGTCGAATCCGGAGTGGCGCCCCGGCACATCGACCTGCGGCCGTTCGTGCTGTCGGGCCGGGATGTGACGCTCGTCCCCGGCGGCCTGACTCGCGTCGCCCTGCGCGAGGGTTCGCTGGTGGTGAATTCGTCGCAAGGTGGCGGTACGAAAGATACCTGGGTGTTGGAAAAATGAGCCGCAAGACCCCCTCGCCATGCTGAGCCGCACCGCCGATCACTTGTACTGGATGGCGCGGTACACCGAACGCGCAGAGAACATCGCGCGCATGGTGGAGGTCAACTCGCGCATGTCGCTGCTGCCGCAAACCTCCGAGGAAGTCGTGCAGGCGTGGACTGCCACATTGACGATCATCGGCCTGTGGGAAGCCTATCAGGCCAAATACCCGCTGATTTCGCCCAGCAACGCGATCGCCTTCATGGTG
>JBEVDW010000538.1:0-13596 GCA_040513115.1 Steroidobacteraceae bacterium | reverse complement strand
GCCCGGACCGGTGCTCAATGTGCTGGGCCCGATCCCGATGCCGCTCGACATCGGCGGGCAACTGCGCACGTTTCAGTGGTACGCTTTCGTGCGTCAGACGGAATTGCAGGAGGCGAATCGCATCGCCGATTCGCTCCGCGGTCGCGGCGAACAGCATCTGTTCTCGGTGCTCGCGAACAACATGTCGGTCAACAGCGCGCTCGTGCTCGGTAACTTTCAAACGCATGCCGATCCCCTCGTGCGTGTGCACTCGTGTTGTCTCACCGGCGATGTGTTCGGCTCGAAGCGCTGCGAGTGCGGACCGCAATTGGATCGCGCCTTCGAGCGCATCGACGAAGAAGGCTCCGGCGCCGTCATCTACATGAGCGGACATGAGGGTCGCGGCATCGGCTTGTGGGCAAAGGCCGTCACGTATGTGCTGCAAGACGGCGGCGAGGACACGTACCAAGCAAACCGCTCGCTGGGACTGCCGGACGACAGTCGCGACTTCAGCGATGCGGCTGCGATCCTGCTGTACCTGCGCGGCGATCGACCGCTGCGCTTGATGAGCAACAACCCAAAAAAACAAGCGGATCTCGCGGCGGGTGGGCTACATCACGCACGACCCGAGAAGCATCTGACCGGCATCAGTGCCACCAACCGGCGTTATCTCGATGCAAAACGCGGCTGGGGTCATCGGATCGAGCCGGATGATCTGGATAGCGGTTAGTAAGGGCGACACAGGGCTCATCGGGCATTTGCATTGGCATACCGTGCGATGACAGGCATGAGCCCCGCGACCGCGTCCTCATGCGCGATCGATGCCACGTGCGCGACTACAACCCGAGCGAGTGGCAGTCTGGATTGCGTGCATGCGTACACCGGATATACGTGCGAACGCCATTCGTGATCTATGGGAGCACGCGCCCGTGGAAGTGCGCGAGCACTATCGCGTGCAGGCGGACGTCAGTTTCGATCTGGAGGTTGTGCAGGTGACCGCGCGGACGTGAGCCGCGCGAGGCCTGTCTAGTTGGCTTGCAGTCGACTGATCAAGCTGCGCAGGAATACCTTGTTGAATCGCAGCTGGCACGCCGCCGAGGCCTGCTCCAACAACGTCGAGCTCACTTTCATCAATGTGACGTCAGTCAGCGCCTTGATCGTTGCCTGCCGCTTCGCGCCGCGCACGTAGCTCGTTTCACCGAAGCAGTCGCCGCTGTCGAGTTGACCGACTGACTTGGTATTGCGCATGACAGCCACTGAGCCGGAGACGATGACGTAGAAGCGATCGTCCATTTCGCCTTCCTTCACGATCTCCTCGCCTTCGGTGTAGTCCTGCCACGTGCTCGCACGCAGGACTTCCAGAATCTCGGATTGTGAGAAGTCGTGGAAGAACTTCAACCGGCGCAGGATCGAGAAGTGTTCCTGCTTGTCGAGCTTGGTCGAACCTTCACGCAGTTTCTGGTGCAGACGCGTGAGGTCGGCCGCGAATTCCAGGCCGTTGCGATGACGCTTCGCTGGATCCTTGAGCAAGGACTTGGCAACGACGTTCTCCATGTCCTCGGTGATCTCGGGCCGCAGCGTGTGGATCGGCTGCGGTGTCGCATAGACGATCTGATGCAGGAGCTTCGAGAGATTGCTGCCGCGGAACGGACGGAAGCCGGTGAGCAGTTCATACATCACCGCGCCCAGCGAGTACAGATCTGAGCGATTGGTGATGTCGAGCGATTGCACCTGCTCGGGCGACATGTACGACGGGCTGCCCGCGATGCCATCGATACGCGAGATCTCGGAATCGGCCACGAGAGCGATGCCGAAGTCGATGATGCGCACGTCGTTGGCCTGCGTGAGCATCAGGTTCGAGGGCTTGATGTCACGGTGAATCACGCCGCGGCTGTGCGCGTAGTGCAGTGCCTTGGCGCACTTGTAGATGATCTCGACGACATCATCGATCGGCAGCAGATTGTCCGGTTTGCAGTACGCGGAGAGCGTGCGTGCGCCGTGCACGTGATCGGTGACGATGTAGTAGTGGCCGTTTTCTTCGCCCGCATCGAAGATCGGCAGGATGTTCGGATGCTGCAGCATGCCGACCATGTGCGCTTCCGACAGGAACATCTTGCGCGTGATGCGCGCGCGCTCCTCGTCCGAGGATTCGATGTTGTAGACCTTGATCGCGACGTCGCGCCGATAGTACGGATCGTGGGATAGATAGACGACGCCGGTGCTGCCGCGCCCCACTTCTTTGACGATGACGTATGTGCCGATGCGCTCGGGAATACGTTGCTCGCGTGCGGCGTTGCGCTGAATCATCAGGTTGCTCGACGAACTCACTTGGGTTTGTTCACTTCAGAAATAGGCACGAAGAGTGAACAAGATTGCCCCAGAAAAAATCCCCGCCAACACGTCATCAAGCATAATCCCGAGCCCGCCGTGGAGTCTGTGATCAGCCTCCCGGATCGGCCAGGGTTTGAGGATGTCGAACACACGGAACAGTGCGAAGCCGAGCACAAAAGACCAGACATCCGGTACCACCGGCGCAAGCGTCAGTGCGTAACCCGTGATCTCGTCCCAGACGATGCCTGAATGATCGTGCACGCCGAGCCGGCGCGCGCTTTCGCCGCAGATGTAGATGCCGACGATGGCCGCCAGCACGGCAAAGACTGCCAAAGCCCAGGGCGAAATTTGAGTGATGGACCACACAATCGGCACAGCAATCAGAGTACCGGCGGTCCCAGGCGCCACCGGACTCAACCCGGCACCGAACCCGAATGCGAAAAAATGCACAGGCTGACGCAGCAGCGCCGGACTCAGCGGGCCGCGCTTCTGACCTGCCGTCATTGCGCTGCGAAGTGATCGTAGCCAGCGTTCTGCGGCACGTGCACAGCGCCATCGATCCGGCACGTCACTCCCGCGCCCGCCACGATTGTGCCGATGCGAACACCGTGCTGAGCGCCGTAGCTCATCTGTTGCGACGGCATCGTGTACAGAAGCTCGTAATCATCGCCACCACTGAGCGCAAATCGCCACGCAGTGGGCTGATCGAAGAGCTCACGCATCGACGTCGACAGCATCTTCGTTTGCAGATCCAGCTCCGCCGCTACACGACTGGCGGCGCACAGACGCTGCAGGTCGATGACCAATCCGTCGGAAACATCCATTGCAGCGGTCGCATGGGTGCGCAATGCGCGACCGCTGGCAACGCGGGGCGTCGGATGCAGGAAACGGTCGATCAGGTGCTGCGTCGATGCAGTCGGTGTGCGCGGTGATTGAAGGAGAGACAGTCCGGCCGCCGCCTCGCCTGTCATTCTCGTCACGAAAATCCCATCTCCAACGTTCGCACCGGAGCGCCGCAATGCGTTACCCGCTTCAACCGTGCCCATCACCTGCACGGTGATCACGAGCGGCCCGCGCACCGTATCGCCACCGACGAGCTCGCATTGATGCGCCGTTGCGAGATCGAAGAAGCCGCGTGCGAAACCTTCCATCCATTCCTCGCTCGCCTTCGGCAGCGATAAGGCCAACGTGCACCAGGCAGGCTTTGAACCCATCGCAGCGAGATCGCTTAGATTCACGGCGAGTGCGCGATAGCCAATGTCGTAGGCGGAAGTACCGACGGGGAAGTGCACGCCTTCGACGATGGTATCGACGGCTGCAACAAGATCATGGCCAGGCGGCATCGTGAGCAATGCAGCGTCGTCGCCGATACCGAGCGCGACATCAGGGCGAGTCGAGGGACGCCGGAAAAAGCGGTTGATGAGATCGAATTCAGTCACTTCGGTGTTCCTGTTCCCTCCCCTGCGCAGCGGGGACGACCGGAGGAAGTGGCGCGCCAGGGTTCGGGTGGGGGCTGTTGCGTATTCTGCTGAATTCTCTCAGAGCCCCCATCCAGGGAAGGGACGCTTGTATCAACTGGATGCCAACTCTAGTTGCGCTCCGCTTCGCGCTTGTCTTTCGATGCCCGGTCCAGCACCGCATTCAAATACTTGTGCGCGTCTGTCGCTCCGAAACGCTTGCCCAGCTCGACGGCTTCATTGATCACGACGCGGTATGGAATCTCGAGCCGATGCTCCAGCTCGTACATGCCGATCAACAGAATCGCACGCTCGACCGGATCCAGTTGGTCGAGCGGCCGGTCCACATACTTGGATGTGGAACTGTCGAGTTCCTGCTCGCGCGTGATGCACTGATCGATGAGCTCGTGAAAATACTCGTGATCGGCGCCGCCGAATTCATCGTCGCTGACGAACTGGCTTTCGATGTCCGTGGCCGACTGCTGAGTCAGCTGCCATTGATACAACGCCTGCATGGCGAGCTTGCGCGCCTGGCTGCGCGCTCGCGAGCTACGAGCATTGCGGAGCAGACCCATGATCTCAACCTTTCAACCCGCGCATGAGATTGGCCATCTCCAACGCGCACATGGCAGCGTCGGCGCCTTTGTTGCCGGCTTTGGTTCCAGCACGTTCGATTGCTTGCTCGATCGTGTCGGTCGTCAGCACGCCGAACGCAACCGGCACATCGGTGTCATTCGCAGCACGCGCGAGACCGCTCGCGCATTCACCGGCGACGTAATCGAAGTGCGCCGTCGCACCCTTGATCACTGCACCGAGGGCAATTACCGCATCGTACTTGCCGCTGCGGGCGAGCTGACGCACAGCCACCGGCATGTCGAACGCACCCGGCACCCGCACGAGCGTGATCTGCTGTTCTTTGGCGCCATGGCGACGCAGCGCTTCGGTCGCACCGCGCACGAGCTGCTCGACGATGAATTCGTTGAAGCGTGCAGCGACGATCGCAAAGCGCAGATCGCGCGCCAACAGATCGCCCTCGATAACCCGGATGTCACTCATGCCTGCTCACCGTCCACGTATTCGACAACTTCGAGATCGAAACCAGATATGCCATGCAGCTGCTTCGGCGCCGACAGCACGCGCATGCGCGAAACGCCGAGGTCGCGCAGGATCTGAGCGCCAATACCGTAGGTGCGCACGACCTGCGGCGAGCGTGTCGGTTCATGACCTGAGCCGCGTACGGCCAACACGGAATCCATGAGGTCGCGCGGGCTCTCATCGGGACGTAGCAGAACGATGACGCCTTGCCCTTCCTTGGCGATGCGTTGCATGGCAGAACGCAGCGGCCAGCCGAGTACATCGTCTTTCACCCCCACCACGTCGCGCAGCGTGTCCTTCAAGTGCACGCGCACCAGCGGCGCCACTCTCGGATCGAGCAGGCCGCGCACGAGCGCAAGATGCACCGTGCGATTGACGTGGTCCTCGTAGCACAACATGCGGAACGGACCGAACTCCGTCTGGATCTCCTGCTCCGCGATACGATCGACCGAGCGTTCCTTCTCCAGGCGATAGCGAATGAGATCGGCAATCGTGCCGATCTTGAGATCGTGAAGTTGCGCGAACTTCTCCAGATCGGGACGGCGAGCCATCGTGCCGTCTTCATTCAGGATCTCGACGATCACAGCTGCAGCATCGAAACCCGCCAGACGCGCGAGGTCGCAACCGGCTTCCGTATGTCCTGCACGCGTCAGCACGCCACCAGCCTGCGCCATCAAGGGAAAGATGTGACCCGGCTGCCGCAAATCTTCGGGATGGGCATCGCGCCGCACAGCGGTGCGAATCGTGTGCGCACGATCGTGCGCAGAGATACCCGTCGTCACGCCTTCCGCTGCCTCGATCGACACCGTGAAGTTCGTGGCGTGATTCAGATGCGTGTCGCTGACCATGAGCGGCAGCCGCAATTGCTGGCAGCGCTCGCGCGTGAGCGTCAGACAGATGAGCCCGCGTCCGTACTTCGCCATGAAGTTGACGTCTTCGGCGCGCACGCATTCGGCGGCCATGATGAGATCGCCTTCGTTTTCGCGATCCTGGTCATCCATGATCACGACCATCTTGCCGGCGCGCAGATCGGCCAGCACTTCCTCGATGGTGTTCAGCTTCACGGTGTCGCTGGCCGGGGTGGGTTCGCCACGCCGCAGCGGATGGACGTTACGGTGCTTCATGATTTCAGGCTCGTGAGCCGCTCGACATAGCGAGCGATGATGTCGACCTCGATATTGACCTGTTTTCCGGGCTGGCACTGCCCCAGGGTCGTGACTTCCAGGGTATGGGGAATCAGGTTGACGTCAAAGTGTGTATCTCCCACACCGTTGATCGTGAGGCTGACCCCGTCGATACAGACCGACCCTTTGCGCGCAATGTACCGCGCCAGGGGCTGCGGCACCTCAAAAACAATCCGGGTCGAGCGGGCATCGGCGGTCATGTTGCCAATACGTGCGATGCCGTCCACGTGACCCGTGACATAGTGGCCGCCCAGGGCCTGCCCCGCGGTGAGTGCCTTTTCCAGATTGACCGGGGAGCCTGCCTGGAGCTGACCCAGTGTGGTCACGTTCAATGTTTCGCGGGACACGTCGGCCCAGAACCGCCCCCCTTCGCAGCGGGTGACGGTGAGGCAGCAGCCATTGACGGCGATGCTGTCTCCCAACTGCACGGAACCCAGGTCCAAGCCCATCGCCGTCACGACGAGCTGCACGTCACCCCCCTTGGCCTCACGTGCAGCGATCGAACCGACGGCTTGTACGATTCCGGTGAACATCGCTCTCTTCAACTCTTGGACTTATCCGGCGCGAGCCGCAGGCGCAGATCCGAGCCGACGCGCCGGGTCTCCACCCATCGGAATCGATAGGCGTCGTCGAGCTGCGTGAGCGGTGGAAATTGCGCCAATGGCCGGGCCGCATCGCCCAACCACATAGGGGCCAGATAGAGGAGCAGCTCATCCGCCCACGCACCGGCCAGCACGCTCCCTGCGAGCGTGGGCCCTGCTTCGATGAGTACCTCATTGCATTCACGGCGTGCAAGCTCGCGCAGCATAGCTTCGATATCGATCAGACCATCGCGAGTTGGCGCGCGCCATAGCTCAGCTCCCGCCCCGGTCAACGCGCTGCGATCGTGATCTTGAGCGTGAACGACGATCGTCTGCCCTGGTTGCTGCAGGAGCTTCGCGTGCGGAGACAGGCGCAAGCTCGTGTCCAGCACGACGCGCACCGGCTGGCGACCCAGCGTATCGATGCCTGGGTCCCGCACGGTGAGACTCGGATCGTCGCTCGACACGGTGCCGATGCCGGTGACGATGGCACAACTCGCCGCACGCAGACGCTGGACATCGGCGCGCGCCTCCGGCCCTGTGATCCACTGACTGGCGCCATTTGCAAGCGCGGTCCGCCCATCCACACTGGACGCAAGCTTCACTGTCACGAAGGGCAACCCTTCGCGATGTCGTTTGACGAAGCCGCGATTGAGTGCAATTGCAGACTGTTCCAGCAGTCCCACATCGACCTGTATGCCCGCCGCTTGCAGCTGCTCGATGCCCGCACCTGCGACACGCGGATGAGGATCGGCCATTGCACACACCACTCGGCGCACGCCGGCTTTGATCAGCGCATCGGTGCACGGTGGCGTACGACCATGAAAACAATGCGGCTCCAACGTTACGTATGCAGTGGCACCTCGGGCTTGCTCACCTGCTGCAGCCAACGCCAACGGCTCTGCATGCGCTTCACCCTTCTTGCGATGCCAGCCTTCGCCGACCAACCGCTCGCTGTTTGCGATCACGCAACCGACTCGCGGATTCGGCTGCGTCGTGTAACGACCCAGCTCTGCAAGCTCGAGTGCGCGCGCCATGAAGTGATGATCGAGGGGGGAGAACATCTTTGAAGCCGATTGATGGTTGACGGAAGTTGAGCTGAGTTGATTGATGCAACGAAAATCTCACCGCTTCTTCCCGCCCTCCACACCCGTCCACAACGGCAACTGCCCCTCTCCCGGATCACGCCCCCGGCGATTGCGCAATCGCTCGATCTCTTCGCGAAACGCATCCACGTCCTGGAAGCTGCGGTACACCGAGGCGAAGCGTACGTACGCTACTTCATCCAAGTGACGCAGCTCCTCCATCGCCAACTCGCCGACATTGCGGGAAGCGACTTCACGCTCGCCCAACGCGCGCAACTTGTGACAGACGTGCACGACGGCCGCGTCCAGCGCTTCACTCGATACGGGACGCTTCTCCAACGCCTTCTGCATGCTGTTACGGAGCTTCCGCTCATCGAAGGGCTCGCGGCTCTCATCGCTCTTGACGATGCGCGGCATGACGAGCTCCGCCGTCTCGAACGTCGTAAAGCGCTCGCCGCAAGCCAGGCATTCGCGACGCCGCCGAATCTGCTGCCCCTCTCCCGCCAGGCGGGAGTCGATCACTTTCGTTTCTTCGTGATTGCAGAAGGGGCAATGCATGGGACGGCACTAGGTAATTGGGCACTGGGCTGCTGGATCTGGATCGAGAGACCTATCGTGCCCAACGCCTGGAGCCTTCCTCGCCTACTTCCCGTATACCGGAAACCGGCGACACAGCTGCACGACCTTCTCGCGCACGGTGTTGATCACCCCGTCATCGCCTGCGCGATCCAGCACATCCGCGATCCAGTTCGACAGCTCGGTCACCTCAGCTTCCTTCATGCCTCGCGTTGTGACTGCCGGTGTGCCGATGCGCAGGCCGCTCGTCACGAACGGCGGACGCGGATCGTTCGGCACGGCGTTCTTGTTGACCGTGATGTGAGCGCGACCGAGCGCAGCGTCGGCATCTTTGCCCGTGATGTTCTTGTCGATGAGATCGAGCAGGAACAAGTGATTGTCAGTACCACCGGAGACGATCTTGTACCCGCGCGTGTTGAGTGCCGCCGCCATCGCACGAGCATTCGCGAGCGTCTGCTTCTGATAGGCAATGAACTCGGGCTGCAATGCTTCGAGGAACGCCACGGCCTTTGCCGCGATGACGTGCATCAACGGCCCGCCCTGTGTTCCCGGGAATATCATCGAGTTGAGCTTCTTCTCGATCTCAGGATTGGCCCGCGAAAGAATCAAGCCGCCGCGCGGACCGCGCAGTGTCTTGTGCGTCGTCGTCGTGACGACGTCAGCGATCGGCACCGGATTCGGATAGATGCCCGCAGCGATCAAGCCGGCGACGTGTGCCATGTCGACCACGAAGTACGCGCCCACCGCGTCGGCGACCTTGCGAAAACGTGCCCAGTCCACCACGCGCGAGTATGCAGAGAACCCTGCGATGATCAACTTGGGCTTGTGCTCCTGCGCCAGCTGCTCGACCTGCTCGTAATCGATCTCGCCCGTCGCCGGGTTGAGCCCGTACTGCACGGCCTTGAAGATCTTGCCGGAGAAATTGACCTTTGCGCCGTGCGTGAGGTGCCCACCATGGTCGAGGCTCATGCCGAGAATCGTGTCGCCAGGTGCGATAAGCGCGAGATACGCAGCGGCGTTCGCCTGCGAACCGGAGTGCGGCTGCACGTTCGCGTACGCCGCGCCGAACAGTTTCTTCGCACGATCGATCGCGAGCTGCTCAGCGATGTCGACGTATTCGCAACCGCCGTAGTACCGCTTACCCGGATAGCCTTCCGCGTACTTGTTCGTCAACACCGAGCCCTGTGCTTCCAGCACGCGCGGGCTGGTGTAGTTCTCGGAGGCGATCAGCTCGATGTGATCTTCCTGCCGCTGCAGCTCGTTATCGAGCGCAGCCTTGAGCTCAGGGTCGAATCCGGCAATTTTCAGATCGGCAGGGAACATTCAGGCGCCTCCAAGGTGGGGCCGGGATTGTACCGGGCCGGAACGGGCCGCGGTCGGCTGGCTTGCTGGTCTGCTGGTCTGCTGGCCAGAAGTCGACGGGGCCTTCTGGCCAGCAAGCCAGCTCGCTAGTTGGCCAGTCCCCTCCTGTATCATCCGCCCCCTTTCCAAGCTCTTGTCCGGCGTAAGGAATTCCATGGCGCAGTTCATTTTCACGATGAATCGGGTGTCCAAGGTCGTCCCGCCCAAGCGGGTGATCCTGCGAGACATCTCGCTCTCGTTCTTCCCCGGCGCCAAGATCGGCGTGCTGGGCCTGAATGGCTCGGGCAAATCGAGCCTGTTGCGCATCATGGCGGGGGTGGACAAAGAGTTCGAAGGCGAGGCTCGCCCTCAGCCCGGCATCAAGATCGGGCTGTTGTCGCAGGAGCCGCAGCTCGATGCCACGAAGGACGTCCGCGGCAACGTGCTCGAAGGTGTCGCCGAGATCCAAGGGCTGATCGATCGCTTCAACGCGGTCAGCGACAAGTTCGCCGATCCGGACTTGAGCGAAGACGCGATGAACAAGCTGATGGAAGAGCAGGCCAAGCTTCAGGACGCGATCGACGCGAAGAATGGGTGGGAGCTGGAACGCAAGCTCGAAGTCGCCGCCGATGCCTTGCGCCTGCCGCCCTGGGATGCGGACGTCACGAAGATCTCGGGCGGCGAACGGCGCCGCGTCGCGCTGTGCCGTTTGCTGCTGTCCGAGCCGGACATGCTGCTGCTGGACGAGCCCACGAACCACCTCGATGCCGAGTCGGTCGCGTGGCTGGAGCGCTTTCTCGAAACCTATCCCGGCACCGTCATTGCCGTTACGCACGATCGCTACTTCCTCGACAACGTTGCCGGCTGGATTCTCGAGCTCGATCGCGGCCACGGTATCCCGTGGGAAGGAAACTACTCTTCGTGGCTGGAACAGAAAGAGCGCCGTCTCGCCGTTGAAGAGAAACAGCAAGAAGGTCTGCGCAAGACGCTGCAGCGCGAGTTGGAATGGGTGCGCTCGAATCCGAAGGCACGCCAGGCCAAGAGCAAGGCGCGTCTGCAGCGCTATGAAGAGCTGGCGTCACAGGAATTCCAGAAGCGCAACGAGACGAACGAGATCTACATTCCGCCGGGCCAACGCCTGGGCGATCTCGTGATCGAGACCAATGGGTTGAAGAAAGGCTTCGGCAATCGGCTGCTGTTCGACAACTTGAATTTCAAGCTGCCCCCGGGCGGCATCGTCGGTGTGATCGGACCGAACGGTGCCGGCAAGACGACGCTCTTCCGCATGCTCACGGGGCAGGACACGCCCGATTCCGGCGATATTCGTGTCGGCCCTTCGGTGCAAATGGTCTATGTCGATCAATCGCGCCAGTCACTCGATGATGCCAAGACGGTGTGGCAGGAAATCTCCGGCGGCCTCGACATGCTCAAGGTCGGCAACTACGAAACACCGTCGCGCGGTTACGTCGGCCGTTTCAACTTCCGCGGCGCCCAGCAACAACAGCTCATCGGCGAGCTGTCCGGCGGCGAACGCAATCGAGTGCATCTCGCCAAAGTGTTGAAGGGTGGCGGCAATCTTGTGCTGCTCGACGAGCCCACCAACGATCTCGATGTCGAAACCTTGCGTGCTCTGGAAGAAGCACTGCTCACCTTCCCCGGCTGCGCCGTCGTGATCTCGCACGATCGCTGGTTTCTCGACCGCATCGCGACTCACATTCTCGCGTTCGAAGGCAACAGCGAGGTCGTGATGTTCCAGGGCAACTACAACGAGTACGTCGAGGACCTGCGCCGACGCAAGGGCGACGAGGCGGATCGTCCGCATCGCATCCGCTACAAGCCGCTGCAGGGCTAGAGGCGCAAGCAGTCCACCATGGACTCCGACGCGCTCGCACTCATCCTCGGCATCTTCGGCCTGGTGTCGCTGGCACTCGCGTGCCAGCGGCTCATTCGCGGGCGCTTCTTTGCCGCGGGCGGCACTGCCCTGCTTGCGCTCTTGCTGCTGGCAGCTGGCGCGTTGCTCTTCGTCGTCTCACTGAACTTGCATACGTATGCGCGGCTCACTCACGAAGAGCCCGTTGCCGAGCTCGTGTTCGAGCTCGCCGCGCCTCAGCGCTATCGCGTGACACTGACTGGTGTGCCGAGCGGTGACATGCAGACGCTTGTACTCGCAGGCGATGAGTGGCAGCTCGACGCTCGCGTGTTGAAGTGGCAAGGCTGGGCCAACGTGCTCGGTCTCGACGCGCAGTACCGGCTCGAGCGCATCAGCGGCCGCTATCGCAACATCGAGCAGGAGCGGCATGACACGCGCACGGTCTACGAGCTGAGTGAGAACCCCGGCATCGACGTGTGGGACTTGCGACAGAAGTATCCGCAGTGGCTGAAGTTCGTCGATGCGGTGTATGGCAGCGCGACCTACATGCCCATGGCCGATGGCGCTCGTTATGAAGTATCGATGACACAGACGGGATTGATTGCGCGTCCGGCAAACGAGGCGGCGCAGACGGCGGCGGGCAGCTGGGCGCACTGACGCGCAAAAATAACTCGCCTTGACAGCTGTGTGACCGCACCAGAAGAATCGCGGTCGTTTTAGATCGATCGCTCCATTGCGCAAGACGGCATCATGTCAACCACACCCAAGCGTTCCTATTTCGTCGTATTCCTCAATCCGATTGCCGGTAAAGAGGCCGAATATGATGCGTGGTACGACACTCACATCCGCGAGGTGGCCGCTCTCGACGGCGTGCTCTCCGCTCAGCGGTTCGCGATGTCGCAGACGCAGATGCACCCACAACAATACAAATATGCGGCCATCTACGAAGTCGAGCTCGGCAAAGAGGCGGCCGCTTTGCAGAACATGCTCAGCAGCTTCCCAACCGAATCCGCCGTGGCCGATTTCGCCAATGCGCACTCGATGATGATCACCTCGATCAGCGATTTGATCCGCTGATCTCGCCCTATTGCAACGCCAACGAGTCGCGCCAATGACAGTCATGCCGGATGCACCCCCCAGCACGATTACCCCTGACGCCTCAGGCGGCCCGATCTGGGTCGAGTGTCCACCGTCTCAAACCTTCTCGCCCGAGTGGCTGACGCGAGCGCTATCGCGGCATTGGCCGGGAAGCGTTGTCGAAAGCGCCAAGTCAGATTCGGTAACGATCGGTACCACGAACCACTATCGAGTGCATTTGAAGTACTCGCGCGGTGAGGGCCCGGCATCGATCTTCATCAAGACGCAGGGCCGGCTCGGTAAGCGAGTGCTGCTCAGTACGATGGGTCTGCTCACGCCGGAAACGTTGCTGCAAGGCTCCGTCGAGCGCGTGCCGATGGAGACGCCCGCCGTGTATGCCGTGGCGATCAACCGCATGAAGCTCGATTCGCTCATCGTGATGGAGGACCTCACGTTGCGCGGCGCCACGATGAACATCGTGACCAAGCCCTTTCCGCTGGAGCGTATCTATCGCGGCCTGGATCAGTTGGCGCGCATGCACGGGCGTTACTGGAACTCCATTCCGCCCACGCTGCGTGGCGTGAAGCCGTGGAAGATGTTGTTCGGTTGGCGGACGCTGGCGCTGCTCGGCGGTCTGCAGGGCGTTCCCAAGATGCGCAAGTACGGTGTCATCGATGTGATTCCGCCGGAACTGCACGTCTGGAGCAGTTGCATGTGGCTCACGAAGAAGGCCATCGAGCTATCCAGTCAAGGGCCGCAAACGTTGATCCACGGCGATACGCACGTCGGCAATACCTACAATCTTCCCAACGGCGATCTGGGCTTCGTCGATTGGCAGTGTGTCCATCAAGGTTCGTGGTCGCGCGACGTCGCGTATTTCATGATGTGCGGCCTCGACGTCGAAGACCGGCGCCAGCACGAGCGCGAACTACTGCGCTATTACCTGGAAGCGCTCGCCAAGGCCGGCGGAACGCCGCCCGCCTGGGATGATCTGTGGAATTCGTACCGGAATGCACCTGC
>JBEVDW010000537.1:0-7205 GCA_040513115.1 Steroidobacteraceae bacterium | reverse complement strand
CGCCTTCGAACATGTGGCGCACGTCGGGCTTGGATTGCCCCAGCGTGCCGACGGCTTCGGCTTCTCTTGCGGCCGCTCGGACGAAGTCCTGCAGTTCCTGCGTCAGTGCCGCATGGTGTTCGTCCGACCACTCGCCGAGCACGATGAGATGTTGCATCAGCCGGTCGATGGGATCTCCGAGCGGCCAGTTGCGCGCTTCGTCAGCGGGGCGGTACTTGCTCGGATCATCGCTCGTGGAATGACCTTGGGCGCGATAGGTGAACAGTTCGATCAGCGTCGGTCCTAGATTGGCGCGCGCGCGCTCGGCGGCCCATTGCGTCGCGGCATGCACCGCCAGAAAGTCATTCCCATCGACTCGCAGTCCCGGAATCCCATACCCAATCGCTTTGGCAGCGAACGTCGTTGCCTCGCCGCCAGCGATGCCTTGGAAACTCGAGATGGCATACTGATTGTTGGTGACGCAGATGATGACAGGCGCCCGATATACGGATGCAAACGTGAGTGCCTCGTGGTACGCGCCTTCCGCCGTCGTGCCCTCGCCGATATATCCGAGCGCGATCTTGTCGTCCTCCTTGTATGCGGAGGCCATCGCCCAGCCCACCGCATGTCCTACGCGGCTGCCGAGATTCCCGGAGATCGAATAGAACCCGTACTCGCGCGCGGAGTAGAGGACCGGCAGCTGGCGGCCGTTCAACGGGTCCTTGGCATTCGAATAGATCTGGTGCATCAAATTGACGATCGGGTAGTCGCGCGCCATCAGCCAGCTGACGACCCGATAGGTGGGAAAGCACATGTCCTCGCGCCGCAGGGAGAGCGACTGCGCCGCGCCGATCGCTTCCTCACCGGTCGACTTCATATAGAAGCTGGTCTTGCCCTGACGGTGGGCGCGAAACATGCGGTCATCGAAGATGCGCGTGAGGAGCATCGCCCGCAGTCCGCGTTTGAGGTGTTCTGCGCCCAGGTGCGGGTCCCATTCACCCACGGCCTGACCGGCTTCGTTCAATACCCGGATGAGCTGAAAGGGCAGATCCGGCACCTGGTCCGCCGGCACCTCGATTGCCGGTCGACGTACCGCGCCCGCCGGCGGAATCGACAGCCAGTCGAACGACGCATGCTGGCCGGGCCGGGCACGCGGGATGGGAATGTGCAAGGTCAGTCGCGAACGTTTTGACATCGCGCCCTCATTGGCCCGTCTGAATGCGGGCGATCATGTCATCGATAAACGACAGAGATCGATGTTCGCGGCAGCATGAACTCATTTGGGCCACGGATGGGTGAGGCGCGGCTCGAGCGCCTGAATCTTCGCAGCGGCACAGCACTTTCTGCGGAACCGGCTCGCGTCGGTTTTCGTTATACACGGCAACTGCTCGGCGAAGGTTGAGCAGCCGCCGTGCGAGGGCCAGACAACATCGGGTGCCGGTGAATGAAATCAGGCCATCGCAACCTCATCAAACTGCGCACTGCTGGCGGTGTTGCGAGTCGATAACGCCCCGTGCGGGTCGTGAGTGGAGAGGATCGATGCGAATCAGCGTCTTCGGCCTGGGTTATGTCGGAGCCGTGTCTGCCGCCTGTCTGGCTGCAGATGGCCACTCCGTCATCGGAGTGGACAAGAACACGACGAAGGTGGATCTGTTCAACAGCGGCCGCTCGCCCATCATCGAGAAAGACGTCGACCAGCTGATCGAAACCGCCCACTTCCAGGACCGCCTGCAAGCGACTGTCGATTCGGTGCGTGCGATCAACGCGACGGACCTGTCGCTCGTCTGCGTCGGCACGCCGAGCGAAGTCAATGGCAATCTCAATCTGGAGCATATCCGCAAGGTGTGCGCCGAGATCGGCGCCGCGCTGAAGAATCTGGATCGCTATCACACCATCGTGATCCGCAGCACCATCCTGCCCGGCACGATGCGCAATGTCGTGATCCCGGCACTGGAGCAAACCTCGGGCAAGCGCGCCGGCAAGGACTTCGGTGTCTGCTTCAACCCGGAGTTCCTGCGCGAAGGCACTGCGGTGCACGACTACCACCATCCCCCCAAGACCGTCGTGGGCGAAACCGACACGCGGGCAGGGGATACGCTGCTTGCTCTCTATGCGAAGCTCGAAGGGCCTGTCTTTCGCGCCGCCCTCGAAGTCGCGGAGATGGTGAAGTATGTGGACAACACCTGGCACGCACTGAAAGTGAGCTTCGCCAATGAGATCGGAGCCATCTGCAAACCGCTCGCGATCGACAGCGGCGAGGTGATGAACATCTTCTGCCAGGACACGAAGCTGAACATCTCTTCTTACTATCTGCGGCCTGCATATGCGTTCGGCGGCTCGTGCCTGCCGAAGGACGTGCGCGCGCTGCGCTATCGCGCGAAGACGCTCGATGTCGAGACTCCCGTTCTCAATGCGATCCTGCCCAGCAATGAATCGCACATGCAGCGTGGCCTCGATCTGGTCCTGCGGCAGGGCAAGAAACGCGTCGGTGTGCTCGGCTTCAGTTTCAAGCAAGGCACCGACGACCTGCGCGAGAGCCCCATCGTGGAGCTCATCGAGCGCCTGATCGGCAAAGGCTTCGATCTGCAGCTGTACGATCGCAACGTGAACCTCGCAAAGCTCACGGGCGCGAATCGCGACTACATCCTTAACCACATTCCGCACATCGCCAGCCTCATGCGCGACAACGTGGACGATGTTCTGGCGCACGCTGACATCATCGTGATCGGCAACGGCGCGAAAGAATTCGCCGACCTCGGTGCACAGCTCAAACCGGAGCAGAAGATCATCGACCTCGTACGGATCGCCAAGCAACCGGCCAACGCCGAGCAGTACGAAGGGATTTGCTGGTGAGCCGCGAAATGCGTGGCCGGCGTGTCCTGATCATCGTCGAGAACCTGCCCTCGCCGTTCGATCGGCGCGTATGGCAGGAAGCGAAGACGCTCACCGCAGCGGGTTATCAGGTCACCATCATCTGCCCCAAGGCAAAGGGCTATACGAAAAGCTTCGAAGCACTGGAAGGTATCGCGATCTATCGTCACCGCCTGCCGCACGAAGCGGACGGTGCGGTGGGCTATGCGCTCGAATACACGGCGGCGTTGCTCGCGGAGTTCTACCTGTCGCTGAAGGTGCTGTTCACCCGCGGCTTCGACGTCATCCACGCCTGCAACCCGCCCGACACGATCTTCATCATCGGCGCCTTCTACAAACTGTTCGGCAAGAAATTCGTCTTCGATCATCACGACATCAACCCCGAGCTGTACGAAGCCAAGTTCGGGCGCCGCGATTTCTTCTACCGCATGATGCTGTGGCTCGAGCGCATGACGTTCAAGACGGCGGACATCTCCATCGCAACCAACGAGTCCTATCGCAGGATCGCCATCGAACGCGGTGGCATGTCGCCGGACAAGGTCTTCGTCGTGCGCAGCGGTCCCGATCTGCGGCGCATGAAGATCGTGCCGCCCAAGCCCGAGCTGAAGCGCGGCCGGCAGTATCTCGTCGGCTACGTCGGTGTGATGGGCAAGCAGGAAGGCATCGATCTGCTGCTCGAGGCCGTGCGCTACATCGTGCACGACTGCAAACGAACGGATGTGCAGTTCGGCGTGGTCGGCGGCGGCACCGCGCTCGAGGAGATGAAACAGCTGGCTCGCCATCTGGACGTCGCCGATTACGTGACCTTCACAGGACGAGCTCCGGATCAGGAGCTGCTCGACATGCTGAACACGGCGGATGTCTGCGTGAATCCGGACGTCGCCAATGACATGAACGACAAGTCGACGATGAACAAGATCATGGAGTACATGGCGCTCGGCAAGCCCATCGTGCAGTTCGAGCTCACCGAAGGACGTTTCTCGGCACAGGATGCCTCGCTCTATGCGCGCAAGAACGATTCGAAGGATCTGGCCGACAAGCTCCTGATGCTGCTTGCGGATCCCGCGATGCGCGAACGCATGGGTCGCTATGGCCGCCAGCGCGTGATCAACGCGTTGTCATGGGACCACGAGGTGCCACGGCTGTTGAGCGCATACGACGCCGTCCTGGGACGCGGCGCCGTCATGCAGCCCGCGCCGAGCACGTCGCGACAGCCATGAGCGGCGATGCAGCAGCGGTGAGCGCCGACGTCGTGGTCGGGCGCTCCGATTGGTCGACCATCCCGGTCGAGACGTCGGCTGCAGCCGCACTGCGAGGCGTACGCGTCATTCACGTCGGTCCCGCCTTGAACGTGAAGGGTGGTGTATCGAGCGTACAGCGCCTCATCCTGGAAGAGTTGCAGCCGGACCTCGATGTGCTGCACATCGCGAGTACCTGCGAGGGTGGGTGGCTGAAGAAGGCGATGTGCTATTCGCATTGCCTGCGCGCGCTCAGGCACGAGCTCAAAGCCAGTTCACGGACCGTCGTCCACGTTCACTTTGCCTCGCGCGGCAGTACCTGGCGCAAGCTGTTCGTCGCTTCGATGGCGTTGCGTGCGGGAGCAACCCTCGTGCTGCACGCTCATGGCGGCGGCTTCGACCGTTTTCTGTCGAGTCAGCCCCGTCTTGCGCAAGAGTGGATCAAGTCCACCTTCCGGCAGGCCAGGTTGTTCGTGGTCCTTTCGACCCACTGGCGTGACTTCTACATCAAGCGTCTCGGTATCGATCCTGCGCGGGTTCGCATCCTGTGGAATCCAACGCGCATGCCTGAGGATGTGTCGGATCGCCGTGGGCGGCACGTCGTGCACCTCGCCTACCTGGGTCTGATTTCGGAAGCGAAGGGTGCCTTCGATCTCGTGCGCGCAGTGACGCAACTGCCACTCGCCGTTCGTGAACGCGTCAAGCTCACGCTCGCGGGCAATGGAGACCTGGAGAGCATACGCGCTGTGGCGGCACCCCTCGGAGCAACCATCGATATCCGCTCGTGGATCACGGCCGAAGAGCGCGATCGGCTGCTGCAGGAGGCGGACGTGTATGTCCTGCCGTCCTACTTCGAAGGCGTGCCCATGTCCATTCTCGAAGCGCTGGCCGCGGGTTTGCCCGTAATCGCAACCCGCGTGGGTGGCGTCCCTGAGATCGTGACCCACGAGAAGACCGGACTCTTGATCGAGGCGGGGGACGTGGAGGCATTGTCGCGGCAAATTCAACGGCTCGTGACCGATGAAGCGTTGCGATTGGAGTACGGCAAGGCTGCGCGGACCAGCGCGGAGCGCTTCGACGTGCGTCGCTACGGTCACGATCTCATCGAGCAGTATCGATCGCTGTCCGCTTCCTGACGCACGCTGCGAGCTTCAGCGATGAGCCTACGTTGGAAATTGCACCGGCTCGGGCGCATGGGTGCCAGGGAGATCGCCTATCGAACGCGTCAGGCCGTGCACTCGAAACTCGAACGCGCAGGGATTGGCCTGGCGCAGCCATCCGAGCCTCGAGGCAAAAGCGGCCGCGCCTGGACAGCCGAGCTGCCACGCCGTTTCGATCACCAACCCTACATCGCGGCCGCAGAACGCATTCTTGCCGGCCACTTCAACGTCTTCGCCATGCGCGATGCCGCTCTGGGATTTCCACCGACCTGGGGTCGCGATCCCAAGACACACACGAGTGCGCCGCTGGCGTTCGGTAAGACGCTCAACTACCGCGACGAAAAGTTGGTGGGCGATATCAAGTATCTGTGGGAGCCGAGCCGCCATCTGGAATTGGTGACGCTCGCGCAGGCCTGGCATTTGACGCGGGACTCGCGTTATCTGACTGCATGTCGGACGCTCCTCGAATCCTGGATCGATCAATGTCCGTATCCGCTCGGTGTCCATTGGACCAGCAGTCTCGAGCATGGCGTGCGCCTGGTGAACTGGGCCTGCGCCTGGCATCTCATGGGCGGTGAGGGCTCTGAGCTGTTCGCCGACGATGCGGGACGTGCTTTCAAGTCTCGATGGCTCCAGGTCATCTATCAGCACGCTCATTTCATCGCCGGCCACTTCTCGCGCTTCTCATCGGCGAACAATCACCTGCTCGGCGAATACATGGGTCTGATCATGGCCAGCCTGACGTGGCCGCTGTGGCCCGAGAGCAGCGGTTGGCAAGCCAGCGCACTCGAAGGTTTTGAGCGCGAGGCGTTGCTGCAGAACACGGCCGACGGTGTGAATCGCGAGCAAGCCATTTGGTATCACCACGAAGTCGCGGACATGATGCTGATCTGCGGCCTCGTTGCGCGTGGAAGTGGGCGTGACTTCAGCCGCATGTACTGGCAACGATTCGAATCGATGCTGGAGTTCATCGCGAGCCTGATGGATGCAGGCGGCCACGTGCCCATGATCGGCGATTCGGATGACGCGGTGATGCTGCGCCTGGATCCGAGGCCGGATGCCAATGTGTATTGCTCCTTGCTCGCGACCGGCGCCGTCCTGTTTCAACGTGGCGACTTCAAAGCGAAAGCAAAGACCCTGGATGCGAAGACGCAGTGGCTCTTGGGCGATGCGGCCGTCGAGCAGTTCGATGCACTGCCGGCCACACACGCTGCGCCGCGGAGGGTCTTCGCCGAGGGCGGCTACTACATCTTGGGCAGCGACTTCGATACCGTGGAGGAAGTTCGCATCGTGGCGGATACCGCGCCATTGGGCTACTTGTCGATTGCAGCCCATGGCCATGCCGACGCGCTGGCATTCACGATGAGTGTCGGTGGCCTCGAGCTGCTGATCGATCCGGGCACCTATGCGTATCACACGCAGAGCCGCTGGCGCGACTACTTCAAGGGCACCTCAGCGCACAACACCGTCCGCATCGACGGCGTCGATCAATCCGTCAGCGGTGGTAAGTTCATGTGGGTCCGGCATGCGACTGCGCGCTGCGGGCAGTTCAGCAGCGATGGCAGCACGGAGGTGTGGCAGGCATCGCACAATGGCTACGAGCGTCTGCAAGATCCCGTGTCCATCACGCGTCGTCTGGAGTATCGACGTTCGACGAGCGGCTTGAAGGTCGTCGATCTCATCGGCTGTCGTGATGAGCACACCGTGGAGCAGTTCTGGCACTTTGCGCCGCAGTGTCGAGTGCGGCTGCTGGGCACGGTACTGGAGGTGACGCGAGAGTCGGTAGGACTGCGGATGCAGTTGCCTGCGACGTTCGAGGCGGCTGTGACTCGTGGCAGTGAAAACCCCATCCTGGGTTGGTATTCAGCGCGCTTCGATGAGAAGGTACCGTGCGACACGGTGCGGGTGTGCGGGAAGGTGCGAGGGGATATTCGAATCGAAACGACGGTGGAAATCT
>JBEVDW010000536.1:0-3793 GCA_040513115.1 Steroidobacteraceae bacterium | reverse complement strand
CAGCGTTCGCCACTTGCACGGGGCCGATACACGACATCTAGGCCGCCACGTTCATCGTGCCGGAGCGCGAACAGCACTTGTCGGAACAGCAGCAGGGCGCGGTTGCCGGAATACGTCAAAATCAAACGGCCGATCTCTCGCGCGATCTTGCCCGCGCTCACCGCATCCATCTCCCGCCTGAGCTGCTCGGCATGATCTCGCAGGGTGAACACACCCGTGGTAGACAACTTGGAGGCGCACAACGTCACTGCGTTACTCCCGAGATGTTCGCGCAGCTGCGCCATCTGCTTCGCATCCAGGGTGACCGGCCGGAAGTAGATGCGAGCAAAATCGAGAAAGTGGATCGGGTTAGGGTTGTTGGCGTACAGCCCGCCCTCGTTGCCGCGACGAACTTTGATCACGCCGCGGAATCGAGCAAGCGAATAGCCTCGCGCAACACCGCGCGGCTGACGCTGCGCTCGTCGACGCCCGCGGCCGAGAGTGAAATCTGCGTACCGGGCGCCAGTTCCGTGCGGCGAATATGCGCGGCTAGCTGATAGGCGATCGCAGCGGCTCGCTTCTGACGGCCCGGCATGTGCAGCAACGCTTCGGTGTAATCGCCCATCAAGAACGAGTGGCTGTTCCAGACCTTGCTGTTGCGTCGGTCCAGGGCGGACACGCTTTCTGCCGATTCATGCAGCATCCTGATGGGAATGTTCCACACCTTGGGAAAGTCGCGCTCATCGAAGCATACGAGCAGCTGCTCGTATGCTTCGATGAGTCGCAGATGGTTGCCGCGCTTCGGGGTGGGAAGGCGTCCCGCATGCACGAAGTCGACGGAAGTCTCGGCCAGTGCAAGCACAAGCACAAGCACCTGGGCTACCTGGTTCGGCGCTGCTCTGGCAACTTTCACGCGTGATATTGAGGCGATGTGCTCGTCGTCAGCGGCAACGGCAAGAAGCTACTAGATGGCGTGAAAGTCGGCGATGAGATCACCGTCGACAACCGCAAGTACCTGTCCTTCTGCTACCACTGGCAGCATCAAATCGAACCGAGTTCCGCGAGTGGGCGCACAGCGTGGTGGACAGTCCGCCTATCTATCCGCAGCGGCCCAAGATGAACCGCATCACCGCGATTTATCCGCACTCGTACGATGTCCGTGCGCGCAAGATCATGATCATGGAGAACTTGCTGGATCGAGGTACGTGGCCCTCGAGCGCCGCCGCGATCCATGAGCAATACAGGAAAGTCCGCGGCGAACCGTGGGTGCGCGACAACTTTCGGATCTACTACAACGATCACGCCTGGCACGGGACCGTGACGGGCAACTTTCCCGGCGAGCCGGCGCCGGTGTCGACGACCAAGCTGATCGACATCGCGCGCTACGCGACCTGGTCGCATGGGTCGAGAACGGCAAGACACCGCCGCAGAGCAGTCAGTTCGAATACACCGAGGACTGCAACATCGTTGTAGCCCCTCCGGCCGCGCATCGCCCTGGACTGCAGCCCGTCGTCACGCTCTCTGGCAACGGCAAGAGCGATCGGTGGACGTAAAGGCCGGCCAACCCGTGCAGTTCGTCACGACGGCGGAAGTGCCGCCGGGGATGGGCATGTTCGTGGCGGCTGAACTGGATTTCGACGGTACGGGTGCCTACGCCTACAAGCATTCGGGTCTCGACGGCAAAGCGACCAAGCTGACGTTTCCAGACAACGCATGCCTACGACAAGCCGGGCACGTACTTCGCCTGCACACGCGTCACGAGTCATCCCGAGGGCGACTTGAAGTCGGCGTTGTATCGAGCGCCGAATCTGGGACGCATCCGCGTCGTCGTCACTTGAGCGCTACGATTGAATTGGACACGGAGTTCTGCCCGAACGACACACGAACGAACTACGAGATAGGGGAATCGGCAATCACTCCTTCGATCAACTCACCTGCAAAGGCGGCGCACCTCACCCTCCTCCATCGAAATTCAATGAACGACGCCGCACCGGTCTCCCTCGCTATCCAGCAAATTGCTCAGCGAAGACACGTGGTCCGCATCTTCGCGCGATCAAGCGGTCGCATCCGTCACCAGCGCGAGCTCCGCGATCAGCGCCTCACGCAACTTGAACTTCTGAACCTTCCCGCTCACCGTTGTAGGAAATGATTCGACGAAGCGCACGTACTTCGGAACTTTGTAGTGCGCGATCTGATCGCGACAGAAGACTCGCAACTCCTCCTCGCTCAACTCGCAGCCAGCTTTCACGATGAAGTAGGCACATAGCTCTTCGCCGTACTTGCGATCAGGCACACCGACCACCTGAACATCTTGAACCGCGGGGTGGCGATACAGGAATTCTTCGATTTCGCGGGGGTAAATGTTCTCGCCGCCGCGGATCACCATGTCTTTGATGCGGCCGACGATGTTGCAATAGCCCTGCGCATCGAGCGTCGCAAGATCGCCCGTGTACATCCACCCGTCGCGCACGACGTCCGCGGTCAGCGTGGGCTCACCCCAGTAACCCAGCATCACGGAGTAGCCCTTCGTGCATAGCTCGCCCGGGGTGCCGCGTGGCACCAGGTTTCCTGCGCTGTCGATGACTTTCACCTCGAGATGCGGCTGGATTCGTCCCACCGTCGTCACCCTCTTCTCGAGCGGGTCGTCGGTGCTCGACTGAAAGCTCACGGGCGAGGTTTCCGTCATGCCATACGCGATCGTGACCTCGCTCATGTGCATGCGATCGATCACCTGGCGCATCACTGCGATGGGGCACGGCGAGCCTGCCATGATTCCCGTGCGCAGGCCGCTCAGGTCGAACCGCCCGAACTCGGCATGACTGAGCATCGCGATGAACATGGTGGGCACACCATAGAGCGTGGTGCATTTCTCTTCCTCGACAGCGGAAAGCACTGCAAGCGCCTCGAACGCCTCGGCGGGATACACGACGCACGCTGCATGGGTGAGACAACCGAGGTTCGCCATCACCATGCCAAAGCAGTGATACAGCGGTACCGGCGTGCACAGTCGATCTTCCGGGCCGAGCCGGATCGCATTGCCGACGTAACGTGCATTGTTGAGGATGTTGCGATGACTCAGCGTCGCTCCCTTCGGTGCGCCGGTCGTGCCGCTCGTGAACTGAATATTGATGGGCTCGTCGCACGTCAGTTGCGCGGAAAGCTCGTCGAGGACACGGCGATGTTCGTCCGTGCCGGCGGTCAGCAGATCTTTAAAGCGCAGGCAGCCGGGATACTGTGCTACTCCGAGCGTGATGATGGTTCGCAAGGACGGCAGCCGGTTTGCGCACAACTGCCCCGGAAGCGCGGTTGCGAGCTCGGGTGCCAGATCCGTCAGCATCTCGAGGTATTCGCTGCTCTTGTGGCGGGGCGCAACGACGAGCGCCTTGCACTCGACCTTGTTGAGCGCGTACTCGACTTCCGCCTTGCGATACGCCGGATTGATAGTCACGAGGATGAGCCCGGCTTTCGCCGTCGCGTACTGGGTGACCAGCCATTCCCAGCAGTTCGGCGCCCAGATGCCGACGCGGTCACCTTTGCGCAGACCCAGGGCCAACAGGCCGGATGCGGTTGCATCCACTCGCTCCTTCAGCTCCGCAAAGGACCAGCGCACACGCTGATGGCGCGAGATCACCGCTAGCCGGTCGGGGTGCGAGGAACATACGAAATCGAAATGGCGACCGATGGTGTGATCGAGCAAGGGCGAGTCGCACGCGCCCTTCACCAATGAAAGCTCGAGCATCGCGCTTCCCCCGTTGATCACTTTGCTGCGGGCTATTCACCAACGCATCATTGTTTGATCATGGAATCCTGAAAA
>JBEVDW010000535.1:0-3783 GCA_040513115.1 Steroidobacteraceae bacterium | reverse complement strand
TCGATCTTGCCGGTGTGCACGACACCGGCGGGTCCGCGATTGATGCTGTTGAACGTCTGCACGCTCGTCGTATCGGTCTTGACGACGTTGCGGGCGTAGTGGATCACGTCGTTCAAACTGACCAGCGTGCCTTTGCCGCGTGCGCCCTTATCGGCCACGATCGCGACGCCGTTGTAGATGTTGCCGGGCCCGTCTGCACTGATCGCAGTGGCCGGTCGCATCGATCCGACCATGACGACAGGCTTGTCGCTCTTGGTGACGAGACTCAGGAAGTAGCTCGTTTCCTCGAGCGTGTCGGTGCCGTGCGTGATCAGGGCACCATCCGCATCGGGTGACTTCAGTACTTCGTTGAGGCGTTTGGCCAGCTTGAGCCAGATTTCATCGCTCATGTCCTGGCTGCCGATATTCGCGACCTGCTCGCCGGTAATGACCGCGAGCTTGTCCAGGTTTGGCACTGCCTTGAGCAGCGAGTTGACATCGTACGCGCCTGACTTGTAGCCGTAGTCGGTTGCGCTTGCCTGCGCGCCGGCAATGGTCCCGCCGGTGGCGAGCACTCGAATCTTCGGCAGCGCCCCTGCTTGCTGGGCAAACGTCGCTCCACTGGCCATCAATGCTGCAACGAGTGTCAGGTATCGCAATGCTCGTTTCATTTCGTTCCCCTAATCCGCGTGTACTCGCAGAATGAGTCTGAGTGGTTGATTCTTCCGCTTCATTTCGGCCGCTTGGTCACGCGAGTAGACTTGCTCCCGCTCTTGCTCGTCTTCGTGCTCTGGGGTTTGGCCGTGCTGGTCTTGGCGGCCGTGCTGGTCTTGGCCGCCTCGTAGGCGACGCGATAGCTGCGTGCAAGCCCACGGACCGCGCGGCCGATATCGTCGTAGACGTAGTCGTCCAGGTTCGCGAACGAAATACGCACCGACCAGTCCGGTGCGTCGAAGCCGCTGCCATTCAAGAGCACGATGCCGTGGTCTTCGGCCAGCCGGAACACGATATCGAGCGGATGAATGTTCGCCTTCATCCAGGCCACGATGTCTTCACCGACATACTTGCGCGCCCAGAATTCGAAGTCGATCAGCCCGTAGTAGAAATCGAACAGTTCATTGGGACCGACTTCGATGCCCAGACCCTTGATCGTAGCCTCGACACGCTTGCGAACGATGCCGATGCAGGCTTTTTGGTACGCCTTCTTCTCGTCCATCAGTTCGCTGAGCGAGAACAGCGTCATCATGACCTGTTGTGGCAATGACAGTCCCGCGGTGTGGTTGAGCGCGACGTCGCGGCTGTCGGCGACGATACGATCGATGAAGCGCACTTTGCGCGGCTCGAGCGTGAGCGCACCGTAGCGCTTGTCGAGCTTCTTGAGTACGGCTTCCGGGTGACTGGCGATCGCCTGGTCGAACAAGTTGTCCTCGTGTACCGCGATCACGCCCAGGCGCCAGCCGGTGCAACCGAAGTACTTGCTGTAGGAATAGACGCCGATCGTGTTGTAGGGGAACGCTCCGAGCAGGGAGCGAAACCCGGGCACGAACGTACCGTAGACGTCGTCCGTGAGCAGCATCAACTCCGGCCGCTTTTTGAGAATCGCGCCGATCTTTGCAATCGTCGGTTCGCTCAGCGCCATGGCACTTGGGTTACCCGGGTTGACGACAAAGAAGGCCTTGATGGTGGGATCGAGCAGTTTGTTCAGCTCGCTGTCGGCGAACTGAAAGCGCTCGCCCTGCGTGGCCTCGACGCTGACGATCTTGAGGTCGTAGTCCTCGAGGTGCGGCATTTCGAGGTACGGAGTGAAGATCGGCGTTGCCAGCGCGATGGTGTCACCGGGGTTCAGCAGCCGGTTGGTCTTCATCGACTTGAAGATGTAGCACATGGCCGCGGTGCCGCCTTCGACGGCATACAGCTGGAACCGGCCCTTCGGGCGCGGCGCGCCACACATTGCCCACTGCAGGTATTCATGGACGATCTGTTCGTTGTGCACCAGCATTCGATCGGGTACCGGATAGTTGTCGCCGATGATCGAATCGACCAGTTCGTGCACGAAGCGGTCGGCGTCGAAGCCGAACTTGTTGACGGACCACGGTACGAGCGCGCCGAGGAATTCGGCGCCCGGAAGGTCTGCGTGCTGCTTCAACCATGACGCCAGCCGATCCGCGATACCGGGTGCGCGAGGCATGCCGCCGACGCCGGGCGGAAGGTCGAGCACGCGTTTGCTTTCGGTGATCGCAAACTGACCGAGGAGAAAGAAAGCCTCGCGTGGCTCGGTTGCGATCCAGTTGGGATTGCCGCGGCCGGCATTCAGATAGGCAACTGCCGATGCCGTCGCAGTCGTAGTGGCTGCCTTCGCGAGAAAATCCTTGATCTCGAAAGGACTGAGCGTCTCGTATTCACGCAGCTTGACGATGTCCATCGTGTTCTCCGCCAGTGGCCCGCGGCCAATGGATGGTTGTCTTTGATCAAGTGCCGCGTGACATCAGCAGCACGATCACCATGCCGTAGATAGTGAGGAACAGGTTGCCGACGGCGTAAGGCAGGCCATAGCCGAGCGCGGGCACTTTGCTCTTCGCCGCTTCCTGGATCATGCCGAGAGCCGCAGTCGTCGTGCGCACGCCGGCGCAGATGCCCAGAAGAATCGCGGGGTGAAACTTGAAGATGTAGTGTCCGATGTAGACCGATGCGATCAGCGGCACTGACGTGGCGACGATGCCCCACAAGAAGATGCTCAAGCCCATCTGCTGCAGTCCAGTCACGAATCCTTGTCCCGCACTGATACCGACGATGGCGATGAACATGTTCAGTCCCAACGTATTCATGAGCCAGAGCGACGGCGCGGGGATGTTGCCGAACATCGGACGCACGGTACGCAGGTAGCCGATGATCAATCCCGCGAGCAGAGCACCTCCCGAGGTCGAGAGGCTGATCGGTATGCCGCCCCAGCCGATGCTCAGTGCACCCACCAGGCCGCCAAGCAAGATGCCTGCGCCCACGACTGCAATATCGGTGGTTTCGGTAGGCCGGTCAGCGTGGCCGATGGCGGCCACCGCCGTTGCGACGTGGCGCGTGCTGCCCGCGATCGTGAGGACGTCACCGCGTAAGATCTCGGTTTCGGGCAGCACCGGTATCTCGATCAGGTTGCGCATGATCTTGCGCAGATAGATGCCGCGTGTGTATGGCTCGTCCGCCAGTTGCCGCAGCGTGTGACCGCTCACTTCCTTGCGGCGCACGAGCACGTCTACCAACGTGACCGGCATATCGAGCAAGGCGGAGTCATTCACTTCCGGCACGATTCGCTCGACTTGCTCGACCAGCGCAGCGCGTGGGCCTGAGATCGCGACGACATCACCGGGCTCGAGGGCGCTGTCGCTGTCGGCTTCGATGAGCTTGTCGCCTCGATGGATGCGTTCGACGAAGATCCGGAATCCGGGAAACAGGTCGCGCACCGGTTTGCCCGCGAGGCCGCTCTCAGGCGTGATGTGGTATGCGCGGACCACGATCTGGCGGTAGGCGGAGAATACGCCGGGATCGTAGCTCGTCTGTCCGCCGCCCATTTGCTTCTCATACTCGGCGCAGGCTGCCACGAGATCGATGCGCACCAGCTTCGGCCCGAGTTGGGCAAGAATGATCGCCGAACCGATCGTGCCGAAAATATAGGTGACTGCGTAACCGACGGGTATTTGATCGAGGTACGCCTTGGCCTGTTCGGGCGAAATGGGCAACCGATTGATCTGGTCCGTGGCCACGCCGATGGATGCAGAAATCGTCTGTGAGCCTGCGTAGAGACCCACTGCATAG
>JBEVDW010000534.1:0-6887 GCA_040513115.1 Steroidobacteraceae bacterium | reverse complement strand
CATTGACGAAGTACGATTTGGTGCCGTGATGGTGCCAAATGCACGTCGACATGCGTTGGTCGAGCCGGGTGTTGTAGTCGCTGAGCACATCCGCGCGCACGTCCATGCTGCGGTGCCCGTTCTCGATCAAGGTCGCAATGCCCTTCACTGCGTAACGAGCCCAGAGCTCCAGCCACGCGATGAGACCCCCGCCGCGAGGTTGTGCATTCGGCCCGTACAGAATGAACAGGTTCGGAAATCCGGGAACCGTCATGCCGAGGTGCGCGCGCGCACCATCTTGCTGCCACGCGGACTCGAGCGTGAGACCGCCGCGGCCCTCGTATCGTGTGGGCCACAGGTAGCGTTCCGTCTTGAACCCCGAGCCGAGTACGAGCAGATCCAGTTCATGCTGGAGTCCGTCTCTCGTCCGCACTCCCTGCGGGGTGATGCTTTCGATGCCTTCGGTCACGAGATCGACGTTGTCGCGGTTCAGTGCATCGTACCAGCCGTTGTCGACCACGAGTCGCTTGGTCCACGGCGGATAGTGAGGAATGCATTTGTCGAGAAGCTGCGGATCGTGCCCGACCTTCTCGACGATGTAGCCGTGCAGGAAGCGCCGCAGTGCATCGTTGCGCCGGCTGATCAGCCCGCCGCTCTGCTGCCACTCCGGTTCATACGTGTGCAGCCCGTCGACATCGGACGTCGCCATCCAGTGGATGCCAAAGCAGTACCAGTTCCAGTAGTACGGCACGTGATCGAACAGCCACTGTGTTTCCGTGCTGATGCCGTCTCGATAACCCGGGATCGGAGTTACCCACGAAGGCGAGCGTTGAAACACCGCGACGTGCGCAGCCTCCTCGGCGACGCGCCGCAGGAGCTGCGACCCCGACGAACCGTTGCCGATCAGTCCGACGCGCTTGCCTGCATAGCAGTAACCGTGATCCCACTGAGTCGTGTGAAAGATCGCTCCGCGAAAGGTTTCGATCCCGGGAATGTCGGGGAGGTTAGGCGCATTGAACAGGCCGGCTGCACTGATGAGCGCATTCGTAGCGAGCGTCTGCTGACCCGTCGGGCCGCGTAAGCTCAGCAACCAGCGACATGATCCCTCGTCCCACTTCGCCGCGAGCAACTCTGTACCGAACCGGATCTTGTCGTGGACGCCGTGTTTACGGCTCACGTGCTCGACATATCGAGTCAACTCATCACGTGTCGCGTAGTAGTGTTTCCAGGGGTAGTTCTTCTCGAAGCTGTACTGATACAGATGGCTTGGGACGTCCACTCTCGCATCGGGATAGTTATTGACCCACCAGGTACCGCCGACGCCTGGGTTGCGCTCGATGACCGTAAACGGAATTCCCAGACGCTGCAGATGAATCGCCGCTGCGATCCCACCAATGCCGGCGCCAACGACGCATACGTGGAACTGCGAGCGCGTCTCCGGTGGCGAAGCCGGTTGCTCCCATTCGACGCTGCGCGGGAACGCTTCGAACGCGAGCTGCTCGAGACCGAACTGAAATTCCGTGTCCGAGAGAGGACGGCCAACGAACATCCCCATCATGCGGCGGATCTCGCTGGGCGAATGCAACGGCCGCGCCGCGATGGAGCCACTGCTCAGCAGCGAAAGCGAGATGGCCTTCAGATCCGCGATGCATTGCGGTGCAAGCACCTTGGCAAACAGGCTGCCGCCCCAGACCGGCTCGTCAACGACGGACATCGCTGCCAGCTCTTGCCGTTGCGTCGCTTGGTACAACGCAAGACGCAGTGCATTGAGACTGGCTTCATCCAGAGCTTTGTTCAGGAACGCGGCGTTTGGATGTTCCGTCGATAGGGGTGATTCAATCTGCATTCGTGCCGACGGGTACGTTGTCTGGAAGGGTGCCGTTCGACTGGTCAGCGGGTGTGAACCGCCCTAATCTTGCTCGCGATGCTCTGCACCCAGATGATCGAATCGGCCACGAACATGATCGAAGCGGACAGATCCACAGGTCGGAGCATGGGCCGATGAGCCATTCGCGCAAGCTTGTTCAGCGTGCCGAGAGGGTCAGGCCCTACGACCTGTATGCAGTCAACCGCTTGTCGATCGGGCTGATTCCATTCGTCGACACGCTGCAGGATCTCGGTCTGAACCCCGATCCCATTCTCAAGCGGGCGGGAATTCGACCGTCGCTGCTGAGTGATCCGGTCGGATTCGTTTCGCTGCAGCAGGAGCTTTCGCTGGTTCGCATCCTGGAAGGATGCGCTCTGCCGTGGGACTTCGGATTGAGAGTCGGCAGCCGACATCGCGTGACCTCGCTCGGTGTCTTCGGGCTCGCCTTGTCGACTGCGCGAACCCTGATGCATGCCCTTCAGATCGCCGAGCGTTATCCCCACGTTCACTGGGGGACGTTCGAGCTCAGCTTGGGACAGCTCGGCGATTTCGTGCTGCTCGAGCTCAGGAACTCACTGAACATTCCCAGCGCCTGCGTGCCGATGATGATCGATCGCGATCTGGCCTCCACGAAGGTTCTCAATGAAGAACTGCTCGGCCGCACAGGCATCATCGAGCACATCGAGCTGCCCTTTCGTCCGGCAGCGGGGCTGAGCGCATACGAACAATGGTTCGAGTGTCCTGTGTCGCTCAATGCCACGCATTGTCGGGTGCTCCTCAGTCGCAAGGCGCTCGGAGCACCGCTGCCCGGCGCGCATCCGGCGACCTGCACGCTGTACCTGCGTCAATGCAATCGCCTGAGCCGACAGTCCGAGGCAAGCTCGACCTGGCAGGCTCGCGTGGACCGCCTGGTCCTCAGCGACCACAAGATCATGAAGTTCGACGTCATCGCTCGGAAGCTGTGTACGACGGAGCGCTCACTCAGGCGCAAACTGGCGGCGGAGGGTTTGAGCTATCGACGCATCGTTCAGTCGAGCCAATCCGAGCTGGCCTCGAAATTGCTGGCCGACACTGGCCTCAGCATCGATGCCATCGGACGGCGCCTGGGGTACGGCAGCGGCACTGCGTTTACGCACGCCTTCACGCGTTGGACGGGAGTGTCACCAAAGCGCTACCGAGCGCTGCAGGTACATCGGCGAGGCCTCTCCGCCGGCGCTGTTCGTGTATCCCGGAAGACCGTTCGCGAGCGGCCACGGCGCAATGCTCAACGTTGAGGTCGACGCTGGATTGCATCTCAATCCGTCACCACCGAAGGCGCGCGCCACCATCCCCGCACATAACCCTCTCGCCCCACGAGCAAGATGAGCGCAATAAGCAAGGGCACGAACTCGAAGATGAAGCGGTAGGCCAGCATTGCCCCAATCAGCTTGCCCGGCGGAACGCGCGGGAGCAGCACGAGCATCGACGCTTCCAATACACCGATACCTGCAGGCACGTGACTCACTTGTGCCAGCAACAACGCCAGCATGTAAGCGCCGATGAACTGCAGCCAGTACAGCTCCAGCTCCTCCGGCATGCACATGAACAGAATGGTGGCCACCAGCATGGTCTCGGCCGCGCCGAAAAGTATCTGCAACAACGTCAGGCGCACGCCCGGCAGCGGGACATGCAACGCACCCAAGCGCATGGGCTGCGTGCGGTAATGGTTCAGCAATACGTAGCCGACCAATGCGAGCGCGATGAGGATTCCCATACTTTTCGCCAGCGCGGTCGGCACGTGCAGCAGCTGCGCGACGACTTTCGATTCGAGTAACAGGACGGTCGCGATCGACGCTGTAATCCCCAAGACATATGGCAGCGTCGTGAGCAGCACGGTCCCGGCGATCTGTCGCCGCGACAAGCCGGCGCGTGAGTACATGCGATATCGCAGCGCACCGCCGCTCACGGCGGCAAGACCAACCATGTGCGCAATGGGATTTGCGATCCAGGCCGTGAGAAAACTGTATGCATGCAAGTGACGGTCCGATGCGCGGTGCACGGCGAGCCCTTCATAGATGCCGACGAGCACATAGGACAGCAGGCAGCTCAACGCCGCGAGCGTGATCGCGCGCGGCGTGAGGCTTTGCACCTGCAGCCACACCTGGTCGCCGTCGATGTGTTCGAGGCGCGACCAGATGATGTACGCCGCCGCGCCCGCGACCGCGGACCACAGGAACGGACTCAGGCTTCGCATCCAGGGCGATGGACGTGCAGCCGTCATGACACCGTCATCCGGCCGGAACGCACGAACTTCATCCAACTGTCACATCTTTTGCTCACGAGCATCGTTATAGCTGGCGTCGTATAGCAGACTCATGAAGCAATTCATCAGCCTGTACCCAAGTTCACACAATTGCAGCGCGAGGTGATGATGCACATTGTCGATGCGACGATGTTCTTCTGTGCGCGAAGCGGGGGCGTCAAACGCTACCTGCTGGCGAAGCGGGCGTGGCTGAAGCGCCAGGCCCCGACGATCCAGCACACCTTGTTGGTGCCTGCACCACAAGGCCGTCTGCAGGATGCATGCACTGCATCTAGCTTGGCGCTGCAGTTGCGGGATGGGTACCGCTTCCCCCTCGCACTCGGCGCCTGGCGTCGCCAATTGCTCGCACTGGCTCCGGATCTGATCGAAGCCGCAGACCCCTACGTACCGGCGTGGGCCGTTCGCCAGGCCGCCGATCGTCTGCGGGTGCCGTCGATTGCGTTTTTTTCACTCCGACATGGCGCGCATGGTTTCCGCACGCGTAGGGCGCTGGATCGAGCCTGTCGCTCGCGCGTACCTGCGACGGCTGTACGACGGCTTCTCGCTCGTGCTCGCGCCCAGTCGGCGCATGCATCAGCAGCTTCTCGACATCGGCATTCAGCACGTGCGCCTGCAGCCACTCGGTGTCGACATGGAGACCTTCACGCCGACACGCGCCGATGGCCGGTTGCGAACCGCGTTGGGTGTGGATGAAACGACGAAGCTGCTCGTGTATGCGGGCCGCTTTGCGCCCGAGAAGAACATTCCGATGCTGCAGTCGGTTGCCGCGCAGCTCGGACGCGGCTATCACCTCGTGCTCATCGGCGGCCATACGCGTCAGCGCATCGAACGCAACGTCACGGTGTTGCCGTATCAGCGCGGTGCCGAACGGCTGGCGCGGTGGCTCGCCAGTTGCGACGTGTTCGTTCATGCAGGCGACAGCGAAACGTACGGGCTCGTCGTCGTCGAGGCGATGGCGTGCGGCTTGCCAGTCGTAGCGGCGCCGTGTGCCGCGCTGCCGGAGTTGGTGGATTGCGAGGTGGGCTTGCTGGCTGCGCGTGCGAGTGCGGATGCCCTGGTTGAAGCAGTCGTCGCGGTGTGTGCACAAGATGGGGCGGCCATCGGCATGCGGGCGCGTGAACGAGCCGCCAATCGCCACGCGTGGGATGCGGTGTTTCCGCGCCTGCTAACGCATTACTCGAGCGTGTGTGCGCGCGCACCGATCGTGCGGCCATGTCCAATCGGCAACAAGGCCGAAGGCTGATGACGCGCGCGGTGCTGATCGCGATTCATGACGTCGCGCCTTCGACGCTCACGGAATGCCGCGTGCTGATGCAACCTGTTCGCGCGCTCGATGCAAGCGCGCCAGTCACGCTGTTATGCGTGCCGCGCTTTCACGACGGAGTGTCCCTCGAGCGGCCAGTCGAATGCCGCCGCTGGATCGATTCCTGTATCGCACGGGGGCAATGAAGTGGCCCTGCATGGATACGTGCATCGCGATGAAGGTCATGCGCCGAAGACGGCAAGAGAGTGGTGGCAAAGGCGCATGCTGACAGCGCGAGAAGGCGAGTTTGCGACGCTGGATGCCGAGCAGGTGCGCGAGCGTGTCGAACGCGGCCTTGCGATGTTTTCACGGTGTGGCTGGCCTGTTACCGGCTTCGTGCCGCCCGCGTGGCTCATGAATGTAGCGGTGGCGCCTGCGCTGCGTGCCTTTGCGCTCGAGTACTGCACGGATACCGCAGGCTTCGAGCTGTTACAGGACGGACACCGTAGGGACGTGCCGGTAATCGGTACCAGCGCACGCAGTCATTGGCGGCGTCTGGCATCCCGCGTTTGGCTGGCAACGGCCGTGGGTCGCGTGACATCCAGTGATTGCGTCCGTGTAGCACTCCATCCCGAAGATGCACGCCATCCTGAAATGCGCGCTGCCTGGCAGGGCGCACTGGACCAGCTATTGACGTCCCGCCGGCCGCACACGAAGTCGCGATGGCTGAGCGCTCAATCGAATTCCGTCGGCAGTGTGCGATCGACATGATGCTGGAGCATGCGTCGAATCTGCGTCGCGGTGCTGCGTCCGGTCGATAGATCCGGCAGCGCATCCACAGCGAAGAAATCCACGCCATCCGTTTCGTTGCTCTCGCGCGCCGAGCCGCCCGTGATCTCGCACACGAAGAACACCTTCCACGCGTGGAAGAGATAGTGCGGATGACCGTGCTTGTTGCGGTCATAGAGTGCGGCGAGTTTCACGGCGCGCGCCGTGAAGCCGGATTCTTGCTCGATCTCCTTCTCGACTGCCCAGGAAGGGCTGTCGTTCACATCGGCCCAACCGCCCGGTAGCGTCCACTTGCCGTCGAGCCGCTCGCGTACCAGCAGCACCCGGCCATCCTCGCGGAAGCAGGCGCCGCGCACGTCGATCTTGGGTGTGATGTAGCCATCATCCGCTTGCCAGCGCGACAACAAGTCAGTCGCGGTGACGTCGGATTCACGTGCGAGCAGCTCGGCCGCAATCTGCGCCACTTCGCGATAGCGTTCGCGATCGTATTCCTCCTTGCAGAAGTGCAGTCCTGTTTGCGCGAGTGCGAGGAGGCGGCGGGCTGAATCGAGTGATGAGGTCATGTGAGATGCACTACGTGATGGAGGTCGCAAAGCTTCATCCCTGCGCGATTCTAAGTCCGATCACCGTCTGGAAGGGCGAATGCTTATACTCGACGTGGCTCTTTCCCATCGAGTTCGTCCCGAGCGCACTGTGTCCACAGAACT
>JBEVDW010000533.1:0-4593 GCA_040513115.1 Steroidobacteraceae bacterium | reverse complement strand
GAAGGTAACGTCCAGATCCTTCTCGTCCTTCGTCTGGCGTCCGCCGATCGAAGCACTCCAGCGATCGCTGATGTGATAGGTGGCCTGACCGAAGCCGGCGTAGCTCTTGAGGTCTTGTTCGCGATGGGCGGGAATGACGCTGCCGAAGGCGTCGATGGGTTGACTCAGTTCCCAGCTGGAATCCACGTAGTAGACACCCACGACCCAGTCGAGTTGTCCCGCGCTGAATGACCCGGAGCGACTCGACCCCAAACGAATTTCCTGACTGAACTGATCGACTTTCATGCGTCGATCGATCGAATGCAGCAGCGGCAGGAAGGTGCCGTCGACATCGACGCGTTGCAACTCGTCCGCATCGCGGTAGCCGGTAACGGAGGTGAGCTCGATTCCCGATCCGAAGCTCCAATTGAGGTTCGCCGCCACGCTCCACACTTCGAGATCATTGCCCGCGGTGAAGTCCATGGTGGTCTTGTACTTGCGATCGGTCACGCAAGCACCCAGCGGCGCCAGCACCGCAGGGTTGCACAGCAACACGTCCGGCTGTCCTGGAAGCCCGGCGATACTGGACGCAGTGTTGCGCAAACCACGCTGCGGCGACTCGTCTTTCAAGTAGTCAGCCGTGAGATACAGATCGACCGAGTCGTTCAGGGTAAGGAGAAAGCCAACCCGCGCGGCAATGGTGTCCTGACCGGAAAGATCTTCACCTGTCGTCAGATCCTCCACATAACCATCGCTCTGGGAGGTCATCACCGCGAGCTTCGCGCCCAGCAACTCGGGGACGATCGGCCCATCGATCGCGGCCTTTATCGAGTACGTGTCGTAATTGCCGTAGCTCGCTTCGGCCCTCATGTGCAGTTCGTCGCCAGGGCGGCGCGTCCTCATGTTGATCGCGCCACCGGGCGAGTTGCGTCCCTGCAAGGTCCCCTGCGGGCCACGCAGAATTTCAATCTGCTCCACGTCGAAGACATCCAGCGCCGAGCCGACGATGGTTGCCAGATAGACACCATCGACGCTGATGGCGATGGCTGGATCCTGTACCGGTTCCTGAGCACGGTTACCGATGCCGCGTATGTAGGGAGCGAGAGCCGAGCTCGTGATCGAGACAGGTTCCAACGTCACGTTGGGAGTGATCTGCTGCAGATCCTCGATGCGCGCAATGAAGTTGCGCTCGATGGCAGCTTGGTTCACGGCAGTCACGGACACCGGAACGTCTTGAATCGACTCAGCACGCTTGCGAGCCGTGACGACGATCTCCTCCAGCCCAGCCGAACCCGACGATTGCGCCGCCGCCAGCGCGCTTGTCATCGACAGCACAGCGCACACCGCCAATCTACGGACGTGATCGAGTTCCATTGGTTCCCCCTAGGCATTTGCTGCCGATTTGATGACTCGCGCTCGCAAGCACGACTGTTTATATTCGATTGATCGTACGTAAGTGACTATTGCGCGGCAACGACGCCCGCACACGCCAACAGTGCGAACTACTACACAAACGCTTTTTGCCGCGACAGAATGCGAGGATTGGTCTGGATCTGTGACCCTGTTTCACTCCAGATGTGAGCTGCAGGCACACGTTGGATTGAGATTCACACTTCGCGACTCATCGCGATGACTTACTGCGCGCACTCGTTGTCGCCAGTACCACAAACGCTCGGGGGCCTTCATGGACTTGTTCACTGGTCGCGTGGCACTCGTTACCGGAGCAGGCTCCGGCATCGGTCGTGCAACGGCAATTCTGTTTGCTCGACATGGTGCGCGCGTGGCTGTTTCGGACATTCAGACCGAAGCCGCACAGGAGACCGTGGAGCTGATTCGCAAGGCGGGCGGCGAGGCAACGTTCACGAGCGGCGATGTCGCCGACGCGACTGCCGTGAAATCGATGGTCGATGGGGCGGTGAGTACGTTCGGTCGATTGGACTGTGCGGTGAACAACGCCGGCATCACACATCCGCGTGACCATGAATGGGATGATGTTGCGTTTCAGCGCACCCTTGCAATCAATGTCACGGGCGTCATGCAATGCATCAAGCATGAAATTCCGTACATGCTCAAGCAAGGCAAGGGAACGATCGTCAACGTCGCATCCATCAATGCGATCATCTCCTCCGGCAATCCTTCGCTGCCCGGCTACACCGCCAGCAAGCACGCCGTCGTTGGTTTGACGAAGACCGCAGCGCTCACCTGGGCCCGGCAAGGCATCAGAGTCAACGCCCTGCTACCTGGCGTGACGCTCACGAAAATGGTGGAAGGTGTGATGGCATTGGGGCCAGACGTCAAACAGCTGCTGGAGAACCTCTCGCCGATGGGTCGCATGGCCACGCCCGAGGAAATGGCCGAAGCTGCGATCTGGCTCTGCAGCGACAAGTCCAGTTTCGTGAATGGCCACGCGCTGGTTGCCGATGGCGGTTTCGTGATCCAGTAATCCTGTGCGTTGGCTAGCGCGGAGATGACGATGGCAATGACCATTGAGCAACTGACCGCTGCATACGAGGAAGAACAGCGGAACCAGCGCCCGCCACTCTCCATCGACGACGTGCCGTTGACATACGAAGCCATCACGCCCGAATGGCTGACAGCCGTTCTCTGCCGCGAGCATCCCGATGCCCGCGTGCTGCATCATCAGCTCGACGTGCCGGATGATGGCAACTCGAACCGCCGCCGTATTTTCATCGAATACAACGCGGCCGGACAGACCGCCCGGTTACCGGAGCGCGTGTTCTGCAAAGCGTCGCAAGGACTCGCGAATAGGATCTCGCTCGGCCCCGCCGGCGCCATCGAGGCCGAAGTTCATTTCTACAATCGAATACGGCCGCTGCTGGATATCGAAACCCCGATAGCGCTCTTCGCTCAGTTCAACTGGGCACTGAATTCGATCGTCATCCTCCGCGAGCTCCACCCGGCAACGGTGTTCTGCTCGCACACCACGCAGATCAATCGCGCACGAGCCGAGAGCCAGCTGCGACTGCTCGCGAAGCTGCACGGGCGTTTCATGCAACCGTCCGACGCGGCGCTGCTGTCACCCTTTCGCAGCTGGTCTGCGTTCTTCGCGCAGCTCGACTATCCGGCTTACGTGCGGGCGTGCGAGCGCGGCTTCGAGATCGCAGCGGACGTGGTCCCGCCGCGACTCTTTGCACGACGTAACGAGATCTGGCCCGCCACACGCAAGTCCGTTGCACGACAGGATCAGCTGCCCTTCACGCTCGCACACGGCGACGTGCATCTGCGCAACTGGTACATCGCCCACGATGGCGGCATGGGGGTCACCGACTGGCAGGCGGCCACGCGGGGTCACTGGTCACGGGATGTCGCCTACGCACTGGCCACCTCGCTCCCGGTCGGACAGCGACGTGCGTGGGAGAACGACCTGATGCGACTCTATCTGGATGAACTGCAGCACAGCAGCGGCCAGACACTCGACTTCGACGAACTGTTCCTCAATTGCAGACAACAGCTCATGAGCGCGCTCGCGTTCTGGACGATCACCATGAATCCTGCACCGGGGATGCCGGACATGCAGCCGCGCGATGCCACGCTGGAATTCATACGCCGGATCGCCGCCGCCATAGACGACCTGGATAGTCTCGACAGCTTCTGACAAACAGAAACGGCGCTTGCAACTCCCCTGCAGCGTCACTGTCCTGCGGTATCGCAGCGACCATGACTGCGTCGAGGACATAGCAGTTGTTCCGACGCGGCACAGCTCCAGTCTCACGCCTTCCAGCAGCGACGCATTGACCACCCCATATATGCCGCATCTGCTGCATTTCACGCGGCACTCGCAGCCACGCGACGTCCTGCCAACCTAAGTACCAGTACTTGTCTTCAGCTGTTGACTAGAAAACGAGGACAGCGGCACACTGGTTTCGAACCAGTTTTGCGCGTTGCTACGCACATCAGAACCACAAAGCGAGAAGCGCGATGTCTGCACTGTCAGGCAGCTCCGAACACACAGTCGCCATCTATCACATCGAAGGGCGCCGCTCCTTTCGTGTGATCTGGCTGTGCGAGGAACTGCAGATCCCCTATGAGCTCATCTTCACACCCGGCGACCTCATGGCGTCGATGTCGCGGCTGCGCAAAGACCACCCGCTGATGCCCATCGTTCCGACGGTGCGTTACGAGGGACAGTTCGTGGTCGAGTCCGGCGCCATCCTGGATGTGTTGGCAACACGCTTCGGCAAGGGCCGGCTCTTGCCCGACAGCGGCTCACCCGACTATCTACGCCATGCGCAGTGGATGCACTTTGCAGAAGCCACCGCGTTAGCCCGCATGTCTGCTGCACGGCACGCATCGCTGCTCATTCAGCGTGAGGTCGATGAGCTGCCACCGGGGTATAGAGCATCCGCCGCACCGACAACCATCGACCCACGCGACCCGCTCGCCTTCTTCGCGTTCACCGTCGGGCCCCTGGGTATTTTCGACTTCATCGAGGACTACCTTTCGCGCCACCCATACTTCGGTGGCAGCGCCTTCAGTGCCGCGGACGTCATGATGCAGTTCTCCATCCGTGGCGCGAAGCTCCTGGTGGGCATCGACCCGGATGACTACCCGAACATTCGACGCTGGAAAGCAGAAGTCGAATCGCGACCCGCG
>JBEVDW010000532.1:0-7615 GCA_040513115.1 Steroidobacteraceae bacterium | reverse complement strand
TCTCCAGCGCACGGTCCGCTACAACGCACGCTGAGCGCCTGGCTGCCACGGCTGGAGCAACTCCCGAACGGTCGTCGCCGCGTGAAATGGTCGATCGATGTGGACCCTCTGGAGTTGTTCTAGCAGGCTGTTGAAAAACAGCCTGCTATGGCCGGGCCACGGACGGCCCGGCGCAATCACGCGCGCCGAGCGCTTGATTGCGGGAGCGCGCGCAAGTCACACCTTTCGCAAGCGACGTTGCCATATCTATTCAAGAGCGGGTGCAGGACAGCACTTTTTCAGCAGCCTGATAAACTTCGCGCCCCGATTCCTTCCGTCCGACATGAAAGACCAGATCGCCCAGCTCGTACGCGCAGCCGTCGAGGCGTTGCGCGGCAGCCTTCTCCCCGCTGACCTAGTCGTGCCCGAGATCGAGATCGAGCGCACGCGCGATCCTGCGCACGGCGACTTCGCCACGAACATCGCGCTGCGACTGGCCAAGCCCGCGCGCCGCAATCCACGCGAAGTGGCGCAGCAGATTGCCGCTCATTTGGGCCAGAACGCGCTCTTCACGAAGGTCGAAGCCGCAGGTGCCGGCTTCGTCAACTTCCACTGCTCGCCGCAGAGCTATGCGAATGAGCTTGAACGCATTCTCGAGACCGGCGCGGCTTACGGATCTAGTGACGTCGGCCAAAGCCAGCGTGTATTGGTGGAGTTCGTCTCGGCGAATCCAACGGGACCGTTGCACGTGGGGCACGGGCGACAGGCCGCGCTCGGCGATACGCTCGCTGCCTTGCTTGCAAGTCAGGGTTACGACGTCACGCGCGAGTTCTACTACAACGACGCGGGCGTGCAGATTCACAACTTGGCGATATCCGTTCAGGCGCGGACACGCGGGCTGCAACCGGGCGCGCCGGGCTGGCCTGCGGATGCCTACAACGGCGAGTACATCCAGGACATCGCGCAGGACTTCCTCGCGCACAAGTCGGTGCAAGCACTCGACGGCGATGCGATCACCGCCAGCGCCGATGTGAACGACCTGGATTCGATTCGTCGTTTCGCAGTGGCCTACCTGCGCCGCGAGCAGGACATGGATCTGCAGGCGTTCGGCGTGAAGTTCGACGTGTACTACCTCGAGTCGAGCCTCTACAGCGAGCGCAAAGTCGAGCGCGCGGTGCAGGGGCTGATCGCGAGCGGCAAGACCTACGAGCAGGACGGTGCGCTCTGGTTGCGCACGACGGAGTATGGCGACGACAAAGATCGCGTCATGCGCAAATCCGATGGCACCTACACCTACTTCGTGCCCGACGTCGCCTATCACGTCACCAAGTGGGAGCGTGGCTTCAAGCGGGCCATCAACATTCAAGGCAGCGATCATCACGGCACGATCTCTCGTGTGCGCGCGGGATTGCAGGCATTGAACATCGGCATTCCGCAGGGCTATCCGGACTACGTGCTGCATAAGATGGTGCGGGTGATGCGCGGTGGCGAAGAAGTGAAGATCTCCAAGCGCGCCGGCTCCTACGTGACCGTGCGCGATCTGATCGAGTGGGTGGGCCGCGATGCCGTGCGCTTCTTTCTCGCCTCAAGACGCGCTGACACGGAGTTCGTGTTCGATATCGATCTGGCACTCGCGCAAAGCGAAGAGAACCCCGTGTACTACGTGCAGTACGCACACGCTCGCGTATGCAGCGTATTCCGACAGCTGCGGGAGAAGGGGCTCGTTCACGATCGAGCACTCGGCGCGCAGCACTTGAGCTTGTTAAGCGAGCCGCACGAGAAGGCGTTGATCCGCAGGCTGACGAGCTACGACGAGCTGCTCGCAACTGCGGCGCGGGCGTTGGAGCCGCATCAGGTCGCACATTTTCTGCGCGACGTGGCCGGCGATTTTCACACCTACTACAACGCGCAAAAGTTCATCGTAGAGGATGCCAACCTGCGCAACGCCCGGTTGAACCTCGTCGCCGCAACTCGCCAGGTAATCGCAAACGGCTTGCGATTGCTCGGTGTCAACGCGCCGGAGACGATGTGAGGAAGAGGGTAGCTGGTCAGCTGGCCTACTGGTCTGTTGGCCAGAGAAACATGCGGGAGAATCCTTTGTCCGCAGACATTGCCACGGTCCTTCTGGCCAGCAGACCAGTTGACCAGCGAGCCAACTAGCCCTTCCCATGGCTCGCGACTACAAAAACACCAAGCGCCGCGGCGGCGGCTCGGGACTTCCTGGTTGGGCCGGCGTTCTCGTCGGGCTGGCGATCGGATTGAGCGTTGCACTCGGCGTGTATCTGTACGATCGCCGTCCCGAAGCACGGCGCGCTGCACCCGAAGCGCCGCTCGCGCGCGATGAGGAGGCACCCGCTCAGAAACCTGCGCCCGCATCTCAGGAAGCCGAAACGGAATTCGAGTTCTACGACATGCTGCCGAAGTTCGAGGTCGTCGTGCCGGAAAGCGGCGGCGAAGTCCCTGTGCCCAACGCTGCGGAAGTGAACAAGCCGGGCGCTTACATCCTGCAAGCCGGTTCATTCCGCAACTTCGCGGACGCCGATCGCATGCGTGCGCTGATCGCGCTGCAAGGGGTCGAATCGAAGATTCAGAAGGTGACTGTCGACAAGGACACCTGGCACCGGGTCCGCATCGGCCCGATCAAGAATCTCGAAGCGTTGGAAGAAACGCGCAGCAAGTTGCGTGCGGCGCAGATCGATGCGTTGGTGATTAGGGTGGGGCAGTGAGGGGAAGCCGGCCGACGTCGTCGCCCTCAATCCTCCGCCAGCTGCCTGAAGTCCACGCCCAGCGAGCGCAGCTTGCGATACAGGTGCGTGCGCTCCATCCCCACGCGCTTGGCGAGTTGCCCGACCTTGCCGTTGCACAGGATCAACTGCTGTTGCAGGTATGCGCGCTCGAAGTGCTCGCGAGCTTCGCGCAGTGGCATCGCCAGCAGATCCTGTTTGACGAGCGGCTCGTTGGCTGCGCTTTGAGCGGCGAGCTCGCGCTCGATCTCTTCCAAGCGGATCTCTTCATCGCCGCCCAAGATCAACAGGCGCTTCACGAGATTGCTGAGCTCGCGCACGTTTCCAGGCCACGGATAATTGCGCAGCCGGTTCTGAGCCGCGACGCTGAAACGGCGGAATGGCAATTGCTCTTCATCCACCAGACGATCGACGAAGTGGCGTAGCAGCTCGGACACGTCCTGCGAGTACTCGCGCAGTGGCGGCACGTGCAGCGTGATCACATTGAGTTGCGACAGCAGCTCCATCCGCACAGGGCCCGGACTGTCTGTCAGCAGTACACGCGGTGCTGCGGAGGTCATCATGCGAATGTCGAGCGGCACCGGGGTAGAGCCGCCCACGCGCGTGAAGCTCTTGGCTTCGAGCGCAGCCAAGACGATGCCTTGCGCTGCGTGATTCAGATCCTCGAGCCCCTTGATGAACAGCACACCGCCAGCCGCCTGCTCCAACACACCCGGCTGTACCACGCCGCGGGCTTCGCTACCGAGGAATGTCGTGCTCGCCACGTCATCGCCGATGCCTGCAGCGACCACCGAGATGAAAGGGCCCGCAGCGCGCGTGCTCAACGAATGGATATAGCGCGCCAACCCTTCGCGTCCCGAGCCGGGTTCGCCGGCAATCAGTGCGGGCGCTGCGTGGGGCGCGATCTGTTGCGCTTGTGAGCGCAGAGACTGCATCGGTCTGCTCTTGCCAATAGGGCCGAGCAACGGCGATGACAACACACGACTGGGTTGACGCTTGTTGCGCGCGGATTCCAATGCGCGCTCTACCGTGCGTAGTAGTTTGGCCAGCGAGAGCGGCTTCTCGACGAAATCGAACGCACCCAAGCGCGTTGCTTCGACAGCCGTCTCCACCGTGCCATGGCCGGACATCATGACCACCTGGGCACCGTTGTCCGCCTGCTGCCACTCGCGCAGCAGGGTGATGCCGTCGACATCGGGCATCCAGATATCGAGCAGCACCAGATCCGGGTTGTGCTCCGACCGCATCGCTCGCGCCTGCGCGGCGTTGGCTGCGACTTCGACGTCGTAGCCTTCGTCGGACAGTATCTCTTGCAACAGTCCGCGGATTTCCGCTTCGTCGTCGACGACCAAGATGTGTGCTGCACTCATGCTCGTTCCCTCCTCGTACCCGGACGCCGAAGCTCACGCCCCGCAAACATCGCCGCCACCGCGCTGGTCAGCGGCAGCTCGATGCAGATGCGGGCACCGCCCTCGCGGCGGTTCTCGGCACCGATGTGACCCCCATGTTCTTCGACTATTTTTTTGACGATCGCAAGTCCGAGACCCGTGCCTTTGACCTTCGTCGTGACGTAAGGATCGAAGACCTGACCAATGATATCGGCTCCGAAGCCAGGACCGTTGTCCTCTACCAGAATCTGCGCATAGCGCGCGTCGCCATCCACGATCAGCTGGGTGCGCACGAGCAACTGCGGCTGCGCAGTGTTCTCGAGCGCTTCCATCGCATTAGTTAACAGATTGTGGATGATCTGTCGCAGGCGCCCCCGGTCGGCTTCGATGGGCGGCAGCTGCGGGTCCAACTCTAACCTGGGGCGACGCTGGAAATCCTGTGCCGAATAAAGATCGGCCACCTCGGTAACGAGCTGGTTGAGATCCACAGGGGTCAAATCCATTGCCGGAGCCCGGGCGTATTCGCTGAAGGCGTTCACCATTTCCTTCATGGCTTCAACCTGTTGGACGATGGTATGGGTGGAGCGATCCAGCACCAGGCCATCGGCCGCATTCATGCTCGGCAGCAGCTTGCGCCTCAGACGCTCGGCGGAGAGCTGAATCGGCGTGAGCGGGTTCTTGATCTCGTGGGCGAGCCGGCGCGCCACCTCGCCCCAGGCCGCTTCCCGTTGCGCCTGCAACAGGGTGGTTATGTCGTCGAACACGATGACATGACCGCCAGGCCGCCCTTCTTCTTCAGCCGGCAGGGCGGTACAAGCGCACATCAACACGCGTCGTCCCGTCTCGCTACGTAAGACGAGTTGCTCGCGCCAGTCAGCATCGGCGGACTGTAGATGCGTCTGCACGAGCTCTACGAACTGCTGCAGGAGCGGGCTACCGGCAGCCATTTCCGTCAAGGGCTGCCCCAGCGAGCGCTCCAGGTCGACGGCCAGAATGGCGTTCGCGGCGGCGTTCGCCCTGCGCAAGCGTCCATCCGCTTCGATCGAGATCACGCCCGTGGACAGGCGCGCCAGGATGATCGCCAGATTCGCACGCTCGGCTTCCACCGCCTGCTGACTGTGGCGCGTTTCTTCGCGAGCCCGGGCGAGACGCTTCGTCATGTCGTTGAACGAATGCACCAGGATGCCCATCTCATCGTGCGAGGTGAGCGGCAGCTTCATGTTGAAGTCGCCCTTCGCCACCGCACGCGTGCCCGCCACGAGATCCTGCACCGGACGCACCAACCGCCGCGCAGCCCAGAGGGCGCCATACACCGCCGCGAACAGCGACAACAGCAGCACCAGTGTGAGTGTGAGCGTGAATGTCGTTTTCAGCGGCTCGCGCAAACGCGCTTTTTCACCGTAGCGCTGATACGCGGCCTCGACCGTGTCGGCCAGCTCGCCCAGACGGCGTTCGATCGGGAATATCGCCTGCAGCATCTGCGGCTCGGTCAGTGCGCGCTCGGGCAGCTGCACAGCAGTGCGCACGACGTAGCCGCCACCGGACAGCGGCTCCAACGTGACGAACACGCGTCCCTGTCGTACTTGCATCATCACTTCTTCGCTCGGCGCGCTCGGCGCCATGTCCGCCGAATAGTCGGAGCTGGCGGCCACGATGCGGTTGTTGAAAGCGATGAGCGCCAGCTCGACGGCTTCATGACGACGGCGTAAGCGATCCAGCTCGCCCACCGGATCGCCGCCGCTGAATGACAGCTCGCGCGCCATGCTCTGCGTGCGCTCCACGTACTCGCGCATGCGCAGGTCCAGAGCGGCTCGCGACAATGTCAATGCGTCCTCGAGACCTGCCTTGATCTCAACGTGAAACCAGCTGTCGATGCCGCGATTGATGAAGATGACCGAGAAATAGAACACGAGCAGCAGCGGCACGAGCGCAAGCGTGCTCGACATCCACACCATGCGCGTTTCCAGGCGCGAACCCACGACACGATGGCGCCAGTCGCGGATCAGTTGCAGCAGTCGGCTGCCGATCAGCACCAGCAACAGCACCAGGCCGGCCGCGTTGACGACCAGGATGATGGGATGCAGCGCGCTGAAGTCCGCGGATTGTTCGATCGTGCGCGCCATCATCAGCAGGGCAGCGGCCCAGAGGCCGGAGCCGATCACGATCAGTGCCGTGATGAGGGTGCGCCTTGCTTTCATAGTCGCAGTGGCCAGGTGTACCACTCGCTGGCCTGCCGCCAATCATCCGCCCAAAACACGATGAATCGAAGCGCGTCGGGCATCGTGTGCACATCGAGACTCGCGCGCAGGCTGATCTCGTATCGCCCTTTGGAACGCACCAGAGCCTCATCGAGGATCGGGAGCCGCTCGATTCGGTGTAGGGGTTCCAACGCCGCGTCCAGCGTGGGATAGGAGCCCTGCTCGCCGCTATTCAAGTTGCGGACGAGATAGCGACCGCTGACAGCGTGATAGAGCAACTCGTAGCGCTGCTCCAGCTGCGCGACGCCTTCGTCGGTCCAGTAGCGACGGCCGCGGCTGACTTCGATGTCGAACGTCAGAGTGAGCTCGACGCCATCGCGGATCGCCTGCTGGGCGCCGGCAGGCAGTTCGAAATCGACTTGCGCGCTCAGTAACAGAACACCGGCATTCGATTCGACGAACGCAGAGCGGATGTCGATGTCCTTGGCGAAGGCCGTGAACGGCAGCAGGAGGACCACGCACGCCAGCCACACCCGTCGAGCCGAGTACGCCCTTCCCGCTTGGATTCGTGCGGCTTGAAGCAGCCTTTGAAGTCCCATCCGTCAGTTCGCGGCGTCGTCCGGTTTTTGCAGGCAAGCATAATAGAAGCCGTCCATGCCCGCCGTGCCTGCGGCAATCGCATATCCGACGCCCATTGGAGTTCGCAATCCGAGCTCCGCCGCACGTTGCGCAGTGATGTCCTTGGCCGTCGCTTGCCGCAGAAATGCAGCCACGACCTCGGCATTCTCCGCGCGCAGCGCTGAACAACTCGCATACAGCAAGACGCCGCCCGGCTTCACCACCCGCCATGCGGCTTCGAGCATGGCGAGCTGCCGAGCCGCGAGCGCAGCGATGTCGGCGCGACGGCGCAGTAACTTGATATCCGGGTGGCGCCGGATCACGCCCGTCGCAGAGCACGGTACGTCCAGCAGTACGCGATCGAACGCAGCCCCATCCCACCACTGCTGCGGCTCGGCGGCATCGCCCACTCGTAGCGTCGCACGCAGGGACAACCGCGCCAGGTTCTCGCGCACCCGAGCAAGGCGTTCCGCGGCGATATCGACGGCGACCAGCTCGCTCAAAGCTGGCTGTCGCTCAAGCACGTGGCAAGTTTTGCCGCCCGGCGCTGCGCATGCGTCGAGGACGCGCTCGCCGGCCTGTGGCTGCAGGAAATCCACCGCGAGCTGTGCCGCCGCGTCCTGCACCGAGACGTGACCGGCAGAAAAACCTGGCAGGTCGTTTGGATCCACTGCCTGCAACAAGCGTA
>JBEVDW010000531.1:0-3759 GCA_040513115.1 Steroidobacteraceae bacterium | reverse complement strand
GCAAGACTTGGAGGAAAATAAAACTCTGCAGCGTTAGTCTTGTCTGCGATCGTGATCTTCAACAGCGGTCTTGATCCGCAAACCTTTGCAGGCTCACTATTCCCAGGACAGTTGGAACCACGCGCTCTGCGGGAAGTAAGCACGCTGTGTGATGAATGTGCCGCAGCAGAGCCCTTTATTGATCTGAGCGTCGAAGCTCGGGCGCCGCAATGCGACATTCGCAACTCGAGACGTCCAAAGCGTCGAGCGAACGGGGGGCCTGATGAATAGTGTCGCCGCGAAAACTGGACTCGGGTGTCGCAAGGTGACGCCGGCCGAAGTCGAGCGATATCGTCAGGACGGGTGGGTCCGGCTGGACGGGCTCGTCACGCTTGAACTCGCAATCGCGATGCTCGGTCGCGCCAAGGCTTGCATGGGCGAGGACGGCGACAGCAACCCGCCCTGCGAGAAGATGGTGCCGATCTTCAATGTCGGTGCAACAGACTTTCTGACGGATGAGGCGTTTGCGCCGCTCCTGCAGCGCCTGGGCGGCAACGCGAAGGCGGCTGATGGGCAGCGCCGGCAGAAGCGGCGTGCGCTACCTGACCGACCTCTTCGCCGTGAAGCTTCCCGCAGGACGCGAGACGCGGCACGGCGGCAACCAGAGGACTGGCTACCACAACGACTTCACGACCTGGGCGGTGGACCGCGCGGGCGGCCTCAGCATTTGGATCGCCCTCGCCGATCTCACACCGGACATGGGCACGCTCGGCTTCCTCAGTGGCTCGCAGCGCAGTGGCCCGCTGGGCAGCTACCGCGTCCTGAACGGCGGTGACATCACCGATGTGTATCCCGAACTCACCGAATACTATCCTTCAAGTGGTCCGCTCGCGTTCAAAGCCGGCGATGCCGTGGTCTATTCCAACCTCTGTGTCCACGGCGCCGCCGAGAACCGCACAGATAAGCCGCGCTGGGTTTACATCCTCTCGTGTAACCCCGCCGATGGGCGCTGGAACGGTGCGCAAGGCGAACTCTTCAGCTCGGACGGCATGCGCCAGTTCGATGTCCTGCAGGGGGAGCGGTTTCCGGTACTGGCGTAGTAGTTCTACGCCGATGCGATGAAGCTCGCGCCCGACGAGCCCGAGCGCTTCAGTTCAGCTGAGAGGAGCGCAAGATGAAGGTGATCCAGCGTTTGCAAGACAATCTCCGCGATGTCGTGCCCGACTACAAGCGCAAGCGAGCGCTCGGTTACCAGCGGTTTTCGGGCGTAGAGAACAAGACGAATCCTCTCTTTCCCGTATTGATGTGTGCCGCGCACGACCCAACGGCCGAGTTCTCGACGTCCATCGCCGTTGCGTTCGCAAAGTCGCCGATGGTGTTGGCGCTCGAAGCCTACTCGGTCAATCAGTTCTGTGAGGGACGGTTCAGTCTGGGTATTGGCTCGCAGATCAAGCCGCACATCGTGCGGCGTTTCGGAATGCCGTGGTCGGATAAGCCGGCAACGCAAATGCGCGAGTACATCGCAGCGCTCAATGCGATCTGGACGTCATTCGAATCCGGTGGACCTCTGAACTTTCAAGGCGAGACTTATCGACACACGTTGATCACGCCCGAGTTCATTCCTTTCAAAGAGGGCTATGGCAAGCCGCGTCTACTGGTCGGTGCGGTAGGCCCGGGCATGACCAAGGTCGCGGCGGAGCTCGCAGACGGATTGATCACGCACTCCTTTGTGTCCGAGAAATCGCTGCGCGCCATCAGTTTGAAGACCATCCTCGAAACGCTTGAGCGTACGGGCCGATCGCGCGCCGAGTTCGAGCTGGTCCTGCCGCTGTTCATTACAACGGGTTCGAACGAGGAGGAGTTTAAGCGCAACCGCGAGCATCATCGCAACCGCATCGGGTTCTATGCATCGACACCGGCCTACAAGGTGCAACTGGATCTGCTCGGATGGAGCGATTTGCACGAAGAGACGCGTCGACTGACCCGCGAGGGCCGATGGGACGAACTGGGAGATCCGATTACCGACGAGATGGTAAACACCTTCACTGTGATGGGTGAACCCCACGAGATCGCTCCGAGGATCAAGCAGCGCTTCGGCGATTTCGTCGACACGATCCGCTGCGAGCTCGAGCTGGAAGACCAGGAGATGCAGTACGAGATTGTGAAGGCAATCGAAGCCGCGTGATCCACACTGACACTTTGTGCTGCAACGGGGACTGACAATCGTCTTCGACGCGCGCTAGAGCGATTGCGGTTGATTACCTGAGCTGCGGATAGTCACTTCCCCCGTAGTGAAGTCGCTCAGCGGTCGATTCAGGATTTCTAGTTGAGTCGGTGTTTCCGTCAAAGTTACCGTCACGACATCTTTTATTTGAAACGACGCAGTGCATCGCAGCCTTCGACCCGAACGATTCGGCCAGCCTGCGCCCGTCCCTTTCAACTGCGATCGATCATCTGGAGGTTGCGGCAAGACGATGCTGACGTGGGTACACGGGAAGGTATCGCGCTACGGCTCATCGAATCAGGTAAGCCGAATCAGAACGCGTATGTAGAATCGTTCGTGGTCGCTTCCGTGACGAGTTTCTGAACGAGCACTGGTTCTGAAGTCGGGTGACGTCGGTCGCGAAATTCGCGAGGCGAAAGAAACAGCGTACTATTCAGAACTTCTCATAGTTTACACAGCGCTCTGATGGATTTAGATCCTCTCGTCTTCAACGTATCTTACCGCCAGGCAATTAGACGCATTCTCGAGAGGGAGCAAGGAGCGCTGTCTGTTCAGTCTGCGGTAGAGCTGAGCAGAATTGCGAAGGGATTGGAACTTTGGGAAGAGCAAGCCCGTTTGCCGCTTTCTGCCAGCACGGAGGTCGAGGCGAAGCTCGATGACCTTATTCGCCGATCGGAAGTGTGGCTTAGAAAAACCGGGCAGACCATTTCTGAAGCGCCGCTGTCAGATATACGCCAAAAATTCGCTCGTCTCGCCGAAGCGCTGGCGCTGGCAAGCAATGTAACTGTGGCGGATGGAGCGGTCGCGCGGGAACGCACAGAAATTGCGCGCGCAGGCGCCGCCATTGAGCAGGCCGCACGCACGATGTCGCGGATTCCGACGGCGGGCTCTGAAACGCGACCTTCTCGTGTGAACGCAGATTCCACCGAACTTCACGTTTTGTCCCGGCTCGAGATCCTGGCACGGCAGAGAACGGGTAACGACAGCCTTAAAATTGAGAGCGTTGAGCCGTTCTATACACAGAGCTCGAAAGACGTGTTTCTTGTACGTACCAATGCTGCTGGGGGATGGCCGCAAGAAGCGATCCTTCGCATCTCTCCAGTGTTCTCCATTGTCGAAACGAACTTAGCTGACGAATATGGAATGCTCCAGATCGTTCATTGCGCCGGGCTACGGGTACCGCGTCCACTTCTTGGCGAGGGTGATCCCGATCGGCTAGGCGGTCAATTTGTCATGATGGAGCGGGTCGATGGCCATGTGATTCGAGCTCTCGATGACCCCGAGTGCGCGATTGGGATCTTAAAAGAATCAGCTCGATTCCTAGCACAGCTTCATCGAATTGATCCGATGCTCTTGTTCACCGCTCGCAATCAGCCGCATGCGCCTCTGCGTCAGCTCGTCGAGCACCGCATAAGCGATCTCCGGAAGAGATGGGATCGAGATCGGCTTGGTTCGTCGAGTATCATTGCCGCGGCATTCATTTGGTTGTTTGATCATGTCCAACAACTCTCGGAAGATCCTGTTCTCGTCCACGGGGACTTTGACCTGCGCAACAT
>JBEVDW010000530.1:0-3172 GCA_040513115.1 Steroidobacteraceae bacterium | reverse complement strand
GCGCAAAGCATTGGCTCGTCCGCTGCTCGGCACACTCTTCTTCGCGGGCGAAGCCGCGGATGCCGACGGCGAGGTGGCAGGAACGGTGGCTGGCGCACTACAAAGCGGAGAGCGCGTCGCTCGCGAAGTGTTGCGCGTGTCTGCGCGTTCGCGGAGATAGTTCATCGAGAGCCGGAGCTCTCTGGCCAACGAGCCAGCCGACCCGTTGGCCAGCTAGCCATTTCATCCTGCCCAAACGGGCATGATCCTTCCACGCTCGCCGCGCTCTCGTTAGCATCGCGACCAGCCACAACAGCGATCACCTGTGCGTCCGGAGGACGTTCCACCATGGCAACGAAGAAGAAATCCGCTCGCAAGATCAAGCGCACTTACGACGCGCGGCCCGACACGCTCGATTTCCGCGACAAGATGTACGTGCCGACGCTGGTGGAGGTGCCAACGCATGTGAGTCTCGATAGCTATCGAGCCCGGAACATCCCTATCCTCAATCAAGGCAGCGAAGGTGCCTGCACCGGTTATGGTCTGGCGACCGTGGTGAATTATCTGCTCGCCACCCGTAAAGTGGTTTCCGATTGCACCCCGGTCAGCGCGCGCATGCTGTACGAGCTCGCGAAGCGCTATGACGAATGGCCTGGCGAGAACTACGCCGGATCGAGCGCGCGCGGTGCGATGAAGGGCTGGCACAAGCATGGTGTGTGCGCGGAGCAGTATTGGGAATCGAAGCCGACGAAGAACAGCAAGGGGCAATTCCAGGGCTTGAACGAAGCGCGCACGACGGATGCGCTGCGTCGTCCGCTCGGTGCCTATTACCGCGTCAATCACAAGGATATCGTCGCGATGCATACGGCGATTGCGGAGGTGGGCATTCTCTACGCGACGGCTGACGTGCATGCCGGTTGGGAGGATGTAGGTGACGACGGCATCATCGAGCTCTCACAGAAAATCCTGGGCGCACATGCGTTCGCGATCGTCGCGTACGACGGGGGCGGCTTCTGGATTCAGAACTCATGGACCACGAAATGGGGCAAGGCCGGTTTCGCTCGGATCAGCTATGACGATTGGCTGGCGAACGGATCGGACGTGTGGGTCGCGCGCCTTGGCGCGCCGATCGAGCTGATTCGAGGCGCGTCGACTGCCACCGCGCATGCCGCGTCATCGGGGTTGTCGATTGCCTACTCTTATCACGATCTGCGACCGCACATCATCAGCATCGGCAATGACGGCACTCTGAAAGCGAGCGGTAACTACGGCACGTCCGCGCACGAAGTCGACCAACTCTTCAAGACCGAAATACCCGGTGCCATCGGGCCGAAGGGCCAGGCGAAGTATCAACATCTGTTGTTGTACGCACATGGCGGGCTGGTCGGCGAAGACATCGCCGTGCAGCGCCTGGCCGACTATCGTGCGGCAATGCTGGGTGCCGGTATCTATCCGCTCACGTTCATCTGGCACAGCGACTACTGGTCCACCGTCAAGAACATCCTCAGCGAAGCGCTCAAAAGGCGCCGCCCTGAAGGTGCGCTCGATGCCGCGAAGGACTTCATGCTCGATCGCCTCGACGATGCGCTCGAGCCGCTCGCGCGTGTGCTGTCAGGGAAGGCTGCGTGGGATGAGATGAAAGAGAACGCGCTGGCAGCAACGGAGAGCGGCACCGGCGCGGCGCGCCAGATCGTGAAGCACTTGGCGAGGATGCAAGCGAGTTTGCCCAACGGTCCGCTGAAGATTCATCTCGTGGGTCATAGCGCGGGCAGCATCTTCCATGCGCCGCTCGTTACGGAGTTGGTCGATGCGGGCCTGGATATCGAGTCCTGCACGTTGTGGGCGCCCGCGTGCACGACGGCCCTGTTCAAGCAGCACTACGTCCCCGCGCTGAATCGCAACAGGATCAAACGCTTTGCGCTGTTCGCGCTGTCCGATCTGGCCGAGCGCGACGATCACTGCGCGCACATCTACAACAAATCGTTGTTGTACCTGGTGTCGCACGCCTTCGAAGAGGTTGCACGCATACCCATGCTGCGCGATCGCGGTGAGCCGATCCTCGGAATGGAAAAGTACCTGCGCGACGACGCCGACCTGCAACGTCTGCTCAAGAGTGGCAAGGCAGAGCTGGTGATCGCGCCGAATACGAAGCCGCTCGATTCACCCGACGCATCCACCGCCACGAATCACGGCGGCTTCGATGACGACAAGGCGACGGTGCGCGCGACGTTGCGCCGGATACTCGGAACGGCTGTTCCGAAGTCGCAGGCCCTGAGCTTCCATCGCTCGGCGTCGTCGTTGCGCGAGCGCCGCAAGGCGCTTGGATGAGTCATCCACGTAAGTGCTCGTTGAAAAACGCGATCGTTCTACTCCACGCAAGCTTCGCTGCAGCCTCGTCGTAGCGCGGCGTCGTATCGTTGTTGAAGCCGTGTTGCGTACCGGGATACATGAAGGCCTGATACTTCACGCCGGCGGCTTTCAATGCCGCTTCATAAGCGGGCCAACCTGCGTTGATGCGATCGTCCTTCTCAGCGTAGTGCAGGAGCAGCGGCGCTTTGATCTGCGGCACTTCCTCGACGGGCGCTTGCCCGCCATAGAACGGTGCGGCTGCGGCGAGATCCGGCAGACGCGTCGCCAGGAAGTTCGACATGCCGCCGCCATAGCAAAAACCGACGACGCCCAGCTTGCCCGTGGCCGCCGGCAGTGACTTCAAGTAGCTCGCCGCTGCCAGGAAGTCGTTGCGTGTCTTGGTCTGATCGAGCTTCTGAAACAACTCGCGCGCGGCGTCTTCGTTACCGGGATACCCACCTAGCGGAAACAATGCATCGGGCGCCAGTGCAATGAAATTCTCCAGTGCGACGCGACGTGCAATGTCCTCGATGTGCGGGTTGAGCCCGCGATTTTCGTGCACGACCAGCACCGTCGGCAGCTTGCCGTGCGCCTTCGCTGGCTTGACGAGGTACGCACGCACTTTGCCGTAGCCGCTGGGCGAATCGATCTCCACCCATGACGTGGTCAGGCGTGGGTCATCCGCCGCAATCTGCTGCGCTTGCGCAAACTGGGGGCTGAGCGTCTGGAGCACTGCCTCCGCGGTAAGGCCGGCCGCGACATACTGCCCAGCGCGCTTCAGGAACTCGCGCCGCGGCAACAGACCGTGAACGTATTGATCGAACAGCCGCAGCACCTGCGGATG
>JBEVDW010000529.1:0-2705 GCA_040513115.1 Steroidobacteraceae bacterium | reverse complement strand
ACGTCAAGCTCGAAGGTGTCTTCGAGCGCCTCGGCTTGATGCTCGATCGATGACGGAATGTGCAGAACTTCGCCTTCCCGTACAGTGATTTCTTCGCCACCCACGAGAAACTTGAGTGCGCCCTGAAGGATGTACGTCATCTGCTCGCTGTCATGCGAATGCATCGGCACCAGGCAGCCGCGTTTCAAATAGACCTGAGCCATCATCTCGCGGTCGCCGACCACGATCTTCCGAGACACCATCTCGGTGACTTTCTCGAGTGCAATTTCGTCCCAACGATGGAGCCGGACCACGTCGCTGCTCATGGTGCAAGAGAATATATCATCCGGGGTGAATGCTATAATTTGCGCGGATGAAGGCGTCCGTTGTCAACGGCCGCGACGCGGCCGCGCGCACGGCGTCCAGCACTTCGGACGGTGCGCTCTTCGAAGGATTGAACCGAGAGGCGTTGCTCGGCGTGCACCGGTGCATGCTGTTGTCGCGCAGACTCGACGATAAGGAAGTCCAACTCAAGAACCAAAGCCGGATCTACTTTCAAATCAGTGGCGCCGGCCACGAGGCCATCAACGTGGCCGCCGGGCTCGTTCTGAGACCTGGCTACGACTGGTTTTTCCCCTACTATCGCGACCGCGCGCTATGCCTCCAACTCGGCATGACGCCGCTCGAAATGTTTCTGGCGGCTGTGGGAAGCAGCAAGGACCCCAGCTCCGCCGGGCGCCAGATGCCCTCGCACTGGGCCCGCCGAGATCTGCATATCGTGTCGGGCTCGAGTCCTACCGGTACGCAGGTGCTTCATGCCGTCGGCGCCGGAGACGCAAGCGTCATCTACAGCCGCGTCCCGGACATTCAAGACCGCGCTTCACATTTCCACGCCGATGAAATTGCATTTACGTCACTCGGCGACGGCGCCACAAGCGAGGGAGAGTTCTGGGAAGCGCTCAACACGACGTGCTTGCGGAGCCTGCCCGTCCTTTTCCTGGTGGAAGATAACGGCTACGCGATCTCCATGCCCGTGGAGTTCCAAACGCCGGGCGGAGACATCTCGCGTCTGGTACGGTCGTTCCCCGGTCTCTACGTCGATTCGACCGATGGCACCGACTTCCTCGCGAGCCTCCGATCCATGCGTGAAGCCGCCGCGTACGTGCGCGCTCGTAAGGGCCCCGCGTTCGTTCACGCACGCTGCATCCGACCGTACTCACACTCTCATTCGGATGATGAGCGGTTGTACAAGACACCGGCAGAACGGGAAACCGAAGCGAAACGCGATCCTCTCGTGCGGTTCGCCGAGTTTCTGAAAAGCAACGGACTGGCGACGGATCGCGAACTCGACGCGATGGTGGAGGACGTCGATCGCGAAGTGAACGACGCGGCGCTCGAAGCCCTTCAAGCACTGAAGCCGAAAAAAGAAGCGGCAGCGCTATGGGTCTATTCCCCCAATGTGGATCCCACTTCGTCGGCGTTCGAAACCGCCGTCGAACAAGAGGGGCAGCCTGATACGGTCGTCGGGGCGATTAATCGCACGCTGAAGGACGAGATGGCAGCCAATCCGCGCATCGTGGTCTTCGGCGAGGACGTCGCGGATGCCAGCAGACGGGAAGCATTGCCGCTGGTGCCCGGCAAAGGGGGCGTGTTCAAGGTGACGCACGGCCTCCAGCGCCTGTATGGCGACGATCGTGTGTTCAATTCCCAGCTTGCCGAAGCCAACATCGTCGGGCGAGCCGTCGGGATGGCGCTGCGCGGACTGAAACCTGTCGTCGAGATTCAGTTCTTCGATTACATCTGGCCGGCAATGATGCAGTTGCGCGACGAGATGTCGATGATGCGCTATCGATCGGGTAACAACTTTTCATGTCCGATGGTGATCCGGACCCCCATCGGCGGTTATCTGAGGGGCGGCGGACCGTACCATAGTCAGTCCGGCGAGAGCATCTTTGCGCACTGCCCGGGCATTCGTATCGCGTTCCCATCAACAGCACAGGATGCGGCTGGCCTTCTTCGGACGGCGATTCGCTGCGATGATCCTGTGTTGTTCCTGGAACACAAGCACCTCTACCGCCAGCCGTACAACAAGGCGGCCTATCCTGGTAAGAACTTCATGATTCCGTTCGGGAAGGCGAGCCTGCGCCAGGATGGAACCGATGTGCTGCTCGTGACCTGGGGCGCGCTAGTGCAACGATCGATTGTGGCCGCACATCAGGCAGAACAAGAAGGAATCAGCGTCGCCATTCTCGATCTGCGCACGATTGCCCCGTACGATTGGACCAGCATCGCTGCGCTCGTGCAGCGCATCAATCGCGTAGTCGTCGCTCACGAGGATCAATTGACGTGTGGCTTTGGCGCGGAGATCGCCGCGCGGGTCGCTGGAGAGCTCTTCGAGTATCTCGATGCTCCCGTCAGGCGAGTTGGTGCTCTGGACGCGCCCGTCGCGTATGCTCCCGATCTGGAGGACGTGATCCTGCCTCAAACAGCCGACGTCCTGACAGCCATCCGCGAAACCGCCAACTATTGACCGGATACCCGTGATTCGGTAGTTGATTGATGTGGTAGCCGCACCCACCTCAGCCATCGTCCGTGCGCTGTGCGGCTCCCTTCTTGCCAGCCTCTGGCTCTCGACGCCGTTGCCCGCTCTGGCGCCAGACATCGTCCGATCGATAGGTGCGGTTCCGCTCGATATTGCTGGTCGCTTCAGAAGCCCGAGCGGCTTT
>JBEVDW010000528.1:0-9619 GCA_040513115.1 Steroidobacteraceae bacterium | reverse complement strand
GCGTCGCGATGCTCGCGTTCCTCGGTCTGGCGTTGTACATCCTGGCAACGAAACCGGATGTGGCGACGCTCATCAGCATTCTGGCGCTCACCACTTACCAGTTCGGCAACGCGATTGCGGCAACGTTGTTCGTTCCCGCGATGGCCGAGCAGCAGATGATGCAACCGGCGGTGAGCTTTCTTGCGAGCCGCAGTCTCGCATTCATCTTCACCGGCGTGCTGATCCTGATCGCCCACTGCAGCCTGCCGACAGCGCTGACGGCCTTCGCCACCAGCGGCATCATCATCCTGTTTCTGTCGGCCCGCTCGGCCAAAGCGCATGGACAGATCCTCGGCATTCACGTGTCGATCGATGCGCTGCGCGAGCGGACCGGCGCGATGTGGTCGTTCGCCAGTATCGATCTGCTCGGGCAAGTGCTGTCGCGCATCGGTGTGGTCGCGCTCAAGCTGCTCGAAGGCGGCGCGGCGGCCGGCGTGTATGCGACCGGACTCAAGCTCATAGAAGCTGCGTACCTGACCCTCTACTTCATTGGCGCTGCTGCGTACCCGCGCCTGTGCCGCAGCTTCCATGATGATCCAAAGGACTTCCGTCGCCTGGGCATGCGGCTGCTCGTGTTCTCGATGGCGATCGCCGCATTGATTGCGGCGTGTATGTACTGGATCGTGCCGCACCTGCTCGTGCCCATCTTCGGTCCGCACTACGCGGGCACGCAGGCGGTGATCGCGAGCATGGCCATCCTCGCCTTCGCGCAGTCGGCCGAGGTCATGCCGGGACGCATCCTGCTCGCCGCGAATCTCCAGGTGGAGCGTGCAGCGATGGTTGCTGCGGCCGCGGTGCTGTGCGCCGTACTGAACTTTGCCCTCGTCCCGCAATGGGGTATCCACGCAGCGAATTTCAGCACCACAGCGGCGTATATCGTGCTGTGCCTTCTCTATGCGCGCACGCTCCACGCCAGATCCGGCCGACAACAGAGCGTTCGCGCCGCCCTCAAGGAGCGGTTATGAACGCGCTCACTCGCGTCTGGCTCAAGCGGCTCGTGGCGCGTGCGCGGCCGTATCTGAAGTCGGCCGGCATGTTGCAGATGTCCGGCGTGTATGGCCGTACTGCGACGGCTTGGACACCCGGCGATGAACGGGTGCTCGTGCTCGCGCCCCATATGGACGATGAAAGCATCGGCTGCGGCGGCACCGTTGCGTTGCACGCACAGCGCGGCGCCAGGATCACGGTCGTGTTCATGACGGATGGACGACGCGGCACCGCCGACGTCACGCAACTCACAGGTGAAGCGCGCGAGCGGCGCGAACGTGAAGTCGTGGCACTGCGCAAGCAAGAAGCGGAAAGAGCCGCGCAGGACCTCGGCATGAGGGACATCGTGTACCTAGATGCGCCGGATGGCGAGCTGAGCGCCACGGCCGACATCGCCGCCCGACTGCGCGAAGTGATCGAACAACGCAAGCCCGAGCTCGTGTATCTGCCGCACTTTCTCGAAGAGCATGCCGATCATCGCGCGACGACAGCCGTGCTCATGGCTGCAGCCGACGACGCGCCCTGGCGCTTCGTGTGCATGGGCTATGAAGTGTGGACGCCGTTGTTTCCCAACTGTCTCGTGCGCATCGATCAAACGGTCGCAACCAAGAAGCGGGCGTTGTCGCGTTACGTGAGTCAGATCGAGCAAGCCGACTACACGCAGGCGAGCCTCGGATTGAATGCGTACCGCGCCATCGGGCTGCATGAATCGCACGGCTCTCACGCCGAAGCGTTCTGCGCCGTGAACTTTGGCGAGTACCGCAAGCAATACGTCGAGTTCGGTCAGGCCCAAGGCAACACGATGGCACACACGCGCGCTGAGTGGACGCCTGCAATGGCTCGGGAGGGCCGCTGAACGATGCGTCTCGGCATCCTGCTTCGACACATCATCAGCACGAAGCCGGCCGTGAGCGTGCACGGAACTTCACATGGGAGCGGACAGCGCAGCACACGCTGCACGTGCTCGAGAACCTGTGAACCCGGCTGCAGGCGAATTCGTTCTAGATCTCACTCCGCACGCCGAAGTATTCCTGATACGCGCGCAGCTTCTCCCGCTCCTGCTGGAATCGATCGCCGAGCCCTGACTGGTACGCGGCGCGAGGTCGCGACCGCCGGGCTTCGTGCGCGACGAATGCTTCCATCGCGTGCCGAGCCGATGCCGGCAAGGGCACATCGAATTGCCGGTACATTCGCGTCACTTCGGCCACGGGATCCGCCTCCAGATCCAGATAGCGGATGTTGCACACACGCTCTGCGGGAACGATGCCTGCCTGCATCCAGCGAATCGGCTGACTCAAGAGCTCCGCCGCAAGATCCGCATTCAACATCTGTTCGAGCACACCGGCGATGAGCGGGCCATCGCTGCGAACCCACACGCAGTTGCCATACATGTTGGCGACGGAGTCCGCCGACTTCAGCGGATCGCGATGCGTCCAGATGAAATGCATGTCGGGAAACACCTCGAGCAGCTGCGGCATGAAGAGAATTGCGTCCGGCGCTTTCAGTACCCAGCGCCTGTGCGGGTTCTTCCATTGCAAGAGCTTCAACACCCTCTTGATGTAGCGAAGAGCTGGCACTACACCCTGCTTCTGCACGTAGGCGGCGTGACCGGGCGTCTGCCCCAGCAGCGCGAGAAAAGGTCCGCCCGCGAAATTCAGCGTCATCGCGTGCGATGCTTCCGTCGGAACACGCGCGTAGAACTCGTGATAGGAGCGCAGATCGGGGTTCACGCGGTTCCACATTCCGACCAACGCTTCGACTTGCTCGATGCGCGGATCCGTTGCGTACGTTGCACTGTCCGGCGGCGGGCACGGAAACACACACTCCCAATGCTTGAGCGTGCCGTTATCCGGATCCTGCGAGAGCAAGTTGAGCAGGAACGAGGTCCCCGTGCGCCCCTGCCCGACGATCATGAGCGGCCGCTCGATCCGCTCGTCCTCGATCTCGGGATGCCGGCGATAGGTTTCCTGAATTTCGAGACGAGCGGCCAGCATGTTGATCAGATCGCTGCGCGTCATCAGGCGACCCATCAAATTGAGGTTCGCCTCTTCACGCAACGATTGAATGAAGACCTGGAAGAACGCGTACCAATCGGTGTCGCCGAAATCATCGAGACCCGTGCGACGACGAGCTGCGTCCAGCAGCGATGCTTCGTCGAGCGGCACGACTGAATCCAGATCGAGGTATCGACCTTCCTCATTGACTCGAGTCACCCAATCGGGGCGTGGCGGTGGCGACCAGGTGGCGCGACGGGAGTCGGTTGGCTTCATGCGTTCATTCAACCACCGCCGCCGCACCCACACCCACGCCACTCCGACATGTCCTTGAGTGCCGCCAGCTCCTCTCCCGGACTCAATCCTTTATCGAACGCGGCGCGATGCGTGTCAGAGCGCGGCGCTATCAACCACTCCATGTCCTGCATTTTGGCGAGCTGCTGCAGTTCCATGAGCCAACGCTCATAGGCTGCTGGGGCGGGATCGGCGTTCAAGGTCATTGGGTGTCTCAGATCAGCATCGCGACTGAGATCGAGATAAGCCACTGCGGGGGAGATGACAAGTTCCGGCGGTGGCTGCCGTCAAGAACCTTTGTTGAACTGCGGACGGCGCTTCTCTTTGAAGGCTTTGACGCCTTCGCGGAAATCGCTCGTCACGGCCGCCTCACCCAGCAGGCGGGCTTCGAGCTGCAGGTGATCGTTGAACGAATGTTGCGCGGCCTGATTGACCAGCAGCTTGATGTTGGCCAACGCCTTGGCTGGCATCGCCAGCAGTGTCTGAGCCAACGCGTTGGTCGCCGATTCGAGCTCGGCATCCGGCACGACCTGTTTCACGAGGCCGATGCGTTCAGCTTCCTGCGCGCTGAACTTTCTACCCAGCATCAGAATGTCCTTTGCGAGTCGGGCACCCAACAGACGAGGGAGGTACCAGCTCACGCCGCCATCCGGCGATAGACCAACGAGGATGTGAGCCGCGACGAAGACAGCGCTCTCCGATGCGATCAGGAAATCGCCGCAGCAAGCAAAGCCCAGACCACCACCGCTCACCGCGCCGCGAACACTGACGATGACGGGCACGGGAATGCGTTCCATCACCTGCAGGAACTCGTTCGCCTTGCGCACGACACTCGATTCGAACTCGTGCTGCAGATCGACGTTCGGATCCTCCAGTTGGTTGCCCATGGCGGTGAGGTCGGCGCCGCTCATGAAGCTCTTGCCCGCACCCGAGAAGATGACGCAGCGGACGCTGGACGTTCTTTCGATCCGCTTCGCGGCCAGGAGCAGCTGATCACACGCTTCCGTGTCCATCGCATTCAGAACCTCGGGCCGATTCAGCGTGAGACGAGCGATCGGGCCATCGAAGCTCAAGTCGACCTTGGCCATGTGAGCATCCCCTCAGGCTGGTTGAGATTGCGAAGTCGAGTTTCCGACGGAGAAGAGCCTGAACGCAACGTTGCTGCGTCGCACGCCCAGGGTCGTGTCATTGACGTCCGCGGGCGCCCGCTTCCTGGAGGAACCCGAGCGCCTGACGATTGCAGCGGAGCGAGCGCGTCGTGCCGTTGCCGATCCGGAAGAAAGCCTGCGGCGAGGGTTGCGCGTGGCACTGCCGATCAACTTCGGCGCGCAGGAGATTGCGCCTCATCTGCGCTTGTTCATCGAGCGCTTTCCGCACATCGACGTCGAGTACCTGCTTCGTAGGGGAAGGAGCGTTAGAACTCCTGCCACACGCGGTCGTCGCCGCTGGCCTTCGCCATCGGAGCCGGGCTCGAAGGCATGCTCTGCGCAGGACGTTGCGTGGGACGCGGCGCTGCAGCCTTCGGCGCGGAGCGGAGCGGCCGGATCGATGCGGCAGGTTTATGCGACACGTCGGCCCGCAGGGCATCGGACTTGCTGCTGCGGAAGAACGACATCTGCGACACGAGCTGGCGTGCTTGCTGTTCCATCGACTTCGCGGCAGAGGTCGCTTCTTCGACCAGCGCTGCGTTCTGCTGCGTCGTGTTGTCCATCTGCGTGACCGCGTTGGTCACCTGATCGATGCCCTGTGCCTGCTCCTCGCTCGCCGCCGCAATCTCGGCCACGATGTCGCTGACTTTCTTGACGCTCTCCATGATTTCGTTGAGCACCTTGCCGGACTCGTCGACGAGCTCGGTGCCGCTACGCACTTTTTCCACAGAGTCGCCGATGAGATCCTTGATCTCCTTCGCGGCGGACGCGCTGCGCTGAGCGAGGTTGCGCACTTCGCTGGCGACGACCGCAAAGCCGCGGCCCTGCTCACCTGCACGAGCGGCTTCGACCGCGGCATTCAACGCCAGCAGGTTGGTCTGGAACGCGATCTCATCGATCACACCGATGATGTCGGCGATCTTGCGGCTGGAGGTGTTGATCTCCTCCATTGCATTCACCGCACGAGATACTACTTGCCCGCCGCGCTCGGCCTGACCGCGGGCCCCACTCGCCAGCTGGTTGGCTTGACGCGCATTGTCCGCATTCTGTTTCACCGTCGAGCTCATCTCTTCCATGCTCGATGCGGTTTCCTCCAGCGCCGCAGCCTGCTCCTGCGTACGCTGCGAGAGGTCGTCGTTGCCGCGCGAGAGCTCAGATGCGGCACCGCCGACGGCATCCGACGCACTGCGCACGCCGCCCACGATTTCGTGCAGCTTGTGATCCATGCGCTCGAGCGCGCCCAGCAACGTGCCGAATTCGTCGCGCCGGCTGGTGTCGATGACATGACCCAACTCGCCGCCCGCAATCTTCTCTGCCACATGCACGGCAGTGTTCAGGCCCGACTGAATGGCGCGCATCAGCAGCACCGCGAACACACAGGCCAGAACCAGCGCTACGACGATGCCAGCGATCGTCACGGACCGGTTGAGTCGAAACTCGCCGTTGGCGCTGCCCAGCGCATCCTTGGCCTGCTGCGCCTGGAAAGCGGTGTTCTCAGCGAACATTTCGTCCAGCAACCCGAACGCTTCATCCACATCGTTGACGATGAGCTTGGCTGCGCCCGCGCGATCGTTGGCAGCGACGGCAGCGTCGACCTCATCGATCGTGGCCTGCAAGCCGTCATGCGAGAGCCGCGCCTTCTCGAAGAGCTCCCGGCCCTGCTCGCTCTGTTGCATGTCTCCGTAGGTCTTGAGGAGCTGCTGGATTTCCGCCCGGTTGGCCCGCAGCTCTTCTTTGAATTTCTCGACGGTAGCCGGATCCTCCGCCAGCACGCTCATGGCGACGAGCGTTTGACGATCCAGCTCGCGCGCCTTGATCTCGCCGAGCGTGCTCGTCGCGATGACCCGCTGCTGGTACATGTCATCGAGGTCGTCGACGACGCCGTTCATCCCATACAGGCCCATGACGCCGATGACCAGCATCGAAGCCGTCAACACCAACATCGTCGCGAGGACGCGAGTACGAATACTGACCGACCCGAAGTTCATGCCATGCACCATGAGTATGAGACTGAAGATGTGTCGGCCGCCTCGGGCAACACTCAAGTCGGTACAGTGTGAATCAGGCTCAGGCCCGACGGCCTGCTCAGGGAAAGCCCTAACAGGTTGTCATTCAGCCCAGCATCGGCATGCGCAAGCCCGTTTCTCTCGCGATCTCAGTCGCGATCCCATACCCGGCATCCGCATGGCGCACGACCCCCATCGCCGGATCGTTCCATAGCACCCGCTGGATTCTCCTCGCCGCCGCAGGCGTGCCGTCGCACACGATCACGAGACCGGCGTGCTGCGAGTAACCCATCCCCACGCCGCCGCCATGATGGATCGAGACCCAGGTCGCGCCACTCGCGGTGTTCACCAGCGCGTTGAGCAGCGGCCAATCCGACACGGCATCGGATCCATCCAGCATCGCCTCGGTCTCGCGATTGGGGCTGGCGACGGAGCCGGCGTCGAGGTGATCGCGGCCAATGACGACCGGCGCGCCCAGCTCGCCGCTTGCGACCATTTCATTGAAAGCAAGACCGATCCGATGTCGATCGCCGAGCCCGACCCAACAGATACGGGCGGGCAGTCCCTGGAAGCGAATGCGCTCGCGCGCCATGTCGAGCCATTGATGCAAGTGAGTATCGTCCGGCAGCAGACGCTTCACGGCCGCATCGGTCTTGTAGATATCGTCGGGATCGCCCGACAGCGCAACCCAACGGAATGGCCCCACACCACGACAGAACAACGGCCGAATGTAGGCCGGCACAAACCCAGGGAATGAGAATGCATCCTGGACTCCCATGTCCTTCGCGACCTGGCGGATGTTGTTGCCGTAGTCGACGACGGGCACGCCCTTGCGTTTGAACGCGAGCATCGCTTCGACATGCTTTGCGATGGATGCACACGCCGCCTCTGCAACGCCTCGAGGGTTCTTCACGCGTTCGTCGAGCCAGCGCTCGACGGACCAACCGATCGGCAGATAACCGTTTGCCGGATCGTGTGCCGACGTCTGGTCGGTCAGCACATCCGGGCGGGCATCGGCTGCAAAGATCTTCGGCAACAGCTCCGCCGCGTTGCCAAGCAAGCCCACTGACAACGGCTGCTTGCGCGCGCACGCATCGCGGATGAGGGTCAGCGCCTCCTCGAGCGATGACGTCGCGCGATCGAGATACTTCGTATCGAGCCGTCGCTGAATGCGGTCCTGCTGACACTCGATCACCAGGCACGATGCGCCTGCCATCGTCGCTGCCAACGGTTGCGCGCCACCCATGCCCCCCAGACCCGCCGTGAGAATCCAGCGCCCGGCGAGAGTCCCGCCGTAGTGCTGGCGTCCCATCTCGACGAACGTTTCGTACGTGCCCTGGACGATGCCCTGACTGCCGATGTAGATCCACGAGCCCGCGGTCATCTGACCGAACATCATCAACCCGGCGCGATCCAGTTGATTGAAGTGCTCCCACGTCGCCCAGTGCGGCACGAGATTCGAGTTTGCGATCAGCACCCGCGGCGCATCGACGTGCGTCTTGAGCACGGCCACGGGTTTACCGGACTGCACGATCAGCGTGTCCTCCTCGCCCAGCGTCTTGAGCTCTCGCACGATCGCGTCGTAGCAGTCCCAGTTCCGCGCAGCCTTGCCGATCCCGCCGTATACAACGAGATCCGCAGGCCGCTCGGCGACTTCCGGATCGAGGTTGTTCATCAACATGCGCAGGGGTGCTTCGGTGAGCCAGCTCCGCGCCGACAGAGCAGGACCACGAGCAGCGCGTACAACGCGTGAAGTCGAGCGTGTCATGGAATACACCTACGAAGTTACGCGAACGAGCAGATGAGATGGTGCAACGATCACCGCCGACGGTCTATGCTGCACTTGTACTGGGAGGCACGCTGTGGACCGCACTCAGTTCATCATAGACCACGCACGCTTGGTCACCCTGCGCGATGAGCGCCTGGGCCTGCTCGATGATGCTGCCCTGCTGGTTCGCGACGGTCGCATCGCCTGGGTAGGAAAATCACGCGAAGCCCCTGCGGACGAATCTATCCCGACCATCGATGCCGCAGGCCGCTGCGTCACGCCCGGTCTCATCGACTGTCACACGCACTTGTTGTTCGCCGGCTGTCGTACCAACGAGTTCGAGATGCGATTGCGCGGCGAGTCGTACACCGGCATTGCGGAACACGGTGGCGGGATTCAGTCGACGGTGCGCGCGACACGTGCAGCCTCGGCCGAAGCACTTGCCTCAGCGGGCCGCGCGCGACTGCAACACGCGATGGCCAGCGGCGTCACGACCATCGAGATCAAGTCCGGCTATGGATTGACCCTTGCAGATGAGCGGAAGATGCTGGCCGTGGCGCGACAGCTTGACCGCGAGTTGCCCATTCACATCCACACGACGTTTCTGGGTGCCCACACGGTGCCGCCAGAATTCAGCGGACGCGGCGATGCGTATGTCACTGAGTTGATCGAAGCGTGGCTGCCACAGCTCGTGCGTGAGGGACTGGTCGATTCGGTGGACGCGTTCTGCGAGCGCATTGCCTTCACTCACGAGCAGGTGGAGCGATTGTTCGCAGCGGCGCGCAAGATGAATCTGCCAGTGCGGCTGCACGCGGATCAACTCACGGACTCTGCAGGCGCGACGCTCGCTGCGCGATATAGCGCACTCTCCGCGGATCATCTCGAGCATGCGAGCGCGAATGGCATCGCTGCTCTCGAGCAGGCGGGCACGGTCGCGGTGCTTCTCCCGGGCGCTTACTACTATCTTCGCGAAGAGAATCGTCCACCCGTGAAACAGTTGCGAGCGGCAAACGTTGCAATGGCAGTCGCCACGGATTTCAATCCAGGAACCTCGCCGCTGAACAGTCTTCCCGTCGCAATGAACCTGGCGTGTGTCCTGTTCGATCTCACACCGAATGAAGCCTGGTTGGGAGTCACACGCCACGCAGCGCGAGCGCTCGGTTGCCTGGATGACCGAGGCACGCTCGAGGTGCAGAAGCGAGCGGATTTCGTGATGTGGGATGTCGAGGATCCCGTCACTGTGATCGAGAGAATGGGCCTGGGACTGGTGAACACGGTGTGGGTCGACGGCCACCCCATCAACACGCCCACCGTCCTCTCCGCAAACCGTCCCTTGCCCTGCCAAGGCTCCGCACCGTTCGCCCTGAGCACGTCGAAGGGCTC
>JBEVDW010000527.1:0-9538 GCA_040513115.1 Steroidobacteraceae bacterium | reverse complement strand
ATCTCATTCTCGGGACGTTAAAAGTCGTCGAAGGCATGAGCCTGGACGCACTGCGCGGCGGTTTGGGGACCGATTGGCCATTCACTACCTTCCCTGAATACCTCGATCTCATCGAGCAAAGAGGGATTGCAATCAATGTCGGCGCACTGGTCGGGCACACGCCGTTGCGCTTGTTCGTTATGGGGCCCGAGGCGGCGGAACGCCCAGCGACTGACGCCGAGATCGCGCAGATGTGCGCACTGCTACGCGATGGATTGGCGGCGGGTGCGCTCGGGTTGGGAACGTCGCAGGCAGTCACTCACAACGGGTTCAGAGGTCTTCCTGTGCCAAGCCGCCTCGCCGCGGTGGACGAATTGAAAGCACTCGCCAGTGTCCTGGGTGAGTTCGATGGTCGGATTCTGCAAATCGCGAGGGCCAACAAAAACTATTTTGATCTGATGGTCGAGCTGGGGACGCTGTCGAAAGGCACTGTCAGCTATGTCGCATTGTTCGCCGATGCTGAGGCGCAGGGACCGCATCAGCCTTTGCAGAGGCGAATTGCCGAGCTCAATGCAGCGGGAGCTTCGATCGTGCCTCAGGTGAGCTGTCGGCCGGTCATGTTCGAGTACGACTTGAAGGAACCCTTCATGCTCGGTTGGGTGCCCTGCGTGGCTGCACTCGGTCGCGGCACGGACGCAGAGAGACTGCAGGCGTATCGAGATCCGACGTTTCGTCGCAGGTTCGCCAAAGCGTTGCGCGAACGGCCGAATTTCTTGCGCAACACGCGCTTCTCTTACATCCCAGACGGGAACAGTGAGCTCATGGACCGTTCCGTCGAAGTCGAGGCCCAGCGCCGTGGGGTCGCGGCTGTGGATCTCCTGTTGGATCTCGCGCTCGAAACCGACTTGGAGCTGCGGGTAGCGACTGCAGTCGCCAACAGCGATGAAGATCAAGTGGTCGACCTGCTCCGCGATCCAAACGCCATCGTCGCTCTCTCTGACGCAGGGGCGCATGCGAATCAGATCTGCGACGCATGTTATTCAACCTACCTCCTCGGACGCTGGGTACGCGAAAAGCGAGCGCTCTCGCTCGAGGAGGGCGTGAGGTTGCTCACGAGCCGACCCGCCGAGGTCTTCGGGATTGCAGGCCGTGGCACGCTGGCGCCTGGATGTGCAGCCGACATCGTCATTTTCGATCGAGACACCGTCGGAGCGGGGCCTCTCAGGCGGGTCGCTGATTTTCCAGCGGGCAGCGAGCGGCTCATCTCGGAAGCAAGGGGAATCCAGGCGGTCGTCGTCAACGGAGCCTTGCTACGTCGCGATGGCCGAGACGTTTGCAGCTCCCAACGGGCTCTCCCTGGAAGGTTGCTGCGTCATGGCAAGGTGTCCTAGGTTGAGATTCGTCGCGCGTCGTCGGCCTACGACGATGAACAGGCCACCTTCGTGGCCCAGCGTCCATGCCCATGAGAGCTGTGCGAGCAGCGCTTCTGCACGCCAGTTGTCGGCGGCGGGCTCGAACAGACCGCCCTCATCGTCACCGAGTACCGTGCTCGGGTAACTCCGTACGTAGTCGATCGCGTTCTCCGCGAACCAGCGCTGCACTTCGCTCAGCGTGTGACGGTGCTCTTCCGGATGTCGATATTGATCCTGCAGCCACGCCTGCCGGCGGTCTGGTTCTGTGCTCCGATCACGCAGAACGGGGTCGAATGGGATCCAACGATATCCAGTGGTCCGCGCAATGACCCGACGTGCTCGCAGCGGCAGGCGCGCATAACGGTTATAGAGACCCAGCACGATCATTCCGCCCGGCTTAGCGAGCGATGCAATGCTGGTGAACGCGGCGCGAGGATTGGGCGTGTGGTGCAGGACGCCGGAACAGTAGACGACGTCGAATGCAGCACGGCGTAGCCCGGGGTGCCGCAAGTCGCTCTCGACGAACGACACGTTACGGACCCCGTAGCGTTGCGCTGCCGCTGAGCCGAGTTGCAAGGATGCTCGCGTGAGATCCACGGCAATCACCACGCGATCGGCCCGCGCCAGATACAAGCTCATCTGACCCGTGCCGCAGCCAATCTCGACGATGCGCGCAGCGCCTGGGATCGCCTGATCGAGTCGACGCGCGAAGTCGCTGCGCTCGGCGCGGGCGCGTAGGCTCGACAAGCTGTCGTGTGGTGGATAGCCGGGGAAGGGCGCGCGCTCGTAGAAGCGTCGAACGATCTCCGTCCGTTCGTCGCTATTCAGTCGCAGTGAGGGTATTCCGTCAGCCGCGGAATAACGTGCGTCGCACGCACTGCAGTGCCAGTCCGTTTGCAGCGCTCCTCCGCAGCGGGGACACGCCAGCAACTCGATGGCGGACAACACGTGAACGCTCAGAACAGAGCGTAGATGAACGGTGCGAGCACTTCGACGCTTGCCGCGAGGATCAAGATCATCCCGGTGACGCACAGAAAGACCGCGAGCGGCAGCAGCCAGCGCTTCCTGGAATTGCCCGCCCACATGCCACGTGCCAACTCGCCGATCGTTCCGAAGGCGCTGCCCAGTACGATGAACTGGCGTCGAGTTCTGCCACGCTTCTTCATATCAACGCTCCGCGTGCGCCACGCTTGCACACTCTGAACGAGCCACCGATGAGTACGTCGATGCCACTTCTTCTGAAGGTCGAATAACCTTCTGCCGCGCGGTTCACGATGGGCTCGCCGGCGAGATTCAGGGAGGTATTCAGCAGCACCGGCAACCCCGAGCGCTGTCCATATGCCAGCAACAAGGCGTGCAGTCGCGGCGCCATCTGTTTTTCGAGTGCTTGGACGCGTGCAGTGCCATCGACATGCGTGATTGCTGCCAAGCGGTCGCGCCAGGCCGGTCGTACTTTGAAGACTCCGGACATGAATCGCGCGAGTCGCAGACCGCCGTGTGGCAGCTCGAAATACTCCTCAGCCATTTCGGCGGGCACGACGGGCGCAAAGGGTCGGAACTCCTCGCGATACTTGATCTCGCGATTGAGCCGATCTTTCATCGCTGCCGATTGGGGCGCTGCAAGGATGCTGCGGTGTCCGAGTGCCCGTGGACCCAGTTCGAGAGCGCCTTCCATCCATGCGACGATGCGCTCTGCAGCCAGGTCAGCGACCGCGGTTGCGATCAAGGCATCTTCCTCCAGCGCATCGACCGGCAGCTCATCTTCTCGCGCCAATCGCGCGAGCTCCGCGGAATCGAGCTTCGGTCCCCAAAAGGGATGGTCCGGAAACTCTCGATCCGGATTCTTGAAATACAGACGATCGGCGTAGAGCGCGGCACCGAGAGCGCACCCCGCATCGCCAGGGGCCGGCGGAACGAAGATACGTTCGAATCCGGACTGGGCGAGCAGGCGTGCGTTGGCAACACCATTGAGTGCCACGCCGCCTCCGAAACAAAGATCCGGAAGTCCGGTCTCGCGTCGCAACTGCAGCGCGATGTCGAGCAGCGTTTCTTCGAGGACGACTTGCACGCTCGCGGCGCAATCGGCGTAGCGACGGCCATCATCGCTCGCGAGATCGATCGGGTCATACGGCCGGCGTGGCGGTCCGAACAGTCGCACGAACTCATCCGAGTAGGAGCGCCGCGCGCTGCTGTGGAAGTCGAAGTAGCGCAGCTCGAGTGCAAATGCTCCGTCTGCCGTGCGTCGAATCAGCTTGCGTACTTCGTTCATGAAGCGCGGCTTTCCATAGGCGGCCAGTCCCATGAGCTTGTACTCGCCCTCGTTGATCTCGAAGCCGAGATAAGCGGTGAAGGTCGAATACAGCATCCCGAGGGAATGCGGGAAGTGGATTTCACGAGCGACCTCGATGCGAGTGTCGCCACCGCGGGAGCGCTTGCCCTTTCCGACGGACAACGTGGCCCACTCGCCGACACCGTCACACGTCAGGATGGCGGCTTCCTCGGTCGGTGCCGTGAGAAAAGCCGCAGCCGCGTGCGATTGATGGTGCTCCGTGAACAGCACTTTCTCGGGCGGCACGTCCAGATGAGCACTGATGAGACCGCGCACCCACACCTTCTCGCTCAAACAGTTCTTCATCGCGTGCGGGAACGAGCGCCACGATTGCGGGAAGCCGCGTAACGCACACGTGAGGATGCGCTCGAACTTCCGCATGGGTCGCTCGTAGAACACGACGGCATCGAGCGCTTCGGCATCGACGCCGGCATGCTGCAGGCACCATTCGATCGCCGCGAGTGGAAAGGCCGAGTCGTTCTTGCGCCGGGAGAGTCGTTCCTCTTCCACAGCAGCCACTGGCAGGCCGTCGACCAGCAGAGCCGCCGCCGAATCGTGGTAATGCGCGGAGATGCCGAGGATGTTCATTTCAGTACTGGCGCTTCAATGAGTGCTCATCCGGCGGCGTGACGGGTTGCCAACCTTCGTGTTCGCGGCGCGCCGCGCGGCGCGCGAGCAGCACGAACGGCGGCACCACGATGAAGTACTGAACCAACATCACGACGGTCCCGATGCCGCCGGCCAACACGGCCATCAGACGTACGAACGCCTTCCACAAGCGATTGAGGCGCGCGTGCCACAACAGCCGACGGCTGTCTTCGCGGGCAATCCGCTGCAGTTGCGCCGCGGTGTAGTTCATATGGAACACCTCGTCGCGCAGCACTTTGTCGAATACGGCCTGTGTTGCGGCGTCGTGCGCAAGGGCGTCGCGATAGATGGTGAAGTCACGCGCGGCATTCTTTTCGGATATGTGGAGGAACGCGAGTAGCGTCGCATCATCGTGCTCGTCCACGCGGACATCGTCGAGGCCACGTTCGCCGGGCGTCAGCCACTGAGGGTCGAAGCCGGCTTCCGGGTCGCTGTTTCTGCGGCCCTGTAGCAGGCGCAATCCTTGATCGCGGAACAGATTCGCATGGCGTCGCTCGTCGCTGGCGTGTGCGAGATAGAGCTTGCGCAACACGGGATCCGGGGTGATCTCAGCGGCGCGCACGAGATCTCGACCGCCGTCGGCCTCGACGTCCGCGAAGCGCAGCAACCGCCGTGCGCGTGCCTGCTCGTCGCGCCAAATGAACCGCTGCACTGGTCGAAGCCACTCACGCATCGAATACACTCCGTCGTAGGTACCTTCGTTGCGCCAGGGAGTTCTGCTTGTCTCTCTGCAATGGCTCAGAGCACTCTTACGCGCGCGTTTGTGCGGAAGCGGCGATCGCACTCGGCGGCATCATAGTCCTGATCTGGGCCGCAACGGCCGACAAGGCGTGGGTGGATCGCCACTTCCTGCCCTATTACTTCCACCCGCAGGCGCATCGCTACGATGTCGCGCTCGTCGCGCGGTGCATCGCCGCCGCTGCTGGACTGGCCTTCATCTTTTTGCTGCGACCCTACGTTGGGCGGACGATCGTCGCCGGCAAAGGCGTCTCCCTGGTGGGCGGTACCTTACCGGTGCTAGCCGCTATCGTTCTCGCCTTGCTCGTAAGCGAGGCAGTGCTACGCACTTCAGTTTGGAAGGCGCGGCACCAGGCGCCTACCCATCGGGAGCCCATTCAGCAGCCGAACGCGCGGCTGGGTTGGGTGTTGGTCCCGGATCACGTCGGCACGCGCTTCATGGGTGGGCGCACGGTCGAGTACGCCACAGAGCGATTCGGATATCGAGTCCGCTGTGCAGCCTGCTCTGTCGACATGGAGCAGCCCAGCATCTTGTTCACAGGCGAGTCGATCATGCTCGGCACGGGCTTGCAGTGGAACGAGAGTGTGCCTGCACTGGTCGGGCAGCGATTGGGTGTGCAAGGCGTGAACCTTGCGGTCAATGGCTATGCCACCGATCAAACGTATCTACGTCTCGCCACCGAGTTACCGCGCTTCCGACGACCCGTGGCTGTCGTCTCGTTGTTCATGCCGCCGCTCTTCCCTCGCAATCTGCAGGTCGATCGACCTCATCTGGATGCAGACCTGGGCTGGCACCCCGCAATCATTCCGTGGCGCCTGCAGGCCCTCGCAGAGCAATTGCTGAAGTTTAAATACAGCAGTGCGTCCGAACTGGAACGGGGAGTTGCCATGACACGTGCAGCGTTGCAGGCAACGGCACGGCTTGCGCACTCACGCGGTGCGTCAGCACTGGTGCTCGTGCCGAAATTTCCACTCGAAACCGAGATCGAGCGCGACTTGCAACACCGGATTATCGATGAGAGCGGAATCGACTACCTGGTGGTCGATCTGGATCCATCCTGGAGGCTGTCGGACGATCCGCATCCCAATGCGCGCGCTGCTCGCACAATGGCGGATGCGATCGCTAGTCGACTACGCGAGATGCGACCCATCTCGTCGCACTAGCGCTGCCTTACGGCGGCGGTTCAGTGCCCGGCGTCGGATCTTCCATCGGGTACGTCGTGAGCGCTTCGCCCGCGGGTTGGGGTGCCGGATTGGAACCGCCATTGCTCGGCGCCGATGCGCCCCCAGGAGCCTGTGCTGCGCGTGTGGGTGTGCCGCCGGAGCGTTGAATCGCAGCGAGGAACGCTTCGCCGGCGGGTGTCATGCTGGGAATGTCCTGCTGCAACAGATCGCTCGCCAGGATGCCCGGCCGCTTGTAATAGAGCTCGTTCGATTTGCCATCGATCGTCAATGCCGAACCGTCGAGCGCAACACCGGCGAACAAACCGCTCGCTCTGGAGTAGGAGTAAACCTGCGCGTTCAGTCCTACGTCCGTTGCCGCTGACGTTTGCCGCCCCACTGGCCCTGCGGCGACGGATGCATCCGCACCCAGCGTCACCTTGCCGCCGACGATGCCCTCGATGCTCGCTTTGGTCGTGAACACCAGCACCACATCGGTCGCTTGCACGCCGAACTGGAAGCCGAAGCTGCCGCCTGTCAGGTTCACGAAGATGGGACTGCTCCAACGGCCATCCTCTTTGCGTACCACGAGCGCGCCCTTACCGCGACGTCCGCCCGCCATTAGGCCGACTTTGATTACCTGAGGAACTACGGCAATTGCATGTGCGCGTTCCAGCAGCCAGTACGGCACGTTCTGGTCGGGAGTCTTGAAAAGCTCTTCGAGTACACGCGTCGAAGTCTGCAGACGCAAATCCTCGCGCGTGTCCGTCGCATAAGAAGGCGGTGATAGCAATGTAAGCAACATCGCAACGATGCTGGTGAACAGGGTGAGCTTGCGCATGGCACTCTTTCCACTCACGAAGTTTCGAAGGGTCGGCACTGTAGCAGGTGCGAGCGCAAGATGCCGCTGAGGAATGAAGTGTCAGGAGCGACGAGCCGCGCGACTCTTTGTGCCTGGCCCGTTCAAGATAGAAGCGGATGAGACGCTCGTGGCTGCGCTGACGTGCTTCGCGCGGCGCGCCCACATCGGACAACAGGCCGCGATAGCTTGTCAGCAGAAGGCGCTCGGCTTCCGCAAGACGCTGCTGTCGATAGGCAGCCTCACCCAATGCGCTTACGGTGCGCGCGACTCGCCAGTTGTAGAAACAAGTGAAGACGTTGATCGATCGACAACTGCTGCTGGTCGCAATAGACATCGACCGTTCTGCCTTCCACTACTCCATGACGAGGTAGGGGTGCGCATCCTCAGTCTCGCCAGCATCGAGAGGCGCGCGATATTCGCATGGTCGAGATTCGCGAGGATCTGGCGCTCGGCTCTGAAGCGCAGGTCCGGGTGCAGGGCCGCGCTCTCGACCACTTTGATGGCCACTTTCGCGGAGTATCGATCGTCGGCGCGCTCGCCGAGGTAGACGGTGCCGGCACCGCCATGGCCGATCAAGGCGGTGATGCGATACGCCGAGATCATCCTGCCGATCAGTGATAGGCGGCGCTCGTGCGAGGCATCGTCGATGACGCGGTTCAGCGCGTTCGTCAACGGACTGATCGACGAGCCGACGTCGCATGCGATGAGATCCAGTACTTCCTCTGCTAGCCCGGAATCGTCGGGGCACTCGCGAGCAATGAAGGCCTCGCCTGCTCGAGCGCACGTCAGAACAGATCGTGAAGTCGATCCCAGTCTGCGTCCGATGCAGCGTCGACCATGAACAGCCCTCGTTCGTTCATTGGTTCTTAGAAGAATGAACTGACCCAGGAGTGCGGCCGCCGGCGGTCCATCAACTGGCTGGTTGTATAACTTGCCGCAACTTTTCGGGATGACCTGTATCGCGATAGAAACGCGTGAGACGCTCGCGCGCACGCTCGCGCGCTTCGATGTCCGCGGCGGGATCTGACGTCACGCCCCGATAGCCTTCAATCAGGAGCTGTTCCGCTTCTTCCAGCCGATGTTGGCCGTAAAGCGCTTCGCCCAATGCGCTCGCCGAGCGCGCAGCACGCCAAGGTGGGGCGGCAGTTCGTTTCCAGCGATCGCGCGATGCGACTAGGATCTGTTCTGCATCCTGAAATCGCGCTTGCGCTATCAAGGCTTCTCCAAGCACATGTTCTGCTGCGGCGATGTATTGATGATCTGCAGGGAGGGACTTGGCGTAAATGGTGAGAGCGGCCCGGACTTCTTGTTCGGCTGCGCGCGGCTTGTGAACCTTCAATAGCAGTATGCCCAGCGACGTGTGTTGATAGGCGACGAGAAAATGCTCCGGCCCAACCGAGCGCTTCTGTATGTCAAGCGCTTGCCGCAAGAGCTGCTCGGCTTCCTGAGATCGTCCCTGACGCTCGCGCTCTCGCGCCAATACGTCCAAGGTGTCGGCAACGTCGCTGCTCGTTTCACCATACAGCGTGCGCCGTGCTTTCAGGACGCTTTCCAGAAGACCGACCGCTTCTTCATCGTTGCGGCCCCTGCTTGCAAGTAACTCCGCCAGCTGGAACTCGGTGCCAATGCGGGTTGGATGCAGGGGCGGGAGGCGTTCTCGACTGATCTGCAGCGCCTCACGCGCCGTCTTCTCTGCCGCGACGAAATCACCCTTCCACATCTGCACGGCGGCCAACTCGCTCACCACGGTGACGAGCTCGAAGGGCTCGATGGTGCGATTCGTCCGCATGAGCTCCGCGCTTTCGCCGAGCGTCGTTTCTGACTGCTGCCAATCCCCTCGATCCAAGTAGAGGCGACCCATGGCAGCGAGCAGCCGGGCGCGCTCGGGATCCTCGATGTGCTGGTTGCTCGACAGAACGTCCGATGCAGTACGCAAACTGCTGTCGGATGCTGAGAGCTGGCCATTTTCACGCTGCGATGCCGCAAGTTGGAGAAGGATGGGCACCGTCGATACCTTGTCGTTCTGCGCCAGCTGCTGCCGCAGGTGCAATGCCCGGGAGAGATATGTGATCGCGCGCGCGTAGTGCCCCTGCCGATGGTAGGCCTGCCCGATGGCTTGCAGCAGCCTGATGCGCACCTCCGGCTGCTGCGCCAGCTCATTGTCGATCTTGCGTGCAGCCTGATCGAGTAGTTCGCGCGCGGTGACTTCTCGGCCTTGGCTCACGAATGGATCTGCTGCTCCAAACACGTCCAACATGAAACTAGAGACCGTTTCGGCCCTTGTCTGCTCATGGGTGGCAGGATGGCGCTATGCTGGTATTCGTTGCGCCTGCAGGGACATAACGATGGCGAACGCCAGCACTAATAATACGAATGCGGCCGCTGAGGAAACGCCGAAGGCATGCTTAC
>JBEVDW010000526.1:0-3177 GCA_040513115.1 Steroidobacteraceae bacterium | reverse complement strand
TGAATCTGTGACTGTTGCAGATGGAGCGGCGCACTCGTATCTGTCTTACCCATCACGATGTACACGCCGTTGTTCGGGTGATAGGCATTCGAGATGAACCATTTGCGGCCCGTGATCACGTAGTGATCGCCGTCGCGCTCGATACGCGTCTGTACGTTCGTCGCATCCGAAGAGGCCACCTCCGGCTCTGTCATGCAGTAGGACGAGCGAATGCGTCCTTCGAGCAGCGGCACTAGATACTTCTGTTTCTGTGCCGGCGTGCCGTAGCGATCGAGCACTTCCATGTTGCCGGTATCGGGCGCTGAGCAGTTGAACACTTCAGCGGCCCAGATCACGCGGCCCATCAGCTCGGCCATCGGTGCGTACTGCAGATTCGTGAGCCCAGCGCCGTTCTTCGAATCGGGTAGAAACAGATTCCATAGGCCCTGCGCACGCGCTTTGGCTTTCAACTCCTCCATCAGCGGCGGCACGCGAAACTCGCCATCAGGAACCGCGCGCAGCTCAGTGTCGTAGCGCTTCTCGTTCGGATAGATGTTCTCGTCCATGAACGCACGCAGCCGTTCGAGTAGCGGGTGCGGAGTGCTGTTGAACATACCTTCTATACTCACAACACACCCGCGGCGCGCAGCTCAGAGATCTCTCTCTGCGATACGCCGAGCTCCGCCAGGATCGCATCGGTGTGCTCACCTGTCGTTGGCGGACGCGAACGGATCGTGCCCGGCGTCGCCGAGAGGTTCACTGCCGTATTCATCATCGTGACGGGCGCATCGAGACCCGGATACTCCACCTGTGCGAATGCACCAACCGCTTTCACGTGCTCGTGATCGAGCACTTCCTGTGGCGAGAGTAACGGCCCCGCCGGTACGCCGGTCTTCTCCAATGCTGCCAGCGCTTCAGCCGTCGTGCGTTCCGCGCACCACTGTTCCATGCGCTCGTTGATCAGGGCGCCGTTGCGCACGCGCGCATCGTCGTCCTTGAAGCGTTCATCGGTGAGCCAGAACGCCTCTCCCATCAATCGCGCCCAGCGTTTGAACAATGCGTTGCTCACGACTTGCACGATGATCCAGCCATCGCGTGTGCGATACATGTCGGCTGGCGCACCAGTCTGACTGCGATTGCCGCTCGGTTGACGATTGATGCCAGTGAACGCTTGCTCGGTCAGCAAGCCCGAGGCGGGGACCATCGCGGCCATCAAGAGCGAGCCTTCGACGTGTTGCCCCTGTCCGGTCTGTTTGCGCCACATCAAGGCGGCGAGTGTGCCGAGCGCTGCGAGTTGCCCTGCCGAGAAGTCCGCCCACGGACCGTAGAGCTTGGTCGGCTGTCCGGGCTGACCAGTCATATAACAAAGACCCGACATCACTTGCGCGATGCCGTCGAATCCCAGGCGCTCGCTCCAAGGACCGCCCGAGCCGAACGCATTCAGTGAGGTGAGAATGATGTCCGGCTTGATGGCACGCAGCGTCTCGTAGTCGAGGCCCATCGCTTTGAGCCCCTGCGGCGGCAGATTCGCGCACACGACATCGGCCGTGCGAATGAGCTTCTCGACGATCGCGCGCCCCTGCGGTGTGTTCGGCTCGATCGCGACACTCTTCTTATTGCGGTTGAGCGGGAGAAACATCGCGCCCGGTTCCTTCTCGCCGAGCGGCAGCACGAACCGATCTTCGCCGCCGCCGACACGCTCCACGCGAATCACTTCGGCGCCGAGATCGCCGAGCAGGCACGTGCAGTACGGTCCGGCAATGTAGCGCCCGAAATCCAGTACTCGAACGCCACCTAGAGCGCCACGCATTCACTTCCCCCGATTGCGCACCGCGAGAAAAAGCCCGCCGCGGCACTAGTAGTTACATACTAGCTTGAATGTAAATTTTGTCCATGCGACGATGAAATCGCATTTCATGCGCACGCTGGGTTGCGCAGCACACATCGCTCGAGCGCACTGACCGCGTTCTTCAGGGCAACAATTCAATTCATCGGGGGGGAGCACTACCGTGAAAGTTCTCGTGGTGTATTACTCACTCACTGGTCAGGCGGGGATCGCGTCCTCGCTCACGGCGGACGCGGCTCGCGAAACCGGTGCCGAGGTGACGATGTGTCGCATCGATTTCGCAGATCCGGCCATTCGTCCGCAGCGCCCCTTCTCGTTCGGCGACGTGAAGCGTTGGTCGGATGCGGCAGAGAAGGGAGAGCTCTTCCCCATCTCTTATGAGCCGCGGAATGCCTTGGCTCAACGCTACGATTTGATCATCGTGTTCTCGAATACGTGGCAACACCATCCGTCGTGCCCGATCCGCTCGTTGCTGGCGGCACCGGAGTTCAAGAGCGTGCTGCGCGGCACCCCTTTCGCCGTTTACGTCGTGAGCCGCCGCTTGTGGGAAAAGAACGCGGGCATCGTCAAGCAAGAGGGCGAAGCTGCGGGTGGCCGCTGCATCGCGGTCCACCACTTCCACCATCACGGCGGCTCGATCACCAGTCTGTTCACCACGGTCACTTACATGATGCGCTCCGGCGACAGCGTGCCGTGGCCGTTGCCGAAGTTTGGTTTGTCGAATGCCGATGTCGCGCGCGTGAAGCCAGCGACACGGGAAGTGCTGGCGAAGGCACAAACCACCGTCGCCAGCGTTGCATAACCAGGACGCAACCATGTTCAAGTGTCTAGCCTTGTCGACCGACGGACCCATTGCCACGCTCGAGCTGCGTCGGCCTGATGAGCGCAATGCGTTCGACGAGCACCTGCACCGCGAGTTTGCGGCGGCCATCCTGCAGTTGCGGCACAACGCCGACATCCGTTGTGTGCTGCTGCAGTCGCAAGGTCGTGTGTTCAGCGCTGGCGGCGGCTTCGACTACATCGAGAAACTGAATGCGGATGCCGAGCTGCGGCGCCGTACGCACAAGGAGGCGTACGACATCTTCACGTGTCTCACGGAGATGCCGGTGCCGATCGTGGTTGCCGTGCAAGGGCACGCAGCCGGTTTCGGTGCCACCATCGTCAGTGCATGCGACGTCAGCGTCGTCTGGAAAGGCGCAAAGATCAGCGACCCGCACGTGCAGGTCGGACTCGTTGCCGGCGATGGCGGCGTGCTGAGCTGGACTGCCGCGGTCGGTTACAACCGCGCACGACGCATGCTGTTGACGGGCGATCCGCTCACGGCCGAACAAGCGTACACCTTCGGTCTCATT
>JBEVDW010000525.1:0-9107 GCA_040513115.1 Steroidobacteraceae bacterium | reverse complement strand
GTCAATTGCCAGAATGTCGATGGCGAGATTGTCTCCTATGGCGGCAACATCGAGGACCGCGGCGACTGTCCCATGACAGCGGATCGGGATTACCAGAACCTCGATCCGATGCTGACGCCGCTGGGCAATCATGGCGGACCGACTCCCACGCTCGACGTACTTCGGGGAAGCCCAGCCATCGGCTGGGGACGAGACTGTCCAGTGATGGATCAGCGGGGCTTCGGTCGCGCGACCGCTGCCTGCACCTCAGGGGCGGTCGAATACGGGGCGAGGAAACTTCTGAGGTGAGAGCCATCAGACGGTTGTACGCCGGGTCGACTGGGGATTGATTCGCGTGATCCTTCCTAGAAGGTGGGATTACGCGCAATCCTGCAATTCTCTCAACAGCAGTTCGCAGACCAGTCTGTCCGACTCACGCCATTCGATAGTCGCGACGCCACCGATCAGCACATTCGGCAGCGAGCCGTCCATGAAACGCTTTCCGGCGACGGATTGCGTGGTCATCTGAAACGCCAGGCCGTAGATCATGAAATAGCGGATCACTGCGTCGTCGACATCGAAACCGCCCGCGTCGAGATAGGTCTGCAGAAAATCGTTCCATTGCATGACCTGTTCGACGTCGGGGCGTATGTAGCCAAGATCCTCGGCCGGGTGCCCTACGTGTGCGAGCTCCCAATCGAGCACGGCGGTAAGTTGACCGTTCTCGCTCAGGATGTTGCGTTGACTGTAGTCTGCGTGAACGACGCAGACTCGCTCGTCGACGATGTCTGCGTTGACCCGCAGCCATCCGTACGCCGCTTCGAGAACCAACGACTGCTCGGAAAATTCGGCGTACCACGCGTCGTGATAGCGCTGCACCATGGTCAACGTGCGGTGGCGCGCTGTGTGACCGTAGTGGCGATATCGATCGTCCAGCCCGGTGAGAGCGACACGGTGTATGCGTGCGAGCACCTTCGCCGCGTCACGCATGAAACTCGCCGCAGCGTCACCCATTTCAAGGAGACGAACCGCTCGGCCACGCACGCGGGACAGGATGATGAAGGGTCGGTTCGGTCCATCGAGGTCTGTGCCTGCCAGCAAGGGACGCGGCACGGGTAGACCGGCGCGATACATGTGATCGAGCACGCCATACTCCCCTGAGACCTGATTACCCACCCAGTCGCTTCCGCGGTTGCGACGCAGGATGCAATCGCGTGGCCAGTCGGGCATTCCTTCCACCTCGAGCGCGAAGACTTCGTTGGCGTTGAGACCGGCCAGGCGCGAAACGCTCTTGACGCATGCCGTCGCATGCTCAGGGAAGTGTTTGTGCAGCGTCTCGGTGAGCAGCGAGGTCGACGGCATCGTATCGTCATCATCGGGACCACGTGCGTGGCAGTCCTGCCTGATGGCGGCGAGCGCGGCATCGCGTGCGTGCGCGATATCTCGCTGCGCGCGGCAGATTTTGTTGATGAAGCGCAGCACGGTCAGGCGATCCGGTCCGTCCACATCCGCGCGCGACAGGGAGTCAAGGCAAAGCGAAATCGCTAGAGAGAGCCGGTCGTGAAACGCAACGACTGGGTCTCCGGAGCGCGGAGGTGACTCCTGGAGGATGTGCTGTGCATCCGCCGGGATCTCGAACGCGAGCCGCCGGAGAAGATCGATGGATTCGTGGAGCAATTCGAGGAGCTGCGGTTGGTAGCCGTGGAGCAGTGCAGGTAACCCTTCATAGCGCAGTGTCAAGCAGGTCAGCAGTTCGGCGGTTCGCGCCAGTGACACTCCCGAGAGCGCATCGCCCGCTTCTTGACAGGCGCGACTCCTTTCCAGAAGGTCTCTGCAGATGCCGCGAAGCGTGGCGGATGGATCAGGTTGCATGACTCACTGGCTTACATGGAGCGGATGGGGCGTGGCGTTTCAGGTTCTCGCACCGGAGGCGTATCTCAGCGGCCCCAACTGTGACACGGGCCGTATGCCACTCGGGGCAGCAATCACGTCGCGTATGCGTTTGACGATCGATGCAGACGACAGGTGCACTGTGTCCGCCATGTCACGATGCATGGTGAGCTTGACGGAAGGCTTGCCGTCGATCTGCCAGAACATGTATTCCGTTTCACCGTGTCGCGCAAGGCGACCTTCGTGGTGCATCAGCACGCTCACGCCTTCGCGCGAATTTGCCTTTGCAACGATGCGTGTACCGACGACGGTACCAGGCTGCAGTTCCATGCCGAGGTGCTCGCAGTAGACAGGCGTATCGAACAGGACCGGTTCGCGGTGCTCGGAAGTTTCCGTTACCGTCAGTCCCATCGCGGTCAGCACATGATGCGGAACAGTCTTGTAGTAGCCCCCGATCAGCCCCTGCTTCCGCACGCATTCTTCCTGGTACTGCCCCGGCGTCATACCGACTCCCACCGCGAGCATCAACTCCTTGCCGGTGCAGGATGCATCGGAAAAACTCTCGTGGAAGATCGATCGAATCTCGGTGCAGGGTCCGGTCGCCAATATGCCCGTCCAGATGCGGTAGGTGTCCCACACACCGCTGCCCGTAAAGGTCACATTGTTCTCTTTCGCCAGGCGATCGATCTCCATGGCGAGAGCCGCGTCGTTGCCCCAGGGAAAATTGGATTCCGCTCCGTGGCACAGAACCTTGAGGCCCGCGCCCATCAGCCTGCGATAAGCAGGCAGGTTCTCGGCGAGGCGGTCGGTTGTGGTGACGATCGCGAGATCGGCATCGAGGTTTTGATAACTCGCGGTATCGCTGTCTTGAACCACGACACCAAGTTCGCGGCCGAGCCCGGTCAGCTGTCCCAGATCGACACCCACCTTGCCACTGCCGGCGCGGTTGAAAGCGGCAACGATTGGCCAGCCGCGCTCGACGATCATGCGAGTGATGTACGTGCCGAACTGACCCACGCCATAAATGACGATCCGAGGCTTGCCGAGACTCATGTTCAAGATCCCCCACTTGGCAGTTGCACGTCGTGTCACTCGCTGGGTACGTTGAAGTAGTCCTGATAGCGCTTGTATGCGATACGCGCCTGCGCGATGAATTCTGGTGAGCCGCCGCTGAACCGATGCGGAGGTCTTGAGTCACGTGGGAAGTTGTGCAGGTACTCCTGCATGCCGGTTCGTCCGCGTTCACTGAGCGGAATATCGAAGTACCGGTATATGCCCTCAATGGTCCTCATCGTGTCGCCGACCAGATTGCGATAGTGCACGTGATGGATGCGTTCTTTGGGAACGCGTCCGGACTCCAGCGTGTCGATGACGCTGTTGAGTCGCGCGGCGGATGCAGTGGCATCCGTCACATAGGCGTGGGCCTCGCCGCTCAGCGGATAGTCGGTACGGCCCCAGAACGTCGTGCCCATCAGGCTGACCATCGAGGCGAGCGCCCGCACAGGATCGCGGTGCGACCACACGAAACACGCATCCGGATAGACCTTCAGCTCGATGTCCATGAAGTCGAGACTCCTGACATCCTTGAGCACCCAGTGAGCCCGCGGGTTCTTCCACTGCAATAGCTTGAGCACCCGTTTGTGATACTGATAGGCAGGGACCATGTCCTGCTTTTCCATATACGCTTCGTAGGACGGCACCTGGCCGAGGACACCGAGCCACGGTGTCGAGCGGAAGCTGAGACCCATCAGCCATGCGCACTCCATCGGCAAATCGCCGCCATGCTCGTGCATGGATGCCATCTCCGGCGTGACCCGAATCCACTGCTTGATCAGCTGGTCCGCTTTTTCGATGCGCGGGTCGGTTCGGTACGTCGCCTTTTCCGGCGGTGGACAGGGAAACATCATCTCCCACTGTCGGCACGCGCCGTTGTCGGGATTCGCGGCCAGCGTGTTGATCAGGAAGGACGTGCCGGAGCGCCCCTGTCCTACCACGATGATGGGTTTCTTGATTTCCTCCTCTTCGATTTCCGGATGCCGCTTGTACCAGTCCTCCACTTGCAGCCTCGCCTCGAGAGCGATGAGCAGTTCCGATCGCGTGCGGATCCTGCCCATCAGGTTGAGGCGTGCCTCGTCTTCGAGCGATCTGAGTGCCACCTGGAATGGCTCGCGCCAATCGTCTGCGCCAAAATCCGTGAGGCCTGTTGCGCGCATGGCGGCTTCGAGCAGGGAGTTCTCGTCCAGCGGAACGACGCCGCTGATCTCCATGCAGCGGCCTTCTTCATTGATCTTTTGTACCCAATCGGGACGCGGCGCCGGTTGCCATGTGGATCGCTGCTCTTCCATCTGGGTCACCTTCGCTCTAGGCTAAAGATAGCAAGCGCTACGAATTCTATTCTGCTCGCCGGGCGAGGATGAAATCTACGGGCGCACCGCCGTGTTCGCGATCGCTGTGAGCGGTAGCAGTGAGCACTGCTGCGTACGACGCACCGCAACGCGCAGAACCGAAGTGACTGTGTAGGGGGAAGGTATGAACAGCGAAGAGATCAATCCATTCGGCCACACCGTCGAGAGTGAGTTGCCGCACCCGATCGTGCATGAGCCGAATTGGACAGAGCACTATTTTTTCCAGGGCTACGATTTCGATGCCGAGCTCGGTATCTGCATTCACATGGGCCGTCTGGTTGCAGATCCGACGATCTGGCGACCGACGATCCAGGTGTACTTGCCCAATCAGGAGTTGCTGATCGCCAAGCTGCACGGCAGGGACGGCCATCCGTTCGGTCCGGGCGCGAGTCCGCTGAAGATCAGCTGCATCGAGCCATTTCGTCTGTGGTCTGTCGAGTACGACGGCGTTGGCGCGCGCGTCCATCGTTCCGCATTGATGCAATCAGTGGTGGAGGATGCGCCGATGGAGCCGGTGAAATTCCATCTGCTATTCGAAGCCGCCGGGCCCATCTACGGCCGCAAGCAGGACATTACTGAGGGCCGTTCGGTAGGGCGATTTCATTCCGAACAGATCTGCCGCATGCGCGGGCATTTCCAGAGGGACGGCGCTATTTCGCTGATCCGTGGTTACGGTGTGCGCGATCACTCCTCGGGGCCACGCGATTACGGTCCGGTGTATGGCGACTGCTGGTTTCAGACACAGTACGAAAACGGCGATGCGATCATGGTGCAGATCGTGCGTTTCGAGCAGGCAGAGGTGAAGAGCTCCTATCTATTCAACGGCGCAACACGCAAGTTGGAGATGCTCGAGATCGTCGAACATCCGCCGGTGCCCGACGCGAATACGCCGCAAGGAAAGGTGGGCCGCGATCCGCTCGAGGATCCTCACTTCAAGAGCTATCGCATTGTGCTGAAGCGTGCCAACGGCGAGCAGCTCACCATCAATGGAGAGCTCAAGCACGCACACGCGATCACCTATCTCTCGCCGATGGAAGAGCTGAACGGCACCTCGGCGGATCGCGTGGACGGTCTGCAGATGTGCGAGTGCCCCACGACGCTGCGTCGCAGTGACGGCGTAAGCGGCTTCGGGCTCTACGAACGCACGTTTCGAGTAGGGCATTTGCAACCGGCAAAGGGAAGAGTGTAGGGATTAGCCCAGTCTTTGCGGATGCGAGTAGCACCGTATAGCCTCATCAGCGTGACCAGCGCGATCTCTCGCGAGACATCTCGTGAATCAAACTGGCTTTCGGGGAGTTCCATGTCGCACATCGAACGCACCTTCTGTCGCGTTTGTCATCTCAACTGCAGCTTGTTCATCGAGATGAAGGATGGTGTGCCGTCGAGGATCTACGGAGACAAGGACAACCCGGACTCTCACGGTTTCAGCTGAATCAAAGGCCGCGAGATGGTGGCTCTGCATACACTGCCTTCGCGCCTGCTGCGGCCGCGGAAGCGCAACGAGCACGGCGCGTGCGATGATGTTTCCTATGAGCAGGCGATCACCGAGATCGCCGACAAGTTGATGCAATCCTCGCGGCCCACGGACCGCGGTCCGTTGCATGCTGGGGCGGGACGCCCGGTGCTAACTTGGTCGTGCCGAATGCCTTTGCGCAGGCGTTCCTCGCCGCGATCGAGTCGCCGATGTGACGACATGAAGCAATACGGCATCGCATCCGGTGATGTGATCGAGATCGAGAGCGAGCTCGGTATGGTGCTTGCGACGCGGCTGTCTGTCGCTGTCGCAGAACTGGGGCGCGAACCCTGACGAAGACCAGGACCCGTTGGTGATGGGTACTGCCGTGAACCGATTGATCGACGACGAACGCGAATATGATCCATACAGCGGCATCCCGATCATGAGCGCGTTGCCCATCGACGTAAGGAAGCGCAACTGGAACCGGAAGGCCATCTGAACGCCGCGCTTTCACACTCTGGCCACACTGCGCCGCCATGCACACGGCCACTCATGAAGGGGAGAGATGCAATGATCGACGATGCGATGATCAACCCGTTCAACACCAAGCCTGAGGCTGAGTTTCCGCATCCCATACAGCCCGTCCCGTTGTGGAGTGAGTACAACTATTTCTTTGGCTATGACCCGGTGTCCCAGTGCGGGATCAGCATGCACGTTGGCAGAGAGCCCTACGATCCTTCGATATGGCGCGCGACCTTCGGCATCTATCTTCCGGGCGGCGAGGAACTGCTGGTAGCGAAGTGCTCCGGTCGCGATGGACATGCGCGAGGCGCCGGAGCTGGTCCGATTCGAGTCACCTGCGTACAGCCATTTCGACTGTGGACACTCGAATTCGACGGCACTGCGCAACCGGCTTCGCGCGCGGAGAACATGGCAGCTGCGCACATGGACACGCCCGGTGAACGCGTGCGGTTCTTTCTACGCTTCGAGGGGGCTGCGCCTTTCTGGGATCTGCACGCGCTGATGAAGGGGCAGGCCTGGGCCTCTGAGCATTACGAACAGATGTGCCGGGTGCGAGGCGAGATCCAGTTCCGCGGAAAAACACTCGCTATCGATGGCGGCGGTGTCCGCGATCATTCCGTCGGGCCGCGCGACTATGGCGCAGTGGTCGGAGATTTCTGGCTCAACATGCTCTTCGAAAACGGTGCTGCGATCATGGCGCAAACCGTGCGCACCGAGGGCAATGCCGATATCGCCAGGGGCTATGTCTTTCGCAATGACGGCAATCCGCTGGAGATCACGGAGGTCGTGGAGGGGCCTGTAGTCAATACCGTGGACACGCCCAGGCGCAGCGTCGAGAAGGATCCGATGATGGAGGAAGCGCTGCGCAAGTTTCACTTCGTGATCAAAACCAAGCGGGGTCTGGAGACCATCCAGGGTGAGATCGTGCATTCCGTTGCAACGTCTTACATCGCTCCCAACGACGAGTTGCTCGGCACTTCCTTCCACCTCGTAGACCGAGGCCAGCCCAAGGCGCTGCAGCTCACCGAGTCTGCCACGATCTATACGTGGAACGGCGTCAAAGGGGTCGGCACACGCGAGCGGGTCGCACGCATCGCAACGCTGAAGTAGTGAAGCGGCAGCAGCGATGGCATTGCCATCGCTGCTGCTCGAGTCAGCGTTACATCTCGTACGCGAACGAGATGCCCCAGTGCCTCGGTACGCCGTCCAGGGCAACGATGTTCACCAGGTTCTGCAGCTCCGTGTAGAAGAACTTGTTCGTCAGGTTCTTGCCCCACACCTTGACCGACCACCGGTCGTTCCAGCTGTAGCGAACGAACGCATCGACCATTTCGTACGACGGCTGCCTGAGGTCGGTGGTGGAATTGAAGAAGTAGCCATCGTTGTAGTAGCCGGACACGTCGAACTGCAACTCGCCATCGGCGACCGGCATGCGGTAGTCGACGTTTGCCGTGACAACCCACTTCGGACTGCGCACCAGCTCGTTGCCCGAGGCGTCGACAACCACGTTGGCGTTGGGAGCGTAGAGCGGCGAGGTGTTGATGTCGATCGCGTTGGCATCCTCGAAATCGGTGTACTCAGAGTGGATGTACGTGATGCCGGAAGCGAGTGATAGCCGATCGGTGGCTGCAAACGCGACCGTGACCTCGCCGCCGTAGGTCTCCGCGCTGGCAGCATTTTGAATCGTCGCTGCAATGCCCGATCCCGCGCCCCCGGTGCTGGTTACCCTGTTGACCTGAATGTTGTCGAACTTGTAGAACCAGAACGCGGTGTTGAGCCGCACCCGTCCCTCCATGAGATCGGATTTGCTGCCGACTTCGTAGTCCTTGAGCTCCTCAGGGTCCAAGGCGCCATCCCTGAGAACGTCCTGCGGAGCAGAGAGGTTGTACAGTCCGGCCCGATAGCCCTCGGCATAGGTCGCGTACAACATCGTGTCGCCGATCTTGTAGTCCACCGTCGCCTTGATCGAGAAATCATTCCAGGTCTTGTCCTGACTGGGGAAGTCGCCGGTCTGCACCTGACCCAAAGGAGACCTCGTGAAGGTTTCGCCTCCCTCGTATTCCTTCGCGTCGTGGGTATAGCGAGCACCCGCGGTCAGCCGCAGGCCCTCGGCCAGCATGTCCAGAGGAAACGTGCTCTGAGCGTAAGCGGCATACGACTGTGCATTCGCAAAGCCATAATTGATGAAACGATAATCGAGCAGGTTGGGACCGAATACACCGCCAGCCACGATGCCGTACGCATCATTCGGCTCGAACGCAGTATCCTGATCCATATAGTAGAGACCCGCGATCCATTGATACTTGGCATCGGGTGCGGCCAGCAGCTGGAATTCCTGGGAGTAGGTCTTGTCGGTCTGGCCCCAGTCGCGCGAGGTTGATCCGTAGATCGGCGCCGCCGTGCCGTCGACGTCATCCGCACCTTGGCCGACGTGTTGCAGGTAGCCGGACAAGCTGACCAATCTCATGGCGTTCGCAAAGTCGTAGTCCAGCCGCAGGATCCCCAACCGCTGAATCTGGACGGAGTAGCTCGGCAGGTTGGTTTCGTAGCGATGCTTCTTGATCCTTCCCGGCGTCAGTCGCGCCTGGTTCGGCAGGTATTCCTGAATGCCGGCCTCATACCCGGGTATGAACTGGAACACCGATCCATCACCGTTCTGCTGTTGATACGGCTCGAAGCCATACGCTAGCGCGTTGGGCTGAATATTCCGGAAGATGCCGCCTTCCACGCTTTCAATTTCCGAGTAGTCGAACGAGCCCGTGACTTTCAGGTTCTCGGTCGGCTTCCAGACAGCCTTCAGGCGCATACCGGATTGCGTCTCGTCGGTCATCGCTGTGTGCATGTCGTTCTGCATG
>JBEVDW010000524.1:0-3462 GCA_040513115.1 Steroidobacteraceae bacterium | reverse complement strand
TGGACCGGCGTAAAACCGCCGCTAGAGTAGTATCAAACAGCGACTCGGGCCTCCTGCCACTCGCACTGTGGCGCAAGGGAAAAAGTGTGATTCTTCCCCTGCGCTCGTCGCCTGCGGCGGCGGGCACGGCCATGTGCCTGGGTGGCACTCGATGATAGGTATTTCATGCGCCGGGTCGTACGCAGCACGATGGACAATTCGGCGCGACTGCATGCTGCGCAGTTGAAGAGGAACCATGAGGCTGCGAACGCTCGGCCGCACGGGGTTGGCTGTCTCCGAGATCGGTTTCGGTTGCGGCCCCACGGCGGCATTGATGATCCAGGGCTCGGCCGAGCAACGGCGCGAGGCCGTCGCGTGCGCGCTCGATCTGGGCATCAACTATTTCGACACCGCTCCGGGATATGCCAACACGGTATCGGAGACGCATCTCGGTCTCACCTTGCGTGAGTTGAATGCTCGACCGTTCATCGCAACCAAGGTAGCGCTATCGTTCGATCAGCTCGACGACATCGGCGCCGCCGTGGAACGCTCGGTCGAGCAAAGCTTGCAGCGGCTACAAGTGGACCAGATCACGCTCATCCAGCTGCACAACCGCATCGCCGTGCAACGCGCGGCACAAGGTGAGCTCGGCAATGCCGCTGTGCTGTCGCTGGAGGACGTCGTTGGGGTGAACGGCGTTGCCGCGGCATTCGAGCGACTGCGGATGCGTGGGCTGGTGCGCTTCAGCGGATGTAGTGCATTCGGCGGCGATATGCCAATGGTCGGGCAAGTGGTCGAGGCGGGTCGTTTCGATGTGCTGACGGTGCACTACAGTGTTCTGAATCGCACGGCCTGGAGTGCGGGGGCCGATCCGGCGGTGCGCGACTATGCGCGGATCGGCGCGCACGCGAACTCACGTCAAATGGGCATCGTGGCACTACGTGTCCTGGAAGGTGGCACGCTGACAGCGGACGCTGCGGCCAACGGCGTCGGAGAAATCCGGGTCCGGTTCGCACTGCGCAACGTGGATGTCGTCGAGGGCGCGCTACGATTCGTCTTGTCGAATCCGCAGATCGCAGTGACGCTGGTAGGCTTCTCGAATATCGAACAGATCAAGCAGGCGTGCACGTACGCGAGCCGCGGCCCACTGCCACAGGAACTCCTGCACGCCATCGCCAGCTACTAGGGGGAATGATGCAACACACTGCCGTACAACCTCACGTGGACTGGCCCGAGCGCTTCAATGCCGTGCCCAAGGACATCTTCTACCGCGAGGATGTCTACCGCTCCGAGCTCGAACGCATTTTCTATGGGCCCGAATGGCATCCGATTGCACATCGCGCCGAGTTGCCCAAGCCGGGCGATTTCAAGACAGCCTATGTCGGCGAGGCATCGCTCCTGATCGTGCACGGCATGGATGGCCAACTCAGAGTCTTCATGAACTCCTGCCCCCATCGCGGCACGACGCTGAAGACCGAACACCGTGGCTCGTGCGATCTCATCGTGTGCCCGTACCATCGTTGGACGTTCACACCGCAAGGAGAGCTGCGGGGTGCACCTGGGGCGGATGACTTCCCGCCGGACTTCCGCAAGGAGGACTTCGGTTTGCGCCGCTTGCGATCCGATGAGGTGTTCGGCTTGTTGTTCGTCACGTTCAGTGCAGACACTGCACCATTGCGTGAATATCTGGGCGACACGATTCCGTACATCGGCAAAGTGCTAGGCGACGACGGACGTCTGACGTTGATCGGCTATCAGAAAGTCATCTTCGACTGCAATTGGAAGCTGTACAACGACAACGAGGGCTACCACGGCCCGCTCCTCCACACCGCATTCCAGCTGCTGCAATTTCGCAGCGGTGAAGGTACGCAGTTCATGACCGCGAACGCGCACAAGGTGAACTGCACGACCTTGCCGCCCGTGAAAGACACCGGCGTGCTGCAGGACTTCTCCATCATCGAGGCGCGCGATCCCAAGCGTCCCGCGGCCGCATCCATCGTGACGCTGTTCCCGCTCGCACAGATGGTCAAGCAGCTCGACGTCATCAACGTGCGCCACGCGCATCCGCTATCGCCGAATCGCACCGAAGTTCATTACACCTACTTCGCGCATCAGGATGATGACCCGGCGCTCGCGCAACATCGCATCCGCCAGGCATCGAACCTGCTCGGCCCGAGCGGCTTCATCTCGTTGGAGGACGGCGCAGTGTTCAATCGCATGCAGCTGGGATCGGCAACCGGCGGCACGACCAACTACGTCAAAGGTGCCCGCGGCCCGTTGAGTGGCCCTTGCGTCCTCGACAAGGGCGATGAGGCCGGCAACCTCGTGCGCTGGGCGCGCTATCGGCAGGTCATGGGGTTCGACCATGCCTGAGCGCAACGTAATCGAGCGCGTGGATGCGCTGCAGCTCGAATACCTACGAGCCCTCGACCGGCGTGACATGGGCGCGTGGGCAGAGTGCTTTGGCGACCCGGCAAGCTACACGTGTACGACGAGCGAGAACGAGGAGCAGGGCCTGCCGCTTGCCTTGATGCTCGACGATAGCCGCGAGCGCATCGCCGATCGGGTCAACTACGTAACGCGCGTGTGGGCGGGCACGTTCGAAGACTATCGCATGCGTCACTTCGTGCAGCGTCTGACCTGTGTCGAGCAGGGACCGTCCGTGGTCGCCGTCGAAACGCAGTTCCTGGTCGCCTACACGACCACGCGCGGGCAATCCGAAGTGCTCGCCACCGGAATCTATCTCGACACGATCGCTCTCTCGACCAAGGGCGGTGCGAAGTTCCGCAGCAAGAAGGCCGTGCTCGACACCGCGGTCATGCCCCGTTATCTGGTGTATCCGCTTTGAGGTGAGGACGACATGAACACTCACGTCTGCTTGAGTCCGAATGGCGTGGATATCTATCGCCTGGACGCGCCCCCGCGTGCCTTGCTGGTCAGCACAATGGACGGCGTGATCGAGTTGCGAGGCAACCTGGCCGACAACCGCTGGGAAGTCGTGAATCACACGCTCGATGGGTTGCACGTCAGTTCGCTCATGAAGGAGCCCACACGTGGCGGCATCTTTGCCGGCGTGCACGGCGAAGGGTTGTACCGTAGCCTGGACGGCGGTAACAGCTGGGAAACGAGCATGCGCGGGCTCGCCGTGCCGCACGTGTTCTCCGTCGCATGCAATGCACGCGACGGGACGTTGTATGCCGGCACCGAGCCTGCACACGTCTTTTGCAGCCGCGACGGCGGCGACACCTGGGAAGACCTCGCTGCGCTTCGCGCAGTCGAAGGGCAAGACAAGTGGTGGTTCCCTGCCCCGCCGCATCTCCCGCACGTGAAGAACATTTCGATCGATCCGCGCGATGGACGGACGCTATACGTGTCAGTCGAGCAAGGCGCGTTGCTCAAAAGCGTCGCCGGAGGCCAGACGTTCGAGCAACTCTTCTTTGAAGACGCCGGATGCCGCTACAACAACGATGCGCATCGAGTGGT
>JBEVDW010000523.1:0-3644 GCA_040513115.1 Steroidobacteraceae bacterium | reverse complement strand
AGCGATGCGGCCCGCAATCACATCAAGACGGACGACATGGTCGAGGTCACGAGCGCGACCGGCACCATCACCGTCAGAGCCGAAGTCACCGATCAGATGCGCGAAGGCGTCGTTTCCTATCCGCACGGCTGGGGACACGACGGTTCCTGGAGTCTTGCGAACGCCAAAGAAGGCGCGAACGTGAATCGACTGGTGACCTCCGACGCCAGCGCGATCGAACAAATCTCTGGCGCCAGCTGGCTGGATGGATTCGCCGTCTCGCTGTCGCGCACAGGTGCGCCTCGCTTCGATGGCACCTCCGCGTCGAAACGCACGTACCGGTCGGCTATCGAGTGACCTCGGAGCGATTTTCAGTGCGTACGCGGGCTGACAACATCCTCGATGAGAGTTACAACGTCTCCTACTCGTCATCGCTCAGCGACCAGCTGGCCGAGCGATCCGGTCACGTATGGAGAGTTTCTTGAGTACCACCACTAGACTGTCTACATCGCTTGCACTGCGCACCGCAGTCTCAGGCGGCCTCAGCTTGCCGGCACCCTTGTGAACAGGCTGGCCGCCCATCGACGCCTGGAGATTCTTCTGTGGCTCTGCCGAGGCGCGTCGCTGCGCGGCGTCACGCGGTCCTCTGGTGTCTCGGTCAACACCGTCACGAAGTTACTCATCGACGCGGGCCGGCTGTTTACAACCGTGTTCGATGAGCGCATGTCCGGCATCAAAGCCAAGCGGCTCGTCTGCTACAAGGGGTGGTGCCCCATCGTGACACCGGGGATGAGCGTGCACGCGGCCGATCGCTCGGATAACGGCGTGTGGGTGTGGGTCGCCGTCGATTGCGACACCTCGCTGATCGTGTCCTATCAGATCGGCGGCCGCGACCCGGCGACGGCGCGCGCGTTCATGTCGAGGTTGAGCCGGCGATTGGCGCGACCCTTGCCGCCGCTGACCGATGCAGAGGCCGCTCTCGTCAGCACGGACGACACGCCTTTCGGTATCAACACGGCTGCGAAGAAGAGCGCGACAGCAAGTGCCATACGACCGCTTGCCGGCGCCGATCTTCAGATGTTGCAGAAACTGCGGCGCCGGGGCTTCACCCGCAAAGGCACCGCCTATTCGCGCAAGCCCGAGAATCTTGGCTACATGGCCGTGATCTACTACGTGTGGAGCAACTTCGTGCGCAAGCGCAAAGACGGCCGCACGCCGGCGATGATGGCAGGTCTCGCGGATCGCCCCTACGAGCTCGCGGAAGTGGCTGCGCCGTTGATCGATGGCGAGAAAACACTCGACCGCGCAGAGCGATCCCCGGATTGCACGGCGAGCCATTGGCACGACCGCAGCGATACCGCCTGGACGCACACGTGGCGCTCGAATGGAAGTCACGAGCGACGTTCTGCATTGAAGTCTGCCGTGTCTGCGTACCTGCAGCACGAGAAGTAACAACCTGGCCACGAACGAGCCAGCCGGAGGAGACCGTGAGCAATATCGATGTGATTCGCCGCTTCTATTCCCTGCCCCGCAACACGGCCCAGGAACGTGTCGACCTGCTCAACATGCTGGCAGACGACATCGAGTATCACGGCGTCTACAAAGAGAACGCCAAAGGCCGCGCCGCGATCGAGCGCCTGTTCATGAAGTACGAAGGCGGTGGGCAGACGGACATCGAATTCAACATCCGCTTCATCGCCGAGAATGGCGACACCGTGCTCGTGGACATGGTCGATACGTTCACCATCAAAGGCAAGTCGCTCGATGTCGTGTTCTCGAACGTCTTCAAAGTGCGCAACGGCAAGATCACTTACTGGCAGGAGCACTATGACCTGTCGCGTTTCGAGGCCGCCTTCGGCAAGCACATTCCCGTCACCGAACAGGCGCTGCCTGCGGCGTAATGACCCGAGCATGCACGGATGCGACCGTGATCCATTGCTTGCGCAGCTGCGGATAGCGACCGATCCGCAGCTGCGCGTTTACGCCACCCTCAGCTGAACGCGGTTCGATCCTTGGACCCCAGAGCGCGCAGACTCATTGCCGAGCTTGGGCTCGAACCGCATCCCGAAGGCGGTTACTACCGTGAGCTGTTCCGCTCGCTTGCAACCGTGCGGCCGGAGGATGAGCGCGGCGCACGCAGCGCGCTGACGGCGATCTATTTCCTGCTGACGGCAGGTCAGGTGAGCCGGTGGCACCGCGTGAGATCCGACGAAGTGTGGCACCTGTATGAAGGCGGCCCGCTCGAATTGCTGCTTGCCGATCCGCAACTCGGTCGATTGCACTCCGCAACGTTGACCCAGGCATCTGCCACACACTCTCCCGTGCACACTGTGCCTGCGGACTGGTGGCAAGCCGCACGCTGCGTGGCGCCCTATGCCCTGGTGGGCTGCACGGTCGGGCCCGGCTTCGAGTTCGCCGATTTCAGTTTTCTGCGTGAAGATGTCGACCTGTGCGAGCGGCTGCGCAGCGTCAAAGCGGAGTGGCTCGAGCTCTTGTGACTGCACACATCGCCAGGTTGACCTTGTCTACCCGTGTTGACGTGCCGCTGGAGGCAGAGGCAGACTCCTTCGACCACTGTCCCAGATCTCATCAATCGGAAGATGTCACAAGGGGTACCGATGTCCGCTGCTGTCAGGTTGAACGCTCCGCGCACCGAAGCGAGTCCGTGGTACACGAGCTCACCCTATGAGCCGTTGCGCCCACCGATTGAAAATCTGAAAGACATCGATCTGATGGACCCGGAGCTCTATGCATTCGGTGATCCACACTCGGCATGGCGGCTCTTGCGAGAGCGCGCGCCGGTCTTCTGGCATGAGCGCAGCTCACCAGGCACTGAGAACAAGGGTTTCTGGGTGCTCTCGCGCTATGACGATTGCGCGGCCGTCTACAAGAACCCGAAGGTCTTCACCAGCGTGCAGGGTCCCTTCCTCGATCTGCGCGTCGATCAGACACCCGTAAGAATGCTCGCGAGTCTGGACGGGCCCGAACACCGGGAGCGCCGTGCGCTCGTGAGCCGCTATTTCACACCGAACGCTTTGATGCGCCATACGGATGCCGTGCGATCCGTGGTGACGTCCCTGCTCGACGCTGTGGCCGAGCGCGGCGAATGCGACTTCTCGAGCGACATCGCTGCGAAGCTGCCGCTCGTGGCGACCTGCGAGCTGCTTGGCATATCGCCTGCCGAGGGCCAACATCTCGCCGACATGCTGTTTGCCGTCGATCCGCACGCGCCGGAGGCACTGCAGAAGTACAACGACGCTGCGCTCGAGTTCTTTGCCGAGGTCATCGCAGAGCGCCGCCGCGGCAACACTCGCGAATCGATCGCCGACATCATCGCCCATGCGCAGCTCGATGGTCAGCCGCTGCCTGAGCACGAAACCCTTCATATGATGTGGATTCTGTTCTTCGGCGGCATCGACAGCACCGTGCATGCCGCGACCGGCGGCCTGCTCGCCCTCTTCCACCATCCCGATCAGCTCGCGATCCTGAGAAGCGACCCGAGCCTCGTCAGCTCCGCTGTCGATGAGATCCTGCGCTGGACGTCAACCTCGCACGCGAACAAGCGCAAGGCGCTCCAGGACATCGAGATCCGCGGAACTTTGGTGAAGAAGGACGACTATGTCTCCATGTGGTCGCCGTCAGCCAACCGCGATGAACTCGCGTTC
>JBEVDW010000522.1:0-3351 GCA_040513115.1 Steroidobacteraceae bacterium | reverse complement strand
ACGGCAGCGACTACGCCGCCCTGGAAGCGGACATCAGGATCCGCCAACTCGAAATTCCATCACGGTGAGGCCCGCCAGAACCTCCACCGATTCCAGAGCATCGTCTGAGGTTCGGAACGCTACCGTCGCCACTATGGAGTCGCTCGCAATGAATCGGGTACTGCCTCTTACTCTCCGTGGCGACGCAGGTACGTCTTGCGGCGCAGCTCGAGCTCGCGGGCACGCACCTCCGGCGTCACCTTCTTCGTGTCGGCCGGCAGATGTTTGAGAACATCCGTGAACTTCACGCGGTGAACCGCGCACTGCTCGCGGCGCGTCACCTTGTAGTTGCGCCAGGTCACTTCGCCGTGGTTGTAGCCGCCGCTATCGAGCCAGTTTTCGACACCCGGATCGCGGTGGGAGAGCACGACGCGCACCTTGCCGTCGGCATCCTTCACCATCTGCCGGCCGTTCAGCGTCGACTGGCGGGTACGGAAGTCTATGGAACGATGCCAGATGTCGTAGAGCTGCAGCGACCAGTACGTCCCGTTCGGCTCGCGCTCGAACTCGAGAATCAGCGCTTCGTCGTCGTCCACCTCGAACGAACACTCGAGATACCGCGCCGAGGGACTACCCTCCTCCGTCGCCTCTTCGCTGTCGAACTCGATGAACTTGTTTGGTCCACCGCCCTTGCGCAGCACGAGCGGAGCAAAACCGCAGGCCCAATCCTTGATCAGATAACGTGCGTAGCCAGTAGCGAGGCCGATGCGGCGCGCGACCGCCGCTTCGGAAAACTCATCGCTGTCGGGATCATCGGCGGACAGCGGGCTGATGCGCTCGATGTACAGCTCGGCAGGTACGTCGTCCCAGGTCTCGACCGAGGGACGGAAGATCATCCACTGATAGTCGTTGTCGGCCGGCAGCTTGATCCAGCTGCCCTTGTGCTCCTTGGCGCTCAGGATCACCTCGAACGAGCCGTCCTCGCGGACATTGAAATCTTCGAAGTCGTAGTTGCCGATGCAACGCGCATTTGGCGATCCCGGCGGTCCTGCGTTGAGCTGCGCGAGGATCATCCGACTGTCATTCACCTTTCCTGTCAGCCGATACGTGTGTTTGCCGTCCAGCAGGATCATGCGGTAGTCGAAGTCGGGACCGTTGCCGCCGATGCAGAAGAAGTCCGTCTGCCAGCACGTGTTGCGGAACACGCGCGGATGCGCAGTACGCGGACCGACGCAGAAGTTGAACGCCATCGCTTCGACTTCGATGAGCTGGCGATACGCCATGCCACGTTGCGCGGGCGCGAGCTTGAACAACTCACTGGACTCGAGCACGCCCCGCAGCTCCTTCATCGTCGCGACATGGTGCTCCCATGCAGCGGCCACTTCGGACAACACGGGCTCTTTTGCTTCGCTTCTAACGGTAGACATGACGTCCTCTCAAGTTTCGTTCGGCACGCCGAAGTAGTCCTGGTAGCGCTTGAACGCCTGACGTTCGGCCCGGATCTGTTCCTCGCGCCCCAGGCCATAGCTATGCGCCGGCCGTTCGCCGCGGGGATGCTCATTCACGTACTTTGCAATCGCATTGCGCGTTTCGTCCGTGAAGGGCAAATCGTAGAACTGGTAGATCTTCTGGACCGTGCCCACGGAGTCGCGCACCAGATCCCTGTACAAGATGTTGCACATGCGGTCCTTCGGGACCGCGCCCGACTCGAGCCAGTCGACCGGCTGCGTCATCATCCCCGCAGTGATCGCCGGATTCGTCACGAATTCGTACGCCGCCGAGATGCGCTGATCGCTGCGGATCCACATCATCGTGCCGATCATGTCGACCATCGACGCCATCGCCCGCACAGGATCACGGTGTGACCAGACGAAGCGCGCATCCGGGAACACCTGCAGCACTTCCGGTAAGTACAGCAGCGAGTGGTTCGACCGCAGCACCCACAGCCGGCCGGGATCCGCCCACTGAAATACCTTGAGCACCCGCTTGCAGTACTCCAGCGGCTTGACGAATCCGCCCTGCTTCGCAACGTAGTCGTTGTAGCTCGGCGTGCTGCCAAGCAGATTCAGCCAGGCGGGCGAGCGAAAGCCCATCGCCTCGACGCGGAAGGTCTCGCACGGCTTGTCCACACCGAAGGGATGAATGGATACGACTTGCGGCGTAATGCGATTCCACTGGGTGATGCGCTTGTCGGCGAGATCGTGCTGCTGCTGCGGCGTCATGCCCTCGAGCGGCAACGGGAACACAGCCATGCCGTCCGTCGTCGTGCGGTTCGCCGGCGGCTGTGCCAGCAACGTGTGCAGGAGCGTCGTGCCGCTGCGGCCCTGACCCAGTACCCACAACGGCTTGTCGATCTTCTGCGCTTCGATTTCAGGATGCTTCTTGTAGGCGTCTTCCACGCGCAGGCGCGCCTCCAGGAACATGAGCAGATCCGAGCGGCCCAGCAATCGCCCCATGAGCGACAGGTTCGCTTCGGTATCGAGGGAGCGCGTCAGTATTTCGAACGGTTCGCGCCAGTCTTCGTCGCCGAAGTACTTGAGACCCGTGTTGGCGATGGCGCGGTCGATGAGCTCACCCGGTTCCAGCGGCACGACACCACGCAGGTCGAGGTAACTCCCCTCTTCATTGGTACGTTTCACCCACTCGGGGCGCTCGGGAGGAGTCCAAGACGGCATGCGAGTGTTGTCGAGAGACGCCATTGCCACTACCTGTAATTATTTGTAAGTGTTTACAAACGCGACGCGAGGCTACCAAACGCCCGTGGAACAGGGCAATCAATGTGCCGTCATCAACGCAGAACGAACTGCCCGCCATCGACCGTCAGCGTGTGGCCGGTCATGTACCTGGAGTCTTCACTGGCCAGGAACACGGCGACCGGACCAATGTCGGCTTCGCAATCGCCGATATAGCCGAGCGGCGTGGCGGCGATGAGGCCGGCATAGCCCTGGGGATTGCGTTGCTTGAACACCTCCATCGCCGGAGAGTTCGCCTGCGGTGTCAGGCAATTGGCGCGGATGCCATGTTTGCCCCACTCCTTCGCAGCGACGCGCGTCATGCCACGAATGGCTTCCTTCGTCGCCGTATAGGTGAGCAGATTCGGCCAGCCCTCGAGCGCGGCCCCGGTACCGAAGTTGATGATGCTGCCGCGGTTCTGCTTCAGGTAGGGGAAGCACGCCTGCATGAGATGCATGCAGCCGAACAGATTCGTGTCGACGGCCGCCTGAAAATATTCATCCGACGTCTCTTCGATCGGCATCGGATCGTTGCCGCAGAACGCGTTGTTCACGAGCACATGAACCGTGCCAAACGCCTCCACGGTGGCACGTACCGTGGCTTCGATATCCTGCTTCTTCGCGACGTCGCAACGGATCG
>JBEVDW010000521.1:0-4976 GCA_040513115.1 Steroidobacteraceae bacterium | reverse complement strand
CGCTCCTCGATCAGCGGCGTGAACGTTTCGATCATGTCCTTGATCACGGCCTCGAGCACATCGAGCATCGCGGGAGGCGGATCGAACGATACCAACGCCTGCGTCGTCCCGTCGGTCCACCATTTGAGACGCTCCAGGTATGTGTCCGGCATGCCCAGGAGCTTCAGGATCACGGCGCCCGGCACCTGGCGCGCGACGCCTTCATTGAACTCGATCTCGCGTTGCGCGGCGGCACGCTCGAGCACGAAGTCGATGCGCTCGCGCACGTAGGGCCGGACGTCATCGATGATCCTCTTGCTGAATGCCTTGACGAAGAGCTTGCGTAAGCGTTGATGCTCGGGCCCATCCATGTTCGGCAGGATGCGCGGCATCACGCGCAGCGCATTGGGAATCCGCCGGTGCAATTCATCACCGGGGAGGATGCGTTGCAGAAGTGATTCCATCTTGCCGTTCAAGAGCGGCAGGTTGCCGGAAAAGCCCTCGATGACTTCCTGGTGACCCGTAACCACCCAACACCGTGACGCTTCGCTCCAGAAGATCGGGTCGTGTTCGCGGACCGCATTGAGCTGCTGGACGACCTCATCGCCCAATGGGGCGAGCTTGGCGAGATTGATATCGAAAGAGGGCTGCGCGCTCACGTGAAGCCTCGACATGGCGAACGGTTTAGTTGGATACCGTTGGGCGGTATGGCCGAATTCTAACCGTAAAGATACGTACGTTGTGCAGGCTAGCAAACGGGCGCGAGCTCGTTTCCCGCGGGTACCAGCGTTCTGCAGACAGGTGCGATGAAGAAGGCTGCTTCTGTGTTGCGCGTGGGCGATCGTCCATGTCGCCCTTGCGCGTTGAGCGCAACGCTTTGTGAACACGCCGCGAATGCAAGCCGTGGTGCGGTGACCGTGCACCGCACCGAAGACGAAGTGCTATAGCTCCCCGGCGACGATAGCGACAGGAGGCGTTTGGCCGGTCTTCGCGGCGTAGTACTGCGTCAGCTGAGGGGCTGCCACGGCGACGACAGCTCGCTCGAGCGCTTGGCCCATGCAGGCTCGACGGAGCGCTGCGCCGGACAACTGCCGCTCGTTCGAAGGAGCACACACTCGCGTCGCTGCTGACTTCAGGCGCTGATAGAGACGCGCGGCGTGGTCGGCCCGCGAGAGGTCCAGATCGGAATAGCTCACCTTCACTTTGGGAAAGGCGGGCTGGTCTGCACTGGCGTGCATCGCTAAACCTGTGGTGATCGTTAACAGCATGCCCAGGCTCATGCGCTTCAGAATCGTGTTCATGTCGAACTCCTACCGCTGTGGGGGTTTATGTGGTGGGCATCGCGAGGCATGGCAACGGTGGTTGCGCGCGCGCGAACGCGCATGAAGAGCAGGTGAAGATTCGCCCAAGGCTGCGTGAAGAGCGCTACTTGGCGTCGACAACCTGGATTCGAAGAAACACGCTCGAGGTGGACATGCGCGAATGAGTGAAGACGTGCGCTATCTGGTGGGTGATCTCATCCTCGATCCTGGCCGCGGCCGCGTGCTGCGCGGTGAGCAGGAGATCTCCCTACCAAAGCTTTCATTCGACCTCCTATTGGCGCTGACGCGCGCGGCTCCGAATCTCCTCTCGGTCGATGCTCTCATCCAACGCGTGTGGCCCGGACTCGTCGTGTCTTCCGAGACGGTGAGTCAAAGAGTCAAGTTGCTGCGTGATGCGCTAGGGGACGATGCGAAGGCGCCGCGCTACATCGCCGGTCTGCGGGGGCGCGGATACCAGATGATTGCACCCGTACACGAGGAGGTTGTTTCGCGACGGCGCGCGACTGCGGAATCCATCAATGCGGAGGAGAGTGCTCCGACTTCGTTAGCTCCGAGCGCACTCACTGCGCATTCGGTGTCTGAGCTGGCCATTGCACCGAACCGTCGGTTGACGCGCTGGATGGTAGCGACCCTCGCCGCCGTGCTCGCAGTCAGCGCGTACTTCGGTGTTGCGAAGTGGCAGGACGAGCGGTCGCAGTCGGTCACAGTCAGCGGCGACCCTGCGCAGAAGAGCAGGGCGACGCCCTTCTCGCCGCCTCCCCGCTCGGTCGCCGTGCTGTCCTTCGTCAATCTCAGCGGCAATCCCGCACAGGAATACTTCTCCGACGGCTTATCGGAAGAGCTGGTGCATGCGTTGACTCGCATCTCTCAGCTGCGGGTCGCGGCGCGCACCTCGTCCTTCTCCTTCAAAGGTGCATCGGTCGACATTCCGACGGTCGGCCGCAAGCTCAATGTCGCTACCGTCGTCGAAGGCAGCGTGCGCAGATCAGAGTCACGCGTGCGAATTACGGTGCAGTTGATCGACGCCGTGAATGGCTATCACCTGTGGTCACAGACCTACGATAGAGAAGTCAAAGACGTCCTCGCGCTGCAGACGGAAATCGCACGCGCCATCGCCGGCACGCTGCAGGTCACCTTGGTGGACGATGCTCATCAGCTGGTCATCGGCGGAACCAAGAACCCGATGGCGTTCGATGCCTACCTGCGCGGACGTTACGGCGAGTCGCTGCAGGATGAAGCCGGACTGCGCTCCGCGCTGTCGGCACTCGAAGACGCCACTGCCCTGGATCCGCAATACGCCAATGCCCATGCATTCCGAGGCGAAGTGCTGGCCCAGCTCGCAAGCATGTGGGCAGAGGATGATGCTGAACGCGAGCGGCTTCTCACCGAAGCTCACACCTCCGTCGAGAAAGCTGTTGCGATGGCACCTCGATCCGGATTGGCTCACGCGGTGCTCGGCAACGTGCTGTCAGTGACGAGCACGGACTACGATCACATCGACGCCGAGTATCGACGCAGCATCGAGCTCGAGCCGGGCAATGCGGAACTGTTGTTGGGCTATGCCAGCTACGCCGCCTTGTTCGGTCGTGCGGATGCCCTCGCCGCCGCCAAACGCGCCTTGGGTCTCGATCCGCTCAGCGCCAGCGCATACGCCAATCTCGGTGTCGCTCTCTTCTATGCGCGGCGACACGAAGAAGCACGCGCCGCATTCCGCGAGGCGCTCAAGCTCGGAAACAATCGCCTGACGCTCAACTGGGCCGGAGCGAATGAGCTGGCTGCTGGCAGTCCGAGCGCAGCGTTGCCGTACTGCGAGCGCGGGGGAGACTTCTGGTACGACCAATGGTGTCTCGCCATGGCGTATCACAAGCTCGGGCGGCAAAAGGATGCAGCCGACATGCTGGCGCGTTTGCGTACATCTCTGGGCGACGGCGCGGCGTATCAGTACGCCGAAATCCATGCGCAGTGGGGAGATTCGCGCGCGGCTCTTTCGTGGTTAGCCAAAGCGGTGGAGCTGAACGATGGCGGCTTGCTGGCCATCAAGACGGACCCGTTCCTGGATCCGATCCGCACGACGGAAGCGTTCAAGGCGATCGTAAGCAAGCTCGATCTGCCGTCGTGAGACACGACAAAAGAAAGAAGTGGAGCGGGTGATGGGAATCGAACCCACGTTAGTAGCTTGGGAAGCTACAGTTCTACCATTGAACTACACCCGCGCTGTGCGCCGATTCTAGGCGAGCGCAGACGCGCGGCAAAGGGGATATTGCGGGTCGGGCGTGCGCCGGCTGCTACCATCCGCGCCCCTTCGATCAGGTGTTCTTCATGTCCGACGATCGCCCCGACGACCCTGCCGCGGACCGCCACCGGCATGTGCGCAGTTTCGTGTTGCGCGCAGGCCGGCTGACTCACGCTCAGGAGCGCGCACTCGAGGTTCTGTGGCCGCTTTACGGTATCGAGCTCAGCTCCACGCCGCTCGATCTCGATACCCTCTTTCAGCGGCGCGCACCGCGCGCATTGGAGATTGGCTTCGGTGCTGGCGAAGCGCTGCTTGCATTCGCGAGCACTCATCCCGAATACGATTGCGTCGGCATCGAGGTGCATCCGCCCGGCGTTGGACATTTACTATTGGGCGTGGAGCGGGAGCAGCTAGCGAACGTGCGTGTCATTGCACATGACGCAGTCGAAGTGCTGGCGCAGGCACTCGCGCCGCAATCGATCGATCTCATTCATATCTTCTTTCCGGATCCCTGGCCGAAGAAGCGACATCACAAACGGCGTTTGATACAGCCGGCATTCGTTCGCTTGCTCGAACGTGTGTTGTCACCTCACGGTGAAGTTCGACTGGCCACCGACTGGGAGCACTATGCGCTGCAGATGCGCACTGTGTTCGAGAGCGATGCGTCGTTCACCAACGTGCATGGCTCGTACACATTTGCACCGCGCGCCGACGTGCGGCCGCTGACTCGCTTCGAGCAACGCGGTCAACGACTCGGTCATGATGTGTGGGACCTGCACTATCGTCGTCGAGTCGGTATCGGATGATGCTGTGCAGAAAAAAGAAAGCTTGAAAGCACCTCAATGGAGGTCTAAAAAGATCGTGAGATCTAGAGTTGCACTCAGCACGGAAATGGAGCGTGCACTCGAGCACGCAGCTGGAGAGACGACGTATGCGATCTTCAATGCCTGTGATCGGTGAGTGGTATCGAACTGGCGATGGCGCATTGATGGAGGTCGTCGCCCTCGACGTGCGTGAAGGCACGATCGAAGTGCAGCACTTCGACGGCACGGTCGAAGAGTTCGACATGGAAGGCTGGCAACAGCAGGGGCTCATGGGTGCGAAGGCACCCGAAGACTGGAGTGGCTCCGTCGACATCGAACCGGAGGACTTCGACAACGGCGGTGAAGAGCCGGCGCCACCAACGTGGACCGATCCGCTGAACTTCCTCGATCGCTCCGAAGCGCTGGGCTATTCCGAGTGGCCCGTACCCACCGGCGAGCGCTTGTACTGAATCATCGCTCACGATTGCTTTCGTCCGAAAGCATCACATAAACGCATCCGTCTTTGAGCTCTACAGGCATCGGCTGTAGAGCGTTCCCATTGCATGGCCCCGCCACGCATTTGCCCGTCGCAATCTCGAACAGCGCTCCATGCGATGCGCATTGAATGAGCGCGCGATC
>JBEVDW010000520.1:0-7023 GCA_040513115.1 Steroidobacteraceae bacterium | reverse complement strand
GCAAGCCGAAGAGAAGCCCTAGCGCGCCTCAGTGGCGTATGCGCCGGCAAACAGCCGCAGCATGAAGTAGAGGTGAGCCGTCAGTGTTCCACTGACGATCCCTGTCACGAAGTGCTCTCTATCGAGCAGGTGCGCTGCTGCCACGACGACACCCAGCATCGCGAGCGTCGCCTGACCGGACCGCAGCTCCCAGCGCTCGATGTAATGCCACAACGGCGCAGCGGTCGTTCGCAACGACGTGCGATGCGGGTCGAACCCGAACAGCTGCGACAACGCCGCATACGAAGCCACGCCCGTGGCACTCCATATCAGCACCCGCACGCTCTCGACAGGCTGCTGTGCGAACAACGCAAACAGTTGCGCAGCGACGAAGAACATCAGGCAAGCCAGCACAGCATGTTGTAGTCGCGACTGCATGGCGCACTCTCTCCAACCGACAGGCGCGCATGACACTCGATTACACCCATACGAACCGTGAACCGGCGCAAGTTTTGAGCGGGGGAACTCGGCCATTGGACCTGAGTTGAAAAGCTGTCCGAATTCCGCGCACACATGAGGGTCGCCGATGAACGTCACCGTGAGCCTGGGTCCGCTGGTTTCATTGCTCGCCGGCATCCTGATTCTCATCGTGCCGCGCTTGTTGAATTACATCGTCGCGATTTACCTGATTCTCATGGGGCTCATTGGGCTGTTCGGCTGGCGAATCTGAGCAAACGCAATGCGCTACAACCAATCGATTACACCTGAGCTCATCACACTCACTCCGCGGGTGCCGCCCCGCGGGAGTGTGGTGTGGTTGCATGGCCTGGGTGCAGATGGGTCCGACTTCGTACCACTCGTGGAGGAATTGAGTCTGCCGGAGACGTGTCCGCTACGGTTTCTGTTTCCGAATGCGCCGCTGCGCCCGATCACGATCAACAACGGCTATGTGATGCCGGCGTGGTATGACATTCGCTCATTCGGCGGCGATGACGACGACGATGCAGGCATCCGTGCGAGCGAAGGAACAGTGCGCGCATTGCTGCAACGAGAGATCGACAGTGGCATCGCCGCCGACAAGATCGTGCTGGCTGGATTCTCTCAGGGTGGTGCCGTTGCGCTGCATACGGCCACGCGCTACGGCGAGCGGTTGGCAGGTGTGCTGGCGCTATCGACCTATCTGCCTCTGGCGCGACTGCTCGCGAGCGAAGCACCGCCAGCAAGCAAAGCCACGCCGATACTCATGTGTCACGGCACCCACGACGACATCGTGCCCGTGCAAGCAGGCGAGCGGTCATGCGCGTTTCTGCGCCAGCTCGGCTACGAGGTGCTTTGGAAGACGTACGACATGCAGCACGAAGTGGCGCTGGAGGAGTTGGAGGATATCCATGAGTGGTTGCTGCGCAGGATCGGGTAGGTTCACGCCAGCGGCCTCCCTCGCCCGCCGGTCGCAACACCATCGTCTGGATGCTGCTCTGTCACGAGCAAGGGGCAAGCGCCGATGAGTCATCGGCGCTGCCCTTGTGCCAGTCGCTACGGCTCGCGATACAGATGGAACCCCGCCCTGATCGGAGAGCCCCGCGCGTCCTTCGTTTCTTAGAATCCAACCCCATGCCGAGTGCGCGCACTTTAGGCTGGAACAAAATCTTTTTGCAGCTAGCGGTTACTCATTTTCCGGCTCAGGAAAATGCTGAAATACGCCCGGACTACAAGAGAGTGTGAAGCGGTCCGCGGCACTCCGTATCGGATTGCTCCATCTGGCATCATCTGGGCTGACTATTCGAACCAGGGAGAACGCATGTACTCGAAGCTGCTGGCACTTTGCTCACTGTTGCTCATGGTCTCGGCGAACGCATCCGCCAACGACGCCGAGAAAGTTGCAAAGGCAAACGTCAAGTGCAGAATGAATTTCACGCTCGAGGGTTGGTCCGTGATCTACAAGACGGCCAAGGGTGCGGGTGTCATCAAGTGTTCCAACGGACAATCGGCGAACGTGACGTTGAGCACCAAGGGCGGTGGCCTCACCGTGGGCAAGTCGCGCATCGATGACGGCATCGGTGAGTTCTCATCCGTGACGGGTATCGATGAGCTGTTTGGTGCCTATGCGGCGGCGGAAGCCCATGCGGGCGCGGTGAAGAGCGCGCAAGGGCAGGTGATGACCAAGGGTCAGGTGTCGCTTGCGTGGCGCGGCATCGGCCGGGGGTGGGATCTGGGTATTGCGTTGGGCAGGCTCACCATCAAACGCTGATCGAGCGCGAGGCATTCGTTCCTCGTGCGAGCACTCAATGCGTGGCTCGAGCGCTCGAGCCCCAATCTGCGTGGCGCGTTCTGGGTGCTCGCCTCGGCGCTCACGTTCACGGCAACCGCTACGTTGGTCAAGTACCTCGGAGCGGACTACTCGGCAGCGCTGCAGGCGTTCTATCGTCAGGCCGCGGGGCTGTTGTTCGTCCTTCCGGTGATCGCACGTGACCCGCGCGGCGCATTTCACGCAACGCGTCCGGGCATCCTGATCTTCCGCGCGTTTGCGGGGACGCTGGCCTTGATTCTCGCGTACTACACCTACGCGGTGATGCCGCTTGCCGATGCGAATGCACTGTCGTTCACACGCGTGTTGTGGATGGTGCCGCTGGCGGCGTTCGTGCTCGGCGAGCGCGTCGGTCCACGTCGGATTGTCGCCACCCTAGCGGGCTTCATCGGCGTGCTCTTCATGGTGCAGTTCTCGTTCGATATGAGTTTCGGCTGGCCGGTGTGTGCTGCCCTGCTATCGGCTTTTCTCTTTTCATTCACGGTTACGGGCATGAAGGTGCTGACGCGAGATCACTCCGTCATGACCATCATGGTGTGGTCGGCAACGTTGGGTTTCGTGCTGTCCGTCCCCGGCGCGTTGCTGGCGTGGAAGTGGCCCACGGGGTTCGACCTGGGGCTGTTTGCGGCGATGGGGGTGATGAGCATCCTCTCGCAGGCGTTCTACATTCGCGGCATGAGCGAAGGCGAAGCCATTGTCCTGAATCCGCTCGACTACACGCGTCTGGTCTTCGCATTGATGGTGGGTTATTTCATCTTCGACGAAACACCGAATCCAACCACGATGACCGGGGCGGCAATCGTCATTGCGGCCACGCTCTACATCACCATTCGAGAACAACGGCTGCCGGCATCGGCCAAGTTGACGGCGGAGAAAGATCCCGCCGCATGATCGCGCCCTGCACGCGCATCCCGCGGTTTGCGGCTGCGATTGATTTGGGCCATTCTCGTCCCATCGCTCAGCGGGGGACTCGACTCGTGAAATGTCCTGCGGATTTCGATTTCTTCGATCCAGCCGTGCAAAGCAACCCGCTGGAATTTCTAGCGACGCTGCGTGACCAGGCGCCGGTGTATCGGGAGCCGCGCACGGGCGCATACATCGTGTCGCGCGCCAAGGATATTCGTTACGTCGCCGAACATCCCGAGCTGTTCTCCAACATCATCGATCCGTCCAAGTTCCTCGTCTGCCAAGGGTTGTCGTTGGCTGAAAAGGATCCGGAAGTCGCAACGATCCTGCGCTCGAAAGCGTGGCTCGTGCCGCATACCTTGCTGCTGACCGATCCGCCGGTGCACATGCGCTACCGCCGGCTCGCGTTGCATGTGCTGTCGCCCAAGGCGGTGAAGAAGCTGGTGCCCTTCATCGAAGAGCAAGTGCAGCGTTTCATTCAGCCCTTGGACAGCGGCGAGCCCATCGACTTCGTGGCGAATTTCTGCGAGCGCGTGCCGCTGTCGATCATCCTTCATTTCATCGGTGCGCCCGAGAGCGACTTCGACCGCATCAATCGGTGGGCACATCAGTTTTTCAGCACAGAGATGGGGCAGGGCACGCGCGCCGAGTATCTCAAGACGGTCGACGCGATGTGCGAGCTGTTCAACTACGTGGCGCAACGCATAGAAGCCGTGCGGCAGCGGCCCGATGGCTCGCTGATCGACGACTTGATACACGCCCATGAGTCGACGGGTGATGAACCGCTGACATTGGAAGAGATGCTGTCGATCTTCCAGGTGTTCCTCATGGCAGGGCACGACACGACGCGACAGACGCTTGCAAACGGCATGCGGATGTTGGCGACGCATCCGCAGTTGTTCGCCCAGCTGCAACAGCATCCGGAGCATGTCGGGTCGTTCATCGAGGAGACGATTCGCCTCTATCCGCCAGCGAACATCACGACACGCATCGCGGCAGTCGACACCGAGCTTGAAGGTGTGACGATCCCGGCTGGTGCCACCGTGTTCGTGGCATGGGGATCCGGTAACCGTGATCCGGAGAGCTTTCCGAATCCTGAGGCGTTCAAATGCCCCATCGATTCTGGCATCGAGCACTTGGGGTTCGGTCACGGCCAGCATTTCTGCGTCGGCAACCGGCTTGCGCGCACGACGTTGTCCACGGCATTCACTGCCTTCCTAGAACGCTACAGCGCGATCTCGCTCGCGATGCCTGAGGACCAGCTTCGTTATGAGGCGACGATCAATCTGCGGGCGCTCGTGAGCTTGCCGATTCGTTGTTCGCGGAGGGCACGCACATGAGCGATGCCTTCAAGAAGTTCGATCTGAGCGGCAAGACGGCACTCGTAACGGGCGGCGGCACGGGCATCGGTTACTACATGACTCGGGGACTGATGCGTTCAGGTGCGCGGGTCATGATTGCGGCACGCCGGGGCGAGGTACTCGAGCAGGCGGCGGCCAAGCTGCGCTCCGAGTCGAAGGCCGGCTCCGTTTGCAGTCACACCGTCGATCTGAGCCGTCGCGAGAGCATCAAGGCGTTGGCTGAACATGCCATCAAGACGCTCGATGGGGTGGACATCTTCATCGGCAATGCGGCGCAGGATGTGTTCGAGTCTGTGGAGAAGATCAGCGACGCCGTGATCGATCAGCTCTTTCAGGTGAACACGTCAGCCAACATCGAGTTGGTGCGCGTCTTCCTGCCGGGTATGCGACGCAAGAAGTGGGGACGCATCCTGTTCAGTTCTGCGGGCGCGAGCGTGGCGGCGTCGGCCCAGGATTCCATGGCGATCTACAGCGCGACGAAAGCGGCATTGAACTCGTTCGCCCGAACGACTGCTGCAGAAGCAGGGCACGATGGCGTGACGGTCAACAGCCTCATCCTCGGCGGCTACATCACGCCAATGATGGCGGAACATCTCGCGTTGCTCGAGAAGACCCAAGGCCGCGAAGTGGCGAAGAGCTTCACGGACGGCTTCGCCAGCATGATGGCGCTCGGACGCATGGGTCGCTGCGATGAAGTCGAGGGCATCATCCAGCTGCTGGCCAGCGATGCCGGCAGCTTCATCACCGGAACCAGCCTTGCCGTCGACGGTGGTCTCGGCATCATGTTGCGGCCGCATACACCGCCGGAACACCCCGTATATCCACCGCCGTTCTAAGAAGGCTGCGACGCACGCAGCGGGAGCATCGAATGGATCTGGGCAGTGCGCGCTCAATTGACGTGCTCGAGCTCTTTGCTCTCGGATTCGATCGATGCTTCGGCGCGCGAGCGTGACAGTGGCCGCACCGTCACCGGGATCGCCGACATCCGTGGCATCGCATTGAGCGGTTCGAGTTCCGTGTCGCAGCTGATGAGCAAGTTGACGTTGACGCCCGGGCCGCTGTCGCCGGGCAACATACCCCAGGCGTGCGCGATCGACACGATACCTCTCCGGAGGTGATCGTCCGCCTGCGCGACGGCATCGATCGCGCCATGGCCCGAAGCGATCTGGATCCGATCGCCTGCCTCGAGTCCCAGTGCAGCCAGCTCCGTGCTGTGCATGTAGGCGGGGTTCACTGGAATGCGGCCCAGCGTGGAGTCGAGCCGGTTGCCGGTACTGTTGTGCACATCGCGCATGCGGCGCGTGGACAGCAAGTGTGTGAACCCCGCACCGGGACCTGCACCTTCGCGTTGCAGCCACGCGTGCAGTCGTGTCGTCTCGTCAGCGACGTCGGCAGGCATTACATCGAAACGCGCGGTCGCCTCCGGTCTGGCGGCTTGTACGATCGCTGTCGGATGATCGAAGACCTTGCCGCTCGGATATTGCTTCAGTTCGTCGAACGTTACGGGTGCGGCAGCCAGGCGGATGGCAAAGAGCTCTTCCGCCGTGGGCGTGCGCGACATATCGAGCGCCACGCCGTTGTAGACGATCTGCACACCCAGCCGTCTGGCGAGCGCCCAGAACACGTACCACTCTTCCACCACATCCGAACCCGGCGGTGGCGTGAGCGCGGCAGGCGCGTATTGTCCCCAACTGTCGGGGTACAGAGGAAAGCCGGGCACGCTGACCGGCAGATCCGCGCGCTCGTATTGCATGCGCGGCGGTAACACATAGTGGGCGAGCTGCGCAGTCGCAGTGAGCCATGGATCGATCACGACCAACAGATCGAGCGACTGCAGCGCCTCGACGATGCGCCGCTGATCGGGCACGGTTGCCGCGGGATTGCCGCCCGCAACGATGAGACAACGGATCTGGTCTGCACCGGGCGTCAGGATTTCTTCCGCCAACGTGCTGCTCAGCTTCTCGCCACCGAGACAGCCCACACCGCGAATGCGGCTCGGTGACACGGCTTGCCAAGAGCGTGGTGGGCCGATCACTTCCGCATGCACGAAGCGCTCGGCGGCCACCATGTCCACGACGGCACGATCGCCGGCGCGACGGAAGCGGCCGCAAATGATGTTGAGCCCGTCCACGAAGTGCTGCATGAGGTTGGAGAAGGGCGCCATGCTGGGTCCGGTCGATGCGTAAGCGGCTCCCGTGCGGCAATCGCGCGCGAACAGTTGCGCAGCGGCCCGGATTTGCCCTGGCGTCAGTCCGGCACAGTGCTCAACGAATTCAGGAGTGAACGGTTCGACCGCGAGGCGTAGCTGCAGCATTCGGTCGGCGCCAACGTAGGTTGCGGTGAAGGCTTCATCGTTCCAACCCTCAGTGAGGATCACACGAATCAATGCAGCGGCAATCGCCGCATCGCGGCCTGGCAGCGGCTGCAAGAACAAGTCTGCGTGGTAGGCCGTCTCGCTGCGCCGCGGATCGA
>JBEVDW010000519.1:0-3335 GCA_040513115.1 Steroidobacteraceae bacterium | reverse complement strand
ATTCGAGGCGAGTCGTCCCAACCAGCTTTGGGTGGCGGACTTCACCTATGTCGCGACGTGGACCGGATTCGTGTACGTGGCGTTCGTGATCGACGTGTTCGCTCGTCGGATCATCGGCTGGCGCGTAGCGCGCTCGATGCGCGCTGAACTGGTTCTCGATGCTTTGGAGCAGGCGATCTGGTCGCGCTCCGGAATCCAGGGTGTCGTGCACCACAGCGATCGCGGGAGCCAACCCGGACTCAACCGGTCGTCGCAACACCGCTTCGATGTGCAGAGCGTAGCACTTCATTCAATGCCTCGGCTGGTGTGCGCCAGCTGAGTGTCTTCCTCGGCCGCGTGTTCAATGCAAGCGCCACCGCGTGCAGATCGTACGGGCGGTAAGTGCTGAGATCCGTCCCCTTTGGGAAGTACTGCCTCAGCAGTCCGTTGGTATTCTCGTTGGTCCCCCGCTGCCAAGGACTTTGTGGGTCGCAGAAGTACACCTTCAACCCTGTGTCGATCGCAAGCTGTGCGTGCTGACTCATCTCTGCACCTTGATCCCACGTCAATGAGCGTCGCAGCTGCGTTGGCAGCGATGCCATGGCCTGCACGATCGCATCGCGTACCGCCTCGGCGCCGTGTCCCGCAAGTGCCGGCCCGTGTTTTTCGCGTGGCTGCTGCCCATGCCCTGGAAGCGGCGGCAGATGCAGCAACATCGTGAACCGCGTGGTTCGCTCGACCAACGTTCCAATAGCGGAGCTGCGCAGCCCCAGGATGAGGTCACCTTCCCAGTGACCAGGTATGGCGCGATCCTTCACGATGGCCGGACGCTCGCTGATGAGGATTTCCGGCGTGATGAAGGACTTCCCTCGACCGCGCGTTCGCTCTCTAGGCACACGCAACGCTCGTCCTGTTCGCAAGCACGCAGTGAGCTCGCGTCGAAGGGCACCGCGCCCTTGGACGTACAGTGCTTGGTAGATCGCTTCGGGGCTGACGCGCATCGAAGTATCCTGCGGAAAGTCGATCGGCAGGCGGCGAGAGATCTGCTCCGGGCTCCATGCACGCGCCCAACGTCGATGCTTTCGCGGTCCATGGCGTCGTCCCTTCCAAGCTACCATGGGGCCGGCGATCGACTTCCCGGCAGCGGTGGCGACCTTGCCGGCCAGCCGGTCCTGGACATAGCTCCTCAGTGCAGCATTGACAGCCAGTTTGGCAGGCTTGGGACGTCGTGCGGCGCGATCGGCATGCCACTGTGCCGTGATCGCGCGATATTCGAATCCACCGCTGCGAGTCGCGGCGTTGCGTCGAAGTTCGCGCGAGATCGTTGACGCGGAACGTGCAAGGTGCCGCGCGATCTCCCGAACCCCTTGGCGCTGAGCGCGCAAGAGAGCGATTTGTTCTCGCTCAATTAGCGACAAATAGCGTCCCGTCGGCGGCGGCGCCGACGGCGCAAGTTGCGATGGTGGCATGCCTCCGCACTCCCGAAACCATCTGACCCCAACCGCCGGTGATACCCGAACTCTTCGAGCCGCGTCCTCACTCGAGCAACCATCGGCGATCGCCTGCCAAAAGGGCCGTCGCTGTGATCGATGCAAAACCGGAGGCCGCCCTGGCGACCTCATCTTCGCACGCCCGAGCCGACCCGCCCGCCGCTTCCTTGCATCCATCGCAACCTCCTATCAGGACGTGTTGCGACGATGAGTTGAATCCACCCAATACACGAGTATTGCGTTCGGTGAGCGCTGCGCCAAGTTCGGCGTGCGTCCGTCGATGGGCAGCGTCGGCGACGCCTACGACAACGCCATGGCGGAGAGCTTCTTTGCCAGCCTCGAGTGCGAGCTGCTCGATCGCCGTTCCTTCAAGAGCAAGGCCGAAGCGCGCGTGGCCCTCTTCAGCTACATCGAAGGCTGGTACAACCCGCGGCGGCGCCATTCCGGGCTCGGCCGGATCGCCCCGGCAGAGTTCGAGCGACGCCACGCTATCCAATCAACCAGTCAGACGAACCCGGAGACCGACGCCGAAACCGCTTGAGCGCCAAGCCGTACACCGTCCACCAAACCGGGTGAACTCCATACACGAGTTGCGGAAGACGCTAGCGTTCACCGAACCGAGTTACTCACTAAAGCCAGCCTAAATGTCCTAGCGCTCGGTGTTGATGCTGCTGAAAGCATCGGAGCGGCCAACTCCCTGGAAAAGATGCTGGCGCATCAAATGGCGCTAGCGCACGAGACGTTAATGCGCTTTGCAGATCGCGCCCTTAGTTACGAGTTGAATGTGCATGGCGACCAAGCCGAGGCATGCAGGTGCGCGAACACCGTCGCCCGCCTGATGGGCGCGTTTCAAGGCGGCATGCTCACGCTGCACAAGCTACGAACCGGCGGCAATCAAACCGTCACGGTGCAGCATGTGAACGTGCAACCCGGCGGGCAAGCCGTCATCGGCAATGTCCAGAGCAAGGGGGGTCGTGGCGACGAGGGAAGCAATGGCAAATAACGGTTATCCCTTGCACTGTCATCTATCCCCGCGTTGCGGCGCGCATTCCAGGCGGACGGGGCAACCTTGCCGAGCGCCCGCAATGAAAAACGGGCGTTGCCGGATGCACGGAGGGAAAGCGGGGAGGAAGCCTATGCACGGGCGTTACAGCAAGGCGCGCATCGAAGCGAACCGGAGGTGCCGACTCTTGCTGCGTCTGCTACGCGAGCTTGCGAGCGGGAATACTGAATAAGATGTAAAAGCCATGATTTGATCCAACGGGCAATGTCAGCTCAACTTCGCTTCACCGTCCGAGAACGGCCAACTGGAGACACTCGACAGGCGACGAAATAATGTCCCGAGAGCAGTCACCGACCGGTGGGCGTGAGCCTCGGCGGGACGAGTAATATGGTTGGCGTTCCCATCTTCGACGAGTTGATTGGGTGATTCACCGGCGGACGTTCCTCGGCGCGCTGGTTATCCCGCTCACTACCGCAGTGCGCCGCGTGGCGGCACAGCAGACGCAGGTGGCGCGGATCGGGTGGCTCGCGATCGAGCCCCTCCCCGAGCTGCTGGGTGCGTTCCGCAAGGGCTTGCAAACGCTCGGCTACGTTGAGGGTCACACTGCGGTGGTGGAGGAGCACTATGCCGGGGGCCGGGCCGAACGCCTCGCCGAGATCGCCGCCGAGCTGGTGCGATCTAAGCCGGACGTAATGGTGACCATCGGTTCGGCATCTAGCCTGGCGGCACAGGGTGCCACAACAGCGCTTCCCATCGTCTTCGTGGTCGGGGATCCGGTCGCGACGGGCCTCGTCAAGAGTCTTTCACATCCGGGTGGGAATCTGACCGGACTGGCGATCATCGCTGGCGAGCTCAACGGGAAA
>JBEVDW010000518.1:0-9439 GCA_040513115.1 Steroidobacteraceae bacterium | reverse complement strand
CCGCTATTCTGCCAAACGAGCCTTGGAGTGCAAGGAACCGGCGCTTCGAGGCGGCAGATCCCTGTAGTGCAGCTGCTCGCGCCCCAGCTTGCGATCTTCCAGATAGCAGCGCAGCGCGAAGTCCACGCTCCTGAACGCGATGTCGGCCCACGGGATCTCGCTTTCATCGACGAGGCGTGTTTCCAGGCTTTCGGGGCCGATGCCGAAATCCAGGTCCAACAGGCGTGCCCTGAAGGAGATGTGCACTTGATGCGCTTCGAGCACGTGCACGATGGAGACTATCGCGCCGATCTCGACCCGCGCCAGGGCTTCCTCCATCGACTCGCGTGCTGCGGCTTGCTGCAGCGACTCCCCGTTCTCCATGAAGCCGGCCGGGAAGGTCCAATAGCCTCGACGCGGCTCGATGGCGCGCTTGCACAGCAGCAGCTTGCCCTCCCACTCGGGGATACAGCCGGCAATGATCCGGGGATTCTCGTAGTGAATGGCTGCGCAGTTCGTGCAGACATAGCGCGGCAGGTGGTCACCTTGAGGGATCTTCGAGACGACCGGTTGACCGCAGGCAGAGCAGAACTTCATGAGGTGAGTGGTTTTGGCGACGCTGCAATGACGCAGAGCTTACCCGGGAGAGATCCTCAGCGTCAGTCAGCACTGATTGGCCTGCTCCGAAACCAGGCATAGGAACCTTTGCCGTCGCCTCGGCGTTTGCCCGACGTATCTGACACGAAAACCGTTCGAGCTCTTGCCTAAGGGAGCACTCGTGCGGGCACTCAAGCGGGAGAGCGACGAATGGAGCAGAGCCCGACCCCGGGTTCTTTGATGAACCCCGTCATCGCGGTTTTGATCCCCTGTCACAACGAAGAAGCGGCCATTGGCAAAGTCGTCGGCGACTTCAAAGAAGCGCTGCCGGACGCCACGATCTTTGTTTACGACAACAACTGCACCGATCGGACGGCGGACATTGCGCGGAAGGCCGGCGCCATCGTGCGTCAGGAAAGCCAACCGGGTAAGGGTAACGTCGTGCGCCGCATGTTTGCGGACATCGAAGCGGACGTGTTCGTCCTCGTCGATGGCGATGACACCTACGATGCGTCGGCTGCGCCTGCGCTTATTGATCGCTTGCTCACCAGCTCGCTGGATATGATCAATGCATCGCGTGTGGAAACCTGCCAGGCGGCCTATCGCCCGGGTCACCGGTTCGGCAACCGTTTCCTGACCGGCGTGGTCGCGAGCGTATTCGGCAAGCGCTTGGGCGACATGCTGTCGGGTTATCGCGTGTTCTCGCGACGCTTCGTCAAGTCGTTCCCATCACTGTCGTCCGGATTCGAAATCGAGACGGAGCTGACCGTGCACGCTCTCGAGTTGCGCTTGCCGATTGCGGAGGTGCCCGTGCCATACCGTGATCGTCCGGAAGGTTCTGTGAGCAAGCTACGCACCTACAGCGATGGTTTCCGGATCCTGCGAATGATCATTCGGCTGATCAAAGAGGAGAAGCCGCTACAGTTCTTCAGCTTCTTCTTCTTCGTTCTGTCGATCACAGCGATCATCCTCGAGATTCCTATCTTCATCGAGTATTTCGAGACTGGCCTGGTACGGCGGTTTCCCACGGCGATATTGGGCACCGGCATGATGCTGCTCGCGTTCCTCTCGCTGACGTGCGGGTTGATCCTCGACACCGTCACGCGCGGCCGGATCGAGCTCAAACGCTTGCAGTACCTGAGCGTGCCGCTGCGCTTCAATCCACCGCGAATAACGCCCACGCGCGTGCCGGCGCTGAAACTGCCGGGCGTGCGCATGCGCGGTTGATCGCGCGCTCACCCGCATGGCGCTGGCTTCATAGCGTTCGACGCAGCTGTACGCGCAGAGCGCGCCGCGAATAAATCCGCATGATCGTCCAGCAGTTTCTGATGTTCGCCCTAGTGGGCACTGCCGGCTTCTTCGTGGACGCCGGAACGTTGCTGTTCGCGCACCACGTCCTCGGCTTGAATTTGTATTCAGGGCGACTGCTGTCGTTCCTGACATCGGCCACGTTCACCTGGCAGCTGAACCGCAAGCTCACGTTTCGCAGCGTGAGTGTCGCGGGCAGCACATGGAAGCAGTGGCTGAAATTCCTCAGCGCGAATGCCATAGGCGGGTTGATCAATCTCGGTGTGTACGGCGTGTTGATCGCGCGTGTGCCAATCGCCCGCGAACATCCGGTACTTGCAGTGGCGTGCGGTTCGATCGCGGGGCTGCTCTTCAACTTCGTGGCATCCCGCCTCGTCGTCTTTCGCGCTCACCTCCCGTCTGCTCCCCGAGTATGAACGTCAGTTCCGAATCGAAGACCCGTGCGACCAAGGCGGCTTGGATCATTTTCGCCGCCGCGCTTGTCGTCCGTTTGGCGCTGGCGTTCTGGCTACCGCAGGAAGTGATCTGGCCCGACGGGAAGCGGTACGAGAAGGTCGCGTTGAGCCTCATTCATGGCGAGGGCTTCGGCGATCTCGTGCAAAACCGGCTCTCGGTGCCGACGCAGCCGCTGCTGATAGCAGGCGTCTACAGCGTATTTGGCGAGAAGAACTATCTGGCTCTGCGCGTGGTGTCCGCCGTGATCGGAGCCGTCTCAGTGTTGCTCGGTTTCCTGCTGACGCGCTCGTTGTTTGGAACGGTTGCGGCGATTTGCGCTGGCGTGATGCTCGCGGGCTATCCGTACCTCGTGTACCTCTCGGCACTGTTCGAGTATCCACAGCCGTTGTTCATTCTGCTGATGGCCGGTTTTTTCCTCCTGCACCAGCGGTTTCTCATCTCACGCAGCCTGCTCACGCTGTTCTGTGCATGCCTGTGTCTCGGTATCGGCGTGCTTACCGTTCCGACAGCGCTACTGTTCGTGCCGATCCTTGGACTCTTGCTGCTGACGCGTAGACCGCTCGAAAGCGCACTACGTATCGGTGTGCTGGCCGCGGCGCTGTTGCTCACGGTGGGTTCGTGGGCGACACGCAACTACGTTGCGTACGGTCAGATGGTGCTGATCAACGCGGCCAGCGGTTGGAATTTCTGGGTGGCGAACAACGAGACGTATGCACGCTATGGCAAGGAAGGTGTCGTGCCTCCCTGCGCGCCCGGATATGAGCGCACCGACTATTGCCGGGACTACCGCACGCTGAATGCTTCGGTGCGCGCGAAGGGTCTGGAAGGCGTCGAGCGAGTGCGCGAGGAAGAGCGGCTCGCCTGGGAGTACGGGCTCGACTACTTGCACGATCATCCGCAGGAATTCGCCGTGCTCGCGGTGCAGAAGTTCTTGCGGCTCTGGAGTCCGGTACCGGATGCCGTCACCAAAGGTCGCGCTCAGGGCGGCTCGGCGCGCGACGCCATTGGCGCTGCGACCTACATTCCGCTGTTGCTGTTTGGATTGGCGGGCATGGTGCTCGCAGCCAAGGAGCATTGGCGCAAGCTGCTGCCCATGTACGCGTTCATTCTGATCTTCGTCGCGCCGTTCGCGATCTTCTTACCCACAACGCGTTATCGGCTGCCGATCGACTTCCTGTTCGCCGTCTTCGCGTCGTACGCCCTGCTGCGTGCGTGGGCCTTCAGCTTTCGCTGGCGTACTCGCGACAAGCTGTTGCAAGTCGCCTAAGCGTCCGAGAATTGCGGCGGTCGTTGCGCGAGATTTGCCGCGACGGCTTCCGCGTGACTCGGGCCCGCAATGAGGCGGTCCTGTTCCTCGGATTCGGCGAGCAGCGCGTCAGCGAGAGTCCGATTCGACACCCCGTTCAGTAGACGCTTTGCCGCACGCATCGCATCCGGACTCTTCATTGCGATCTCACGTGCAGTCCTCAGAGCGTCGTCCAGCGGATTCGCACATACGAGCGTCGCCAGTCCCAGTGCGACAGCTTCCGCGCCCGAGAACACTCGGCCCGTGTAGGTCAGCTCGCGCGCAACATCATCACGAACGAGATCGCGCAGCAGCACGGTACCGCCCATGTCGGGAATCAGTCCCCACTTGATTTCCATCATCGAGAGTTGCGCGTCGGCAGCAACGAAACGCAAATCCGCACCCAGCGCCAGTTGCAAGCCGCCGCCAAAGGCAACGCCGTGCACGGCTGCAATCACGGGTGCAGGTACATCCCGCCACACGATCGCGGCGTATTGCTCACGATTCGCGATTCCGTGCGTGCGAGGAGTGAGCTCATGACCCAACGGCGTAGCCGTAGTGCCTGCTTTCGTGATGAGGCTCTTGTCGAGCCCAGAACAAAAGGCGCGGCCTTCCCCGGACAATACGACGCAGCGCACGTCGCGAGCCTGCCGCAGCTGCTCGCCTGCGTTGACCAACGCATCGAACATCGGACCGTCCAATGCATTCATACGCTCCGCGCGCACGAGGCGGACGTGAGCCACGCCCGCATCGACTTCGACTCTGACGCGGTCGCTCATTTGAGCTGCTCGGATTGCGCAGAGAACCGTTTGAACGCGGCGCGTTCCTGACAGCTCGCAACGTAAGCCTGAAACGTCGCACGCGACTCGATGCCTTTCACCATCATGCCCCAGCTGAGCTGCGAGGCGAGGTAGACGTCGGCGGCGCTGAAGCGATCACGCAGGATGAATGGACCGGGTGCGATCGCCTGCTCCAGCGCGTTCATGACGTCTGCGTAGCTCCCGTACCCGAGTGCCTCCGGTCGTGACGCCGGTGGACGCGCCAGCATCCGATCCACGACCGCGGGCTCGACGCAACCGGCCGCAAAGAACAACCAGCGTAGATAAGTACCGCGCGTCGCATCATTACTCGGCGGTGCGAGTTGCGCTTGCGGAAAAGCATCGGCAAGGTAAGCGCAGATCGCGGCCACTTCGGTCACCACGACGCCCTTGTGCACGATCGCGGGGATCTTGCCCATGGGATTGACCGCGAGGTACTCGGGCTTCTTGTGATCGCGTGCTTCGAAGCTCAGGAGTTCGATGCGATACGGCGCGCCCACTTCCTCGAGCATCCAATGGACGATGCGGCCGCGGGATTGAGGGTTGTGATAGAAAACGATGTCACTCATATGAGCTGCGATTCGGGATGGCGAGTACGGGTGGAGGGTAGCGCAGTAACGCCAATACCCCCAACCAGGTTCTCGGAATGGGACAGTTGATGTTCACGTGCGAGCCCGTGGCCAGCCCGATCAATACAGGGGACACTTGAAATGACGAGCGGAGAGGGGGTTCTGACGACGGATGTTCTGGTAATCGGTGCCGGCGCGTCGGGTGCCATCGCGAGCGCCTACCTTACCCAGCAGGGGATGCAGGTGCTGTGCCTCGAACAGGGCGAGTGGCCTGATGCGAGCAAGTTCGTCGGACGCCGCGCGGAGCGCGAGTTGGTGGCACATCCGCGCTTCTCACCCAATCCCAACGTGCGCCAGGGCGAAGCGGACTATCCCGTTGAAGCAACCGAATCGGATGTCGATCCGGTGATGTACAACGCCGTCGGCGGTTCGACGGTGCTATGGACCGGGTTCTGGCATCGCTTGCTGCCTTCCGATTTTCGCGTGCGCTCGCTGGATGGCGTGGCCGCCGATTGGCCGATTTCCTACGACGAGCTGGCACCGGAGTACGACGAGGTGGAAACCGCGGTCGGCGTTTCCGGTCTGGCAGGTGATCCGGCCTATCCACCGCGCGGCCCATACCCATTGCCGCCATTTCCGTTGGGCCGCATGGGCATGAGGTTCGCGACAGGGATGAACCGGCTGGGTTGGCACTGGTGGCCCGGGACCAATGCGATTCCGTCGCGACCGTATCGTCGCCTGAACGCGTGTGTGCGCCGAGGCACATGCATCACGGGCTGCGCCGATGGCGCGAAAGCTTCGATGGACATCACCCACTGGCCCGACGCGATCGCCGCCGGCGCGAGGCTCATCACCGGCGCACGCGTGAAAGAAATTACGATCGACACGGCCGGTCGCGCGAATGGCGCCGTGTATGTCGATCGTGCCGGACGTGAGTTCCGTGTTCGTGCAAGCGTTGTGGTCATGTGCGCCAACGGCATCGGTACGCCGCGGCTACTTCTGCTGTCCCAGTCGGGTCGTTGTCCGAATGGCCTCGCCAACACGTCCAGGCTGGTTGGACGCGGACTCATGCTGCACCCCACTGCGCTTGCGAGCGGTGTCGTCGATGAGCCGATGGAGACCTGGCTCGGGCCCATGGGTCAAACGCTCAACAGCATGCAGTTCTACGAAACGGATCGCAGCCGCGGCTTCGTTCGGGGCAGCAAGTGGAGCCTCGCACCGAGCGGAGGACCGCTCGGCATCGCCGCATCTCTGCCGCTGCATGGCGCCGACCTGCAACACGCCATGCGCGCAACGTATGGACACATGTTGACGGTTGCCGTGTTTGCGGAAGACCTTCCCGAAGAGAGCAACTGCGTGACGCTCGATGGTGAGCTCACGGATTCCGACGGTGTTCCCGCGCCCCGCATCCGGTATCGCGTTGGCGAGAACACGCGCAAGCTCATCGACTTCAATCTCGCCCGAGCGCGAGAGGCGCTGGAAGCTGCAGGCGCCACGAGCGTATTCACGTTGCCTGTGCAGCGCGAGTTCGGTGGTGCACATCTCATGGGCAGCGCGCGCATGGGCAACGATCCCGAACGCTCCGTGGTCGACAAGTGGGGACGCTGTCACGACGTGCCGAATCTGTATATCTTCGATGCCAGCGTCTTCGTCACCTCCGGCGCAGTGAATCCCACGGGAACCATCTGCGCACTCGCGTTGCGCTTTGCACGTCAGCTGGCACGCGAACGTCGTTCGATCAGAGGTGCAGCATGAGCGGGCGGTTGAGCGCGGCACACCGCGAAGTGTTTCGCACACTGGCGGATGTCTGGTTGCCGGCAGTCGGCGACATGCCGTCCGCGAGCGATGCGGGCGTCGTCGAGATGCTCGATCGCATTCTCGATCTACGACGCGACGCTCTCCCCGAGATCGTTCGCGGTCTCGACGCGGTGAGTGGCATGGCGCCACAAGCGGCGTTGCATTGGCTACAAACCTCGGATGTCGTCGCGTACACGGAATTGAAGCTCGCGATTTTGGGAGCGTACTATCTGAATGCAGACGTCATGGATCGCATCGGTTACCCTGGCCAGCAGAGCCGTCCGGTCGATCCGGAACAGGCAACGGACTTTCTCGAAGCAGATCTCCTGGCGCCTGTGTTGAAACGAGGCTCCATCTGGCGTCGCGCTCCAGGCTGAGTGTATTCGCATAGCAACGAGGGGAAAGATCATGGCCCGACATGTGTTTCTTGCGTTCGTGAATCCAGTGCCTGGCCGTGAAGCGGAGTTCAACAAATGGATGGACAACTTTCATTTGCCTGAAGGGCTGCAGAACAAAGGGTTCGTCCGCGTTACGCGCTACAAGCTGAGCGATGCGCAGTTCTTGCCCGGCGACGGTCGCGCGCAGTACCTCAACATGTGGGAAATCGAATCCGATGACCTCGCATCCACATTGAAGGCGGCGCTCGAACAGCAGATGAAGGCCACGTTCAGCGATGCGCTCGATGCGCAATCAACCGTTACGCACGTCTACACCGACATCAGCGGTCCCGTTAGCAAGCGCTGACCCGCGCCGCCACCGTTTTCTCAGCCTCGGAAATTTTCGAAGGAACCATCATGTCCGCGTATCTCGTCGTCATGCTGAACGAAGTCAAGAGCACTGCCTGGGTGGAAAACTACGTCGCGAACGTACCGTCCATCTTCCGTAAATATGGCGGCGAGTACATCGCCGTATCGAAGCGCATCGTGCGGGAAGAGGGCAGTGGCCAGGATCCGCAGCAGATTGCGCTGTTCACCTTTCCGTCCATCGAAGCGATCGAGGGCTTTCTGAAGAGTCCCGAATACAAGCCGTATCTGGATGCACGTGTGGCCGCTACGTCGGCGGACGTGTTCGCGATCGAAGGATGAAACGCGCGGCGGCGAGGCACTCGCCGCCTTCAGAACCCGAGCAAGCCAAGCGCATCGTGGTCGAGCGCGGCCATTGCCGCGCGCACCACGTTCGCTGTGTTGATGGCTTCCGGCTGCCACACGGCACTGTTGTTGAGCCACGTGACAACGGGATAGAGACAGGCGCACCGGTACAGGAACCAGCCCTCTTCCATCGTTGGCACCTCACGCGCGCCATAGATCGAGAGTCGGGTGAAGTAGTGCGCCAATAGCGCGCGCTCCCATTTCCGACGATCCGGGATATCCAGGGCGCCGAGCAGGAAATAAGTGATGCCGATCGTCCAGTGCTCGGGCCTCGAAACCCAATCGATCACACCCGGCGTGCCATCTGCGGTGACGTAGAGATTGCCGAGATGCTCATCTCCATGGATCACCGTCATTGCCGACTGACGCATCACTGACCACATGACATTCCACGCCTTCTGTACTCGTTCCATGTCCTGCAGGACGTTGGGTAGCGCCCGACCGCGCGGCTTCTCGACATAGGACTGCCAGTTCTCGGCGGTAAAGAAGCTGGGGAAGTACATCTCGTTGACCAGGCGCCGATTCTCGGCGGCCAGCGTTCCCGGTCCCATCGCGCCACCTGCGTGAAACGCATCGCTGTTCCACGCGCTGGCGTGCATGCGAGCAAACGCGTCCATGAATGCCATGGCCTGGCCAAGGTCCAGCGTGTGGTACGCGTCGAAGAAGATGGCGCCGCGCGGCGCGAGATCCTCCATCACGATCGACGAAGCCGCTTCCGTGACACTGATGTGATACCAACGCGGGCCAGCAGGAGCCGCTACCAGCGGCACGATGTCGCGCAGCGAGCGAAGCTCGTTGGCCATCGCCCACGCCGATCCGGTGGACGGGTCATTCTCACCGGGGAAGTTGCCTTTGATGATGTACGTCTTCGCGCGCTCGTCTCCGCCTTTGTCGAACTCGACCTCCACGCGGAACTTGTTCTGCTTGTGGCCGAAGACGGGTCCGCGCTTGACGGAGCGCACCGCGATCGTGGGCCAGGTGTCGCGGAAGGCAGCGGTCATCCACTCGGGCGTGACATCCTCGTATCGTTGCAAGGGCGGGGCGGTCGTGGACATCTGGATTCCTCCGTCAACGTTTTGCACAGGCGCGAAGCCGAGGCGTGAGCCGGATCAATGCTGCGCAGTGTCGGCGAGGTTGCGATCCATCGAACCCGAGCCGGGATTCACATGAATTTTCGTGGCGCGGCTGGCTCCCGCCCGCATCGTTTCGAGCAGTGTGGCAATCTTGCCGAGTGGAATGATGTCTTCCACCATCTCGCGTGGTTCAGTTCCACCCTGATCGAAGGCATCGACGGTCGCTTCGAATTCCTGCCGAGAATAGGCGGAGCTGAAACGAATGGACACTTCCTTGTACGCCGCCGTCGCAGGCATGAAGTGATCCATCGCCGAGCAGATCCCTAAGCAGACGATCGAGCCGCCGGGACGCACGAGATCGATCGCAGTGGCAAACATGCCGGCTGCACCGGTGCATTCGAATATCACG
>JBEVDW010000517.1:0-5766 GCA_040513115.1 Steroidobacteraceae bacterium | reverse complement strand
GCTGGGCGGACGCTACACCGATGAGGAACAGAAGTTCGTCGACCTCGAGTTCTTCGGCTTCCCGGCGCCGGGACCGGACAAGCGTGGGTTCGAGAAATGGACCTGGCGTGCCGCATTGGATTACGCCTTCACGCCGGACATCCATAGCTATGTGTCCTTCAACCGGGGTGTGAAGGGCGGTGGCTTCGACCTGCTGGATCCGACGAGCCCCGGCTTCGATCCCGAAGTGCTCGATGCCTACGAAGTGGGCCTGAAGACCCAGTTGCTCGATCATCGTCTGCGCTTGAATGCGTCGTACTTCTACTACGACTACAAGAACATCCAGGTGCAGGTCGTGGGCGCCAACGGCGCAGGCATCATCAGCACGACCAACGCTGCGGCAGCCACGATCAAAGGCCTGGACGTCGACTTTCAATTCTTGCCGATCGAATACCTGACTCTGTCGGGCGGTTTCGCATGGATCAAGGGTGAGTACGACAAGTTTCCGGCCACCGTTTCGTACTTTGCCTCTCCTCTCGACGGTCCTCCGCAGTCGATCGATGCCAGCGGCAACGATACGATTCGTACGCCGGAGTTCACCGGTAACCTGACGGCTGAGTATCGTATCCAGTCTTCGATGGGCGAGTTCCCGCTGAGCGTCACCGTGAGTAACAACGATGGCTACTTCTTTGGCGCCGACAATCGCATGAAGCAGGATGGCTACACGCTGCTGAACGCAGCCATCGGCTGGACTGCAGCGGATGAACGGTACGGCGTGACCCTCTGGGGACGGAACCTCACGGATGAGTACTATCTCAATCAGGGTGTACCGACCGGAACGGGCGATCTGGTGGAACCGGCTGCACCTCGCACGTATGGTGTGACGTTCCGCGCGAAGTTCTAAAGTGCGCATGGAGCGCGTTGGTGTCACCGCCAACGCGCTCCCGATCCGGCAAACTCAGTGATGTGAGAAGGACCCACACTCCTACTCGACACAGGATCGACCATGACCGACGGCACCACCGATTTCCTGGTCGTAGGCGCAGGTCAGAACAATCTGACCGCCGCGGCATACCTCGCAGCGAGCGGTCACCGCGTGACCGTACTCGAGCGTCACGCGTACTTCGGCGGCGGATGCATCTCACACGAGGTGACGCAGCCGGGCTTCAAACACGATCTCCACGCAACGAACGTCTTCATTGCACGCGCCAACCCGCTGCTGCAGCACGACGAGCTGGGGCTCGCATCGCGCTTCGGACTGCGCTTTGCCGACATCGAGAACGCCGCATCGCATGGCACTGTATTCGACGACGGCTCGGCGCTCGCGTTGTACAAGGACATCGACCGCAGCGTGGAATCCATTGCACGGTATTCGCGCCGCGATGCCGATGCGTATCGAACCTTCGTGGAACGAACGGTCAAGTACGTTCGACTCCTGAACTTCGCGCTCTTCGCTCCACCGGCTGACGGCCGCGTGTTCAAGAACTTGCTGCAACAGAGCGCGGAAGGCCGCTATCTGCTGGAGTTCTTCGATGCCTCCAGCGCCGACATCGTGAACGCTCACTTCACGGACGTGCACACAAAAGTGCACGTGCTGCGGCTTGGCAGCGAGATGATGATGCGGGCCGATGCGCCGGGCAGCGGGTTCGGGCTGATGTTCATGTTAGGGCTGTATCACACCTATGCCCCGGGATTCGTGGTCGGCGGCTCCCAAGGATTCTCGGATGCACTCGCGCGCTGCATCCGTCATCACGGCGGCGAGATCGTTCTCGAAGCGGACGTGGAGCGAATCGACGTCGAACGGGGTCGAGCGGTAGCCGCGATCACAGCGGATGGCCGTCGCTTCGGCGCACGCAGGGCAATCATCGCGGGCTTGCCGCCTTGGCAACTGTCGCGCTACGTCCCGGGTACCGAGGCGTTGACGGCAAAGGTCGACCCAGTGCCGACCAGTGACTACACGTGCTTCCTGACGCACCTGGCACTGGATGAGGCACCGGTGCCCAACGCTGATCCTGAATTCCATCGCATGGGCTTCACGACCCTGGCACCGCGCGACTACGACAGCGTGGTGCAGATGACGCGCGACATCGGGGCAGGCCGTTTACCCTCAATGTTCACAGCGTGCTATGTCTGCGCAACGCACTTCGATTCCAGTCGCGCGCCAGCCGGCAAGCACACGCTGTATTTGTATCGGCCGGTGCCGACAATACTGGCCGGCAAGCCGCTCGAGGCTTGGGACGAGATCAGAACGAGCTTCGGCACGGAGCTCATCTCGCAAGCGCAACGCTACGTGCCGAATCTGACGCGGGACGAGATCCTGGGTGTCATGCACGAGTCACCGTGCGACATCCAGCGCGAGTCGCCGTCGTACCGCAACGGCGACGTCGCTGCACTCGCGATGACGCCGGATCAGTTCCTCGGTGGCCGCCCCATCCCGGAGCTCGCGAACTACCGTGTCCCGGGAGTCGACGGGCTTTACCTCTGCGGGCCGTTCATGCATCCCGGCGGCGGCGCGAATGGCGGCGGACGCCCGGTGGCCATGCGCGTGCTGATGGACCTCGGCATGGACCTGGCCGCCTTTCATTACTGATTTAGTTCCGACGCCCAACGGAGGCCCCGCTCGAGCCGGACGCGCGTCCAGCATTGAGCTGGGCGGCTGGCCCGCGTAGTATAGTTGTACTAGAACCGTGCCGGTTACAGGCGAACCAAAGCGAACGAAGCGGAGGGGGCGGACTTGACGACCAAGAAAGCAGTAGTCGTCGGTGGCGGATTTGCAGGTCTGACTGCCGGATACGAGCTGCGGAAAGCAGGTTGGGAAGTGACGTTGCTCGAAGCCTCGGACGAGGTCGGCGGTCGCGTGCGCACGGTTCGCAAGCAGGGCTACACGTTCGACACCGGCGCGACTCAGATGTCCACCGGGTATCGTGAGTATCTGGCGCTGCTGGATGAACTGGGCATGGGTGGACAGATGTTCGAATCGAGCCCGCATGTGGGTCTCTTGCGCCACGGACGTGTCCACGTCATCGACGGACGCAGCATGATGTCCGGCGCGTTGACCTCGGCACTGAGCATGCGCAGCAAGTTCATGCTGCTGAACACAATACGGGACTCGCTGGCCGTGAAGCCGCCCATCGATGTCTTCGATGTCAGTCGATCGCACGTCGCGGACACCGAGTCGGCTGCAGAGTATGCAAAGCGCCGTCTCAATCCAGAGCTGTACGATGTGTTGGTGGACGCTCTGATTCGTACCTATGTCATGAATCGTGGCGATCGTGTGTCCGCGCTGGAATGGTTCTCAGCGCTGAAGAACCTGGGCGGCGAGAAGCTCCTCAGCTTGCGCGGCGGCAACGATGTATTGCCCAAAGCACTCGCCAAGCACTTCGACGTCCGTCTGAATACACGCGTCACCGCGCTCAACAAGGTCGGTGCAGGCGTCGAGATCAAAGCCATCGATGCGGCCGGGACACCCTTTATGCTTACTGCCGATGCATGCGTCCTCGCGACGCGCCTGACGGAAGCGGTCGCGCTGTACTCTCCGGCACGCGAGCTTGCAGGCTCGTTGGCCGAGAAGCTCGAGTACAACCGCGCCTGGGTGGTGCAACTCGGCTATCGCAAGAAGCCCCAGACCGAAGCCTGCGGCGTGCTCTTGGGAACCGTGGAGCAACCCGAGATCACATTGCTCTGGCTGGAGCACAACAAGAACAACGACCGTGCACCGCAAGGTCATTCGCTGTTCTCGGTGTACTCCGACGAAGCGGCAAACGATGAGTGGTACGGCAAGAGCGATGAAGAACTCGTGCGTCTGGCGAGCGGCTTCGTCGAACGCCTGTTCCCGGAGGTGAAGGGACATCAGGACGCCACGCTCGTCACGCGCTGGCCCCTGGCGATTCCGAATCCAGCGCCCGGCGTGTACAAGTCATTGTTCGCGATGAGGCAGCGCCTGAATCCGGCGGACCCGGTGCAGCTGGCGGGCGACTACTTCACCTGCACGGGCCAGAACTCCGCGATCTATTACGGCAAGCGGGCGGCCGAGAACATAATCGAACATCAGTCATCGCACAGTGCGATGCGTAAACACGGCTGAGCGAGGGCAGCCCACCGATGAAACTGTATACGACCGACAATTCAGAGCTGATGGACATTGCCTCCATTCGTCCCGATGGCCGCAACCTGATCGTCGAAGGCACGATCATGGGTGCGATGCCGGTGCGCGCGGTCCTCAAGCCGGCAGAGATCCGGGCCGCGTTGGGGCAGATGTCCTTCAAAACGAAGTTACATGCCTTCGGCATGTTAGTGCGAGGCTCGCGTTAGTCACTGCGGACCACGATCAAGCGAGAGACTTCAGATGAGCAGCGTTAAATTCGACTATCGTCAGGGCTTCGTCGCCTATCCCGACGGCGGCGCCGGTCCCCATGGAGCCAAGGCGCCCTACATCGACTACGGCACCTCGCCACCCGATCCCAAGCGCTACTTCTCGAAGGAGGAAGCCGACCTCGAGTGGAAGCATGTATGGATGAAGACCTGGGCATTCGCCGGTCTGGTCCAGGACCTGCCCAACGTTGGCGACTATCTACGCTACAACCTGGGCAAGGAATCTTTCGTCGTTGTGCGCGCAGCGCCGGGCGATAAAGGCATCAAGGCGTTCTACAACGTGTGTGCGCATCGCGGTAACCGCCTCGTGCACAACGACTTCGGTCACACGAGCAACGGCTGCTTCACCTGCGACTTCCATGGCTGGAAGTACAACCTCGACGGCACGAACAAGGAGATCCGTGACGAGATCATCTTCCGCCCCGAGGTGGTGTGCGATCGTCCCGGGCTGGTGCAGGTGAGCTGCGATGTCTGGCAAAGCCTGGTCTTTGTCAATCCAGACCCGAAGCCGCGCCTGACGCTGCTGGAGCATCTGGATGTGATGCCTGAGCACCTGAAGAACTACGACTTCTCCAAGTTACGTGTTTTCCGCGACCTGGAGATCTGCTGGGACGCGAACTGGAAGACGGCGTTCGAGGCCTTCATCGAGTTCTACCACGCCGATGACGTGCACCCGGAAGCCATTCCGGTGAGCGAGATGCTCGAGACGCAGTACGACCTGTTCAAGAACGGTCTGTCGCGCATGATCATTCCGCAGGGCTACGTCACGAGCCGCTTCGAAGACCGCGACACGGTCAACGACATGCTCAAGATGTTCATCACGGTGTACGGTGGCAACCCCGATGACTACAAGCACCTGAAGGGCTACGAGTACAAGAAGGCGCTGATCGACACGAAGCGCAAGTGGGGCAAGAAGCACGGTCACGCGTTCTTCGACAAGCTCTCCGACGAGCAGATTGCCGACGACTGGAACTATGCGCCGTTTCCGAACATGACGATCAATGTGTTCGCCGATACGGTGTTGCTGCAGATCTTCCGTCCGCACGCGACCGATCCGCGCAAGAGCTGGTACAACGCCATCACGCTGTGCCTGCCGGTATCCGATGACGTCACGCCCGTGCTCGACCTCAATGCCTACGGTCCGGAGTCCTTCGGTCCGCCAGGATGGAAGGGTGAAGAACGTCCCGCGCGCTTCACGCCGCAGAAGCTCGCGGACTTCGGCTATCTGCTGGCACAGGATGCGCGCCGCGTGCCCGAAGTGCAGAAGGGAATCGAGTCCGAGTGCTTCAAGGGCTCGCGCCTGTCGGAAGCCGAGATTCGGGCGCGTCACTACCTGGCTGAGGTCGATCGGTTGATCGGTCGCCGTCCGCGGTGAATCGATCCGTTCGCGCTGAGGCTCGCTCAGCGCGAACGGCG
>JBEVDW010000516.1:0-7234 GCA_040513115.1 Steroidobacteraceae bacterium | reverse complement strand
CCGGCGTCTGCGGCAATCTCCGCGCTGGTCACTTCCAGGTGCGACTTTTCCAGCAAGCACTTTTGCGCTGCAGATATCAACGCATCGGATAGTTGCCGATGCTCTCTCTGTGTGGGGCGGCCTTTCATGATCTGCTCCTCACAGCTGCCATTCTCTATGAGCATGACTGTACGCCCGAGCGCATTTACGTCCAAGCGCCATTTTGTCCTTGTGCCACGGGAAGCGGGATCGCTCGATGATCGATTCCGCAAGGCATCGTGGACATGAGGCGCAAGGCCGGGAGGCCCTGCGCGCGGAAGAATCGTTGAATGCCGATTCATTTATTCGGGCTGTGTCATCCGCGGATGCGCGATGGAGGCCGCATGTTTTCCGTCAGAATGAGTAGTCCCCCGGTGCTGAAGGATCTTGAAGTGTCCGCAATGTCCCACTCGAAACCCCGACTCGTACTGTACGGCACCGGCCAGTTTGGCGGCTTCATTACACGGTTCGCGGTCGATAAAGACTGGCCCATTGTCGCTGCGTTCAATCGCGCGGGCCCCAAGATTGGCCAGGATCTGGGTCGTCTGTATGGCCTGGGATGTGATCTCGGCGTCATCGTGCAAGATTGTGACCAAGCAAACTTCGATCGCCTCGACGCCGATATCGGCGTCATCGTGATGACCGATCAGCTCAAGACCAACTTCATTGCCTACGAACGGCTGATGAAAGCCGGTCTCGATGTGCTCTGCCATGGCGGCGAGTCGTACTTCCCCTTTGGCTCCGACCCTGAAACCGCCGTGAAGATCGATGCGATGGCGAAGGCCCAGGGAGTCACCTTCACCGGCGGCGGTATCTGGGACATGTCGCGCATCTGGGCGGGCATCCTGGTCGCCGGGCCCTGCACGGAGTTGCGCGCACTGCACCACGTCACGATCACCGATGCGCAGCGCAACGGCCTCGCACAGATGCTCTCGCTGGGGGTGGGTCTGAGCCCCGCTGAATTCATCCAGAGCCGCGTGAAGACGGCTGGCCCGACCAACAGCATGTACAAGACCATTCCGCAGCATGTGCTGACGGGGCTGGGCTACACGGTCACGCACGTGTCGGAGCAGCTCGAACCCGTCGTGTTCGATCACCCGATCCACTGCCGTTTGCTGGAGAGAGAGCTGCCGGCCGGCACCTGCGTGGGCACACGCATCATCACCGAGTCGAGGACCGCCGAAGGCGTCACCGCGGCAGCACACATCGAGCTGCGTTTGTTTCGCGAGGGCGAGATAGAGCACATGCGCTGGGAAGTCGACGGCATGCCGCGTACCCGCATTCGCACTGAGCGCGAAGATTCCAGTCACTTCACCTGCTCGAGTCTCTTCAACCGAATTCCCGATGTCATCGCAGCAAAGCCGGGCATCCAGGAGCTGTACCAGCTCGGGCCGTTGCGCCACTCCGCGCTGACCTGATCCGCGTAGGACACATCATGCTCACACGAGAAGGCGTTCAGCTGTCACTGACCCTCGATGGCTTGCTGGCGGAAGCGCGTCGCCGCAGTGGCATCGACCGCGCCGATGAGCACGCTGTCGAGCCGCTTGCGGTGATGGTGAAGTCGCTGAATGCCGAATCGCGGCTGCATGTACCCGGCGCCGCAGCGATGCAGGAGCGCTTGCTGCGCCTGCTGTGCAACCGCTTGCGCATGCAGAGGGACTTTGCTGCGCATCCGGAAATCTGCCAACAGCCGATCTCGGCCCCGATCGTGATCTGCGGCATGGCTCGCACGGGTTCCACCAAGCTCCACAAGCTGCTCGCAGCCTCGGGCGATTTCAACTGGCTGCCCTACTGGCAGAGCCACAACCCCAGCCTCATCACGGGTTCGCGAGAGGAATCGCCGCAGTGGCGCATCGAGGACGCCGAGGCCTGGTGCAAGTGGTTCGATGAGGTGTCGCCCGACACCAAGTACGGCCATGCCATGGATCCCCATGAGCCCGACGAGGAAAGCTACTTCCTGGAGCAGAGTCTGCGCACGGCCTGCTTCATGGGCTGGTCGGCGATTCCGGGCTATTTGCAGTGGCTGTACAGCCACGACCTTGCGGCGCAGTTCCGCTATCTGAAGCGAGGCCTGCAGTACCTACAGTGGCAGGGCCTGCAGCGAGCCGACCGGCGCTGGATTTTGAAGTGTCCGCTCTACTACGGCCTCGAGCCATTGCTGTTGTCGGTGTTTTCCGATGCGCGTCTGGTGATGACGCATCGTCACCCGAAAGCGACGGTGCCTTCGTCGATTCGCCTGCTCGAATGCTTCCACCAACCCTTTACGGCACATACGGCTGATCCCGCAGCGCTGGTGGGTGGCCTCGCTGCGCAAATCAGTCAACACCTGCAAGTGCGAGCCGCGCATCGCACGATCCAGTTTCTGGACGTTCCTTTCGAACAGATCATAGGGGACGCGGCAGCGCTCATGCATAAGATCTACGCTTTCTGCGGCGTCGAGCTGCGCGCGCAGTCAGTGGAGCGCGTCGTCGGCTGGAACGAGGCGAATCCGATGAACAAACACGGCGTGCACAAGTATTCGCTGGCTGACTACGGCATCACTGAGCAAATGCTCGAAGGACAGTTCGCCGCCTACATACGGTTGATCGAGGCGCTGTCGGCGAATGACGAACAACGGCAAGCAGGTGCGAGCGGGCACACATGAAGACAGTCACAACATTCATCCTCGCCGGCGCATGTGTGTGCGCCGTGGTTGCACTGTGCGCAGTGTTGAGCATTCGCGTCATGCTTGGGCTCGGCGTGCTCGGCTGCATCATCGTCGTGCTTTGGGCATGGCGTGCGCTCGTGCGTTGGGTCGATCGGATGGAGCGACGCATAGCCGCGCATATCGTGGCGCGTGGATCCTTCCCCGGCCGATAGCGAGCGGTAGCCTAACGATGTTGCCCAGTCTACGGGGTCGTATGAATCCGAGGAGAACAGCATGAATCACGTGTTTAGCGGCAAGGCAGGCATTGTCACGGGCGCATCGAGCGGCATCGGTCGAACGATCGCGCAAACCCTCGGCGCCGCCGGCATGGAGCTCTGGCTGATCGGGCGTTCCGCGACTGAACTGCGGGCGACCGCCAATGCGATCGCAGACAGTGGCGGCCCGCAAGCGCATTGCGTTGCGCTGGATCTCAGCAGGTCCGGCGCTCTCGCGCAGCTGGTGACCGAAGTCGGCCAGCAACATCCGTATCTGTTCTGCCTGATCAACAATGCGGGCGTGATGTACCCGGAGCCCATCATCGATGCCGACCCGGCTCGCTGGCACGCGATGTTCGCGATCAATCTCATCACTCCCATGGAAGGTTGCCGTGCAGCCGTACAGCAGATGCGCAAGCATCGCAAGCCAGCTCACCTCGTGAATATCAGTTCTCTTGCTGGCCGCGAATACAGGTATGGAGCCTACGGAGTAGCAAAGGCGGCCCTCACCCACATGGGACGCACACTGCGCAATGAGTTGGAAAAAGACGATATCCGGGTCGCTACCATCATACCGGGGGGGTTTGCCACGAATCTGGCGCGCGGCTTCGATGCGGACTCCCTGGAGAAACTGCAAATCGTGAGTGGCAAGCTCAACATAGACATGACCGGGCCGGACGCGGCCAAAGTCATCGGAGATCCGGCACACATCGCCAACATCATCAAACATCTGTTGGAGCTGCCCATCGACATCAACTTCGAGGAGATCACGGTGCGACCTGCGATCGAAATCTCTCTATAGAGATGGCAGCTTGTTTAATGGGGTCACATCGCCTCATGGAGAACCGTCCAAGGCATCGTTCCATCGTCGTCAACGATGGCGACCACCTTCTAGATGGGACCCACTTCAGCTTTCACGTCGGGTGGCTTCGAATCGATCAGCGCGATTTTCGCAGCTCAGCACTAGGTCGCTTAGATGAAGGAGGCGGGTTCGGCGGCCAGGCGGCGTGGCCGGCATCGTTCCATTGGCGTCAACGATGGCGACCACCTTCGAGATGGGACCCAACTTCACCTCGGTCAGCCTCAAATCGATCAGCTCGATTTTTTCAGCTCAGCGGTTGATCGCTTACGTGAGATCGGCCGGCACGGGCCCTGCGTAAGATGGCTCAATCGAACGTGAGGCAGTTCACATGGTGCGTCGCGGAGAAGAATGTGAGAACTAGCGATCACGGTGGATCCGCGACTCAATTCCATCCATCGTGATATCCCGCTCGCTTTACTTTGAGCCAATCTCGACTCCGTCCACCTTTGTAGGGTGAGTCCGCAAGCTTGCCGACGATGCCCTCCATGCCCATTGCGACGGCCTGCTTGAACATCGCTTCGCCTTCCGTCTCGATGTAGCCGACGTACTGGCAAGCGTGGAGTCTGCCGCGGGATGAGATTGTGCAACCTCTCCTTGCGTCAAGCAACGGCAGCTGTCGCAGATCACGACCGTTCTGCCAGAGCAGATCGAAAGCGAAGTACGTGACCGGAGCACCTGATCTGCGGGTCGTCCTTGAGTGCATGCTCTCGAAGCCGGGAAGGGCCGTTGTCTTGAGCACGCACAACTCGCCATCGAGAATGAACGAGCCGCGCAGGTCCTGAAGCACAGCGATGATCTCGGGATCACCACGGGGTGGCGTCTTTCTTATTCCGGGTGGTCAGTTCGTTCTTGCTGGCGAGCACGCGGTATCCCACTTCAGTGGAAGCTCAAGCGTGTCCGCGTTGAATCAATTCGTCAGTTCATTTCGCACGTAGCGACTCGACGTCTTTTGACTTCGCGCTCGTGTTCAGCGCTTCGGCGTCAGTCGTGATGCGGGCCGCCTGCGACAAGCGCGCCCACAATACACGCACGCTTGCCGCTCCTCGCTGCAACTAAGATTCGCTCTCGTACTTGAAGGAGACCTTCACCTTTGCGCGATAGGCCTCCACTTTGCCGTCTTTGAGTTGCAGATCCAACTCGGAAACCTCGGCGACTCTCAGATCGCGAACTGTCTTGCCGGCGATGTTAATTGCAGCGGCGGCCGCCTTCTCCCATGATTCCGTACTAGTCCCAACGAGCTCGATTACTTTGTAGACGCTTTCGACCATGATCGTACTCTCCGGGTGGATCGTTCGTCGGCTCCCGATGCGCCGCCAACGGCGGCGCCTGATCAATATGTGCCTCTCTGTCGTCCAGCGCAATTCATGGTGCAGCCCGTGAAGTTTCGATCGCAGCTGCACTCTGGTGAGCCGCTCACGTTCTCAACTGTACCCCGATCTCGCTTCGAAATACTTAGGCCCGACATTCGCGTTGCACAAATCAGCCCTTGCACTATGCGCTAAACAAGGGTGTCTCGGGAACATGGGCGCGGGCACACTCGAACGCCCTCGACGAACTGATCCCGGATGGCCGACTTCCAACGGACGAGGAACTCGCACGCGAGGTGTAGCGTGTACAAACCGTGAGCACGACTGCATGCATCGCATGCGCTCACGCCATCCCTATGTGGCCAGAACGCGTAACGAATCAGTCCAGCGGCCGCTACAAGCCGCTGGTGCTAGATGGCATTTGAATGCACACGGAAGAGCGTGAGCCGCTGTCTTGAATCGGCGATCTCGGCGCAGAGCTACCGAAATTGGATCGACGTACCTGACTCAACGTCGCTCATGCAAGGGGGCATTGCCCCGCGATAGAGCGGCACGGAACGATCCACTCACGTCGGTTGGCAACCACCTTCATGGCCACACGCATGATCTCGTCATTGCGTTAGGATGATTCCGTGCGAGGTATTGATATCAAAGCAATCTTATTGGCGACAACGTGCGTCATCGGAATCGACATCGTCTCTGGGATGCTGTTGTTCCGCGTGTTCACCGATCTGCCTTTGAATGCGAGTGATGCAGAGGTTCAGGCTGCTGCGGCCGCGCTGGAAAAAGATTCAAGCTATTTGGGCACCGCGCTGGTGCTCGGGACGGCTTCTACGGTGCTCGGCGGGTATCTGGTGGCGCGCATCGCTCGCGCCATTCCCTACTTCAATGCGCTTGCTTTCGCGGTGATCAGTATCGTGCTCGGATTAATGCTCTCGATGGACCTACCGCTGTTGTTAATGGTCGTGGGATTCGGGTTGACAATCCCTGCCGCGCTGTTCGGTGCTTATCTGGGTAATCGACGCGCTTTGCGCTAGCTATTGACCCGGCGACTTTGTAGTTGAACTACGCGGCATACCGGATCGCCTCATGTTCGAAGTACTTTTGGACGCGCTTCCGCAGTTTCTGTATTCGTCGGGAGTGCGACAGAAGTTAGAACCGACGCTAGGACCGGGCATGCATCGTTCCACCATCGTCAACGATGGCGACCACCTTTACTGGGACTCCGACTTCACCGGAGCCATGATCAGGTCACTCGCGTTCGGGATTCACGCTCGTGATTTCTGCAGTTGAGCGGTAGCTCGCGCGTGGGGTGGGGGGAAAGCACCTCGTCGAGAACCGGCACGCAACGATCCATCATCGTCGGCCTTGGCGACCACCCTTGAACCGGAGTCCCAACCTCCACTCGCGTACCTCACTCTCGTTCACTTGACGCCAGGTCATGATTTTCGCAGCTCAGCACTGGTTCGCTTAGATGAAGGAGGCCAAATAAGCGCGTGCTCCCGTTCGGCCAGCTCCACGCAGCGTCGGCGGATGGAGAGGTACGTGCGCCAGTGCATACGCGGTGGCTTCAGGTGCCCGTCGATAAGCCGCGAAGCGAGCTTCGAGCGCCTGCGCCAAAGTCGATCAGCTCCGCTTTCACATTCGCTGCTGTAGGCGCCGCCCAAACAGACTCGACAGGCGAAATACCCATCGCTAGCTGGCCCGTAAATCAACGCGCAGCGCCGATCGCACAGAGCGCAGCGAAACCACAAGCGTGAGCCACCGAGCCAGCACGGCGTTCGCTCTAGGACTACATCGTACTGCAACGGCTTCCGGTCGCCGCTTTGGTCGGTGAACTCGTATTGGAGTTCGAGGCAATGCCGTCCGGCAATCAGGCCGATGCTCGCCCATCGATCGCCACTTCGCAGCCACTCCTGTCGGCTGACTGTGCCCTGCGTGAGTTGGCCTCGCCGATGTAACGCGCGAACGTCGAGCGCCAGGTACTGCTCGATCTTCGGCCGCCATCCTGGACGGCCTGGCCCGCATCTGGATCCGAGCGCACTCACCGGAGCCACGACCGAATTCCCAAAAGATGTACGAGAACGCGGTCTTGGCTACGCATCCGACCTCGGAAGCAGCCCATGATCGCGAAATTCCTGCTCAC
>JBEVDW010000515.1:0-11254 GCA_040513115.1 Steroidobacteraceae bacterium | reverse complement strand
TACTACGACAACAGCTTCGAGCGTGGCGACAAAGACAAGCATGAGTTCGAGTTGGGTCAGGCAATCGACGAGCTCGGCGTTGCAGCCGGTATTGCATCGCCAACGCTGCCGAACGTGCCCGTCTTCGGCTTGCCGGGCGACACGGGCGACTTCTTCGAAACCTCCGACAGCAAGAGCTATGGCCTCTTCGGCCAGGGCACCTGGGACGCAACCGACCGCCTCGCCCTCACCTTAGGGTTGCGCTACACGCGGGAAGAGAAGGACGTGTCGCTAGTGAACACCCCCATCACATCGGCGCCTGGCCCGCTCGCGGCGTTGTCCTTGCCCGTACGCACGCTCACGCCGTCGACGTCTTCTTTCGACATGAACGACGAATGGGATGCGATCACGGGTACGTTCAACGTCAGCTATGACGTGAATCCCGACGTGATGACGTATGCGTCGGTGGCAACGGGCTTCAAAGGCGGCGGCTACAACGGCGGCTTCGGCAACACGACGCTCGCGAAGCGCCCGTTCAAATCCGAAGACGTGGTCAGCTATGAGGTGGGCGCGAAGAGCGAGCTCGGCGGCCGTGTGCGGTTGAATGCCGCCGCGTTCTGGAGCGACTACACCGATTTCCAATCCGCGTCCTATATCGGCCTGCAGTTCCTGGTGAACAACGCTGAAAAGGTGCGCGTGAAAGGCGTGGAGATGGATCTCACCGCAAAGGTCACGAACGATCTCACGCTGGACCTGGCAGCCACGTACGCCGATGCATCCTACGAGAAGTACACCCAGGGCTCCTGCTATACGGGCCGCACGCCAGACGATCTCGCCACCGGCGGGTGTGATCTCAGCGGCAAGACCCTGCCCTTCGCTCCCAAGTTGACGGCGACCGCCGGCGTGCAATGGCAGCACAGCTTCGGTCCTGGCGATCTGTACTCGCGCCTCGACGGCAACTGGGTCGGCGATCACAACGTGACTTCGGAGCTCGATGCGAATCACGGCGAACAGGATGGCTACGGCCTGCTCAACTTCCGCCTTGGCTGGAAGCAGCAGGCGTGGGATGTATCGCTGTGGGCGCGGAACCTCACGGACAAGACGTTCATCACACAGACCGCTCAGTCGAACCTCTTCTCGGCACTACAAGATGGCACCTATCAGAACTATCTCGGAGCGCCGCGCTCGTACGGCATCACCGTACGCGCCAAGTACTGATCTTTAACTCGCATAACAATAATTCGGTACGCACGCGGATCGCCGTGGCTCAGCGCTACGGCGATCCGCGTGCCGTTGCCGTGACGCATCGCAGGAGACCCTCGTGTTGACCGGCCAGATGATGACCACGCCGCTCACGGTGACCGCCGTGATGCGCCACGCCGAGCGTGTATTCCCCACGACTGAAATCGTTTCGATCACCGCCGCAGGACGGCACCGATACTGCCTGCGAGAGGCGTTCGCACGCGTACGCCGGCTGGCGAACGTGTTGCAGGAGTTTGGGCTGCAGCCGGGTGCACGCATTGCCACGCTCGCGTGGAATGACCATCGACACTTCGAGGCGTACTTCGCCATCTCCTGCTCCGGCTATGTCTGCCACACGGTCAACCCGCGATTGTTCCCGGCGCAGATCGAATACATCCTCAATCATGCCGAAGACGAGGTGTTGCTGGTCGACGCCGCATTCGTGCCGTTGGTGGAAAGCCTGGCCGCGCAGCTGAAGTCCGTTCGGCACTTCATCGTCCTTGCAGAAGAAGGCGCCGCATTCCCGCCAACCCGTCTGCCATGGCTGCGCTACGAAACGCTGCTCGCGGGAGCGCCATCGAGCTTCACCTTTCCGCAGCTGCATGAAGAAGCCGCGTGTGCGCTCGCCTATACATCCGGAACCACAGGTGATCCGAAAGGCGTTCTCTACAGCCATCGCTCGACGGTGTTGCACAGCTTCGCCATCTGCATGCCGGCTGCATTCGGTTTGTCATCCCACGAGGTGGTCCTGACCGCCGTCCCGATGTTTCATGTGAACGCCTGGTCGCTGCCGTATGCCGCGACATTGACAGGGTGCAAGCAGGTGCTGCCAGGATCGAAGATGGGTGATGCGGCGATGCTCGCGGATCTCATCCACAGCGAAGGTGTGACGCTCGCAGCGGGCGTGCCAACGGTGTGGTCGTCGCTTCTGACTCATCTGCGCAACACGAAGATGAGTGTAGGCAGATTGGATCGCATCATCGTTGGCGGCGCTGCCTGTTCGAGTGCCTTGGCCGAAGGTTTCGAGCGCGAGTTCAACGTCACAGTGCGTCATGCCTGGGGCATGACCGAGATGAGTCCTCTCGGCACCGTCAACAGCGCACCACGTCATGCCGATCTCAAACAGAAGCTGAAGCAGGGACAACCGATCTTCGGCGTCGAGCTCAAGATCGTCGACTCCGCGGGTCGCGAGCTGCCCTGGAATGGCGTGAGCAGCGGTTTTCTCAAGGTGCGCGGGCCCTGGGTTTGCCGTGAATATTTCCGTCAGCCAAAAAGTCTCGCCCACGATACGAGCGGATGGTTCGAAACAGGCGACATCGCCACGATCGATCCGCAGGGTTGCATGCAGATCGTCGATCGTTCGAAGGACATCATCAAATCGGGCGGCGAGTGGATCAGCTCGATCGATCTGGAGAACGCTGCATGCGCGTATCCCGATGTGCGGGAAGCTGCGGTGATCGGCGTACCCCATGCCAAGTGGGATGAGAGACCAGTCCTCTACGTCGTCGCACATCACGGCGTCATGATCGCTCCGCACTCCCTGCGCGAATGCCTCTCACAGCGTGTTGCTTCGTGGTGGTTGCCCGACGCGATCATTCAAGTCGACTCGCTGCCTCACACGGCCACGGGCAAGCTCGACAAGAAAGCACTACGTGCATTTCATCGTGCGTCGCTGCAGAGCGAGACAGCGGTGCCACAGGATAAGTAACGGCCACTGTCATGAAATGAATAGCCGCTGTCGTCCATTACGCAGCGGACTTGGGACCAGATCTCTATCGTTCTCCTGTGCTTCTGATCTGATCGGCGAGGAGACGTTTCATGGCGATGGCGGTTCGCTTCTACGCAACTGGCGGCCCCGAAGTACTGCGGTACGAATCGGTGCACGTGGGTGATCCCGGCCAGGGCCAGGTGCGACTGCGTCATGTCGCGGTCGGCCTCAACTTCGCCGACACCTACTTCCGCAACGGCACTTACCCGATTCCGCTGCCCAATGGCATCGGCGTCGAGGCGGCTGGCATCGTGGAAGCGGTGGGTCGAGACGTTACCAACGTCGTCGTCGGCGACCGTGTCAGCTATACCGGCTTCGTCAACACACTCGGCGCCTACAGCACCGAGCGCCTGGTTCCCGCCGCTCCGCTCATCAAGCTGCCAGAGACCATCTCGTTCGAGACGGCGGCTGCAATGACCATGCGCGGTCTCACCGCCGCGTATCTCATGCGCCGAATTCATCAGTTCAAAGCCGGCGACACGATTCTCCTGCACGCCGCTGCCGGTGGCGTGGGCTTGATCGTTGCGCAATGGGCCAAGCTACTCGGGTTGACGGTCATCGGCACCGTGTCGACCGACAGCAAAGGCGACCTCGCCCGTGCACACGGGTGCGATCACGTCGTGAACTACAGTCAGGACGATGTGGTCGAGCAGGTGAATGGGCTGACCCATGGAGTGGGAGTCGATGCGGTGTTCGACAGCGTGGGCAAGGACACCTTCCTGCCCTCGTTGGACTGTCTCAAGCGTCGCGGCCTCATGGTCTGTGTTGGGACGGCGTCGGGGACCATTCCGCCGTTCGATCCGCAGTTGCTCGCGATGAAGGGCTCGCTCTTCCTGACGCGACCGGCGCTTGCCGACTACATATTCGATCCCGCGGAGAAGGCGGCGCTCGCCGCCGAACTGTTCGATCACGTGGGTAGTGGCCGCATCAAGATCGAGATCAATCAGCACTACGCCTTGAAAGATGCCGCGATGGCACATCGAGACCTGCAGTCGCGCAAGACGACGGGCTCGTCGATCTTCGTGATCTAGCCCGCGTGCGAGCGTAAGCCGCCCCATGCACTCGCAACTCGAGGCCACTGCAATGACGTCCTCACCCGCGTCGCGCACGTACGCCTGGATCGTGTTTGCGCTGACGTTCGGCCTCCTGTTGTCGGACTACATGTCGCGCCAGGTCCTGAACGTCGTGTTTCCGTACTTGAAGGCCGAATGGGCCTTGACCGATGGTCGGCTCGGCGCCTTGAGCGGCATCGTGTCGTTGGCCGTGGGCGTGCTCGCCATTCCGTTATCGCTGCTCGCGGACCGCTGGGGTCGCATCAAAAGTCTGGTGCTGATGGCTGCGCTGTGGAGCCTCGCCACACTGGGCTGCGGCTTCGCACGTAATTTCGAGCAGATGCTGCTTGCCCGCGCCCTCGTCGGCGTGGGAGAGGCTGCCTACGGAAGCGTCGGTATCGCGGTCGTTCTGGCGGCGTTTCCGCTCAATATGCGAGCGACGCTGACAGGGGCATTTCTCTCCGGCGGCATGATCGGCTCAGTGTTGGGCATTTCGCTCGGCGGATTGATCGCCACTCAGTTCGGCTGGCGCGCGACGTTCGTTGGCATGGCCCTGTTCGGGCTCGCATTGACGATTACCTATCCGCTGATCGTCAAGGAAGCGCGCGTCGCACGTCTCAGCGTCGTATCGGTCGCGATGAGCTCGCGCGCGAACTCATCGACACTGCGCTCGCTGATTGGCAGTCGCGCCGTGATCTGTGCGTACCTCGGCAGCGGTGTGCAGGTCTTCATCAGCGGCGCATTGCTCGCGTGGCTGCCGAGCTTTCTCAGCCGTCAGTACCACCTGCCGGTCGCACGCGCAGGTCTGGTGACGGCAGTTTTCGTGCTCACGAGCGCGATCGGCATGACGGTTTGCGGTCGCATCTGCGATCGTTTCGGCGCCAATGCACCGGCAACCAAGATGTCGCTGGCCGTGACTTTCTGCCTCATCTGTTTCGCCGTACTGACACTGGCGTTTCAACTCCCCGTCGGTGCACCGCAGTTGGTGTTGATCGCGCTCGGCATGTTCATTGGTGCGGGTACCGTTGGACCTGCCGGTGCGATGGTCGCCAACCTGACACCCGCCGTCGTTCACGGAACTGCATTCGCAATCCTGTCGCTGGCCAACAATCTGTTGGGACTCGCGCCAGGACCCGTGGTCACAGGAATGCTGGCTGACGCGTTCGGTTTACCCGCCGCATTACAGCTCGTTCCCTTAGCGAGTCTTCTGTCCGCGGCGATTTTCTGGTTCGGTCGGCGTGCTTACCGCCGTGATGTGCAGCGTCAAAGCGCCACTGCGAGCGCCTTTTGAGCGCACTGCGCGCGATGTTGTCGAGTGCTACACCGCTGCAGGCACGCGGTCGCAGCCTGCTGCCCGGAATCAGCGCAAGCCTGGTCGTTGCGATCGCCGCGACCTTCTTGTCACAGCACTATGGCGCCCCGCTGATGCTGTTCGCACTGCTCCTGGGCATCTGTATGAACTTCCTCGCGCTGGACGACCGTTGCAAGGCGGGGATCGACTTCGCGGCGCGCTCCGTACTGCGTGTGGGCGTCGCGTTGCTGGGCGTTCGCATTACGTTCGATCAGATTGCCCAGTTGAGCTGGCATCCTGCGGCCCTCGTCGTGATCTCAGTGGTTGCCACCATCGTCGTGTCCACTGTGGTCGCGCGTCTCGCCGGCTTCAATTCGCTGTTCGGCTTTCTCACCGGCGGTGCGACTGCGATCTGCGGCGCGTCGGCCGCACTGGCGTTGGCTGCAGCGTTGCCTGCGCATCCCGCCAAGGAGAAGGCCACGACCTTCACGGTGATCGGCGTCTCGACATTGTCGACGTTGGCCATGATTCTCTACCCGATGCTGGCTCATTTCCTGGATCTGTCGCCCGCGGCTGCAGGCATCTTTCTGGGCGGGTCGATCCACGAAGTGGCACAGGTCGTAGGCGCCGGCTACAGCATGTCGCGCGAAACGGGCGACGTCGCCACGATCGTGAAGCTGATGCGGGTCGCGATGCTGGTACCGGTCATCGTCTGCGGGGTGCTGATCACGCGTGCGCGTGGTCACGACGGATCACAGCAACGTCCAGGCTTGTTGCCGTGGTTTGCAGCGGGGTTCATCGCTCTGGCTGCAATCAACAGCCTTGGCTGGATCAGCGCCAGCGTACAGAGTGCGGCAACCGAATCGTCACGCTGGTGTCTCGTGATCGCGATGAGTGCCATCGGCATCAAGACGCAGCTCAAAGACATCGTGGCTGTGGGATTCAAGCCTGTGCTGCTGATGGCGGGGGAAGCCGTGTTCCTCGCGGTGCTGGTGCTCGCTCTGACGCGTTGGCTCAGCTGAGCTACAAGGACGTCCGATCCAGGCGTGCGATGAAGTCGTCCGCCTGCAGCCACTCTCCATATCCGGACGCCGGATTGAGGTGGCCCACTGCGCCGATGTACACGCAGTCGCTTCCCCAAGCGCTTGCCATCTGCTCGACGCGAGTCAGCGAGGCGAGTGGATCGTTGCTGCTCGCCGCGACGATGCTGCGGAAAGGGAGTCGGACGCGCGGCAGCGGCAACCAACCCTTGTCCCGCAGGGAGGGTAGAGACGGATAACCTTCAGGCAGTGGGGTTTCCAGATCGGCTGGCGCCGCGAGTAACGCACCGATGATTTCGGCACGTGAATGACGCGCAGCCCAATGCACGAGAGTGGCCACACCTCCGCTATGCGCGACGAGGAGAACTGCGCCCGCGATGTTCCCGAGCGTTTCCTGAAGCGCTTCCACTCGCTCATTGCAACTGAGATTGGAGCGTGGCAGCGTCGGCACCGCCACTACGTTGCGAGTCCGCTTCAATCTGGCTTCAAGCAGCGTCTGCCAGTGATCGGCGACGTGCTCGCGCAAACCCGGAACGATGACGACGGTTGCGAGATCTGGCATCGGATGTCGCGGACTGCACGCTCGTCAGCGTGCGACCGCCTTGCGAGTCGGCTGGACCTGCTTCACGCCACTGGCGACGTGCTGCGTAAAGCCCACCTGACCGTACTTGCGATTCGGCGCGAATCCGTTGGCCGCCAGCGTTTCATCAGCACTCCCGTAGAACGTGCCGATCTTGTAGATCTCGCGCGCCTCCTGACAGTTGGCCACATCACGACCGAACTCGCGCGAGATGCGCACCAGCTGTTCGATCTGCTCGACAGAGGTCATCTTGCGATCGCGTCGTTGCGTCCAGAGGTTGTCCTCGATGCCGCAGCGCACGTGCAATCCCATCGCGATGGCCATCATGTTGATCGGCAGTACGTTCAGCATCGAGGTCTCGAGCGTAAGCACTGCGCCATCGGGACAGGCGCGGACGAAGTTGCTGAGGTTGTAGATGTTCGGTGCTTCGAAGCCGCCGCCGATCGCCACCCATGTCAGTATCAGCGGCACGTTGGCGACGCCACGCCGCATCATGCGTTCGACCGTTTCGAGCTGCGCAATGTTCGCGAGTTGAAAGTGCGTCTGAATGCCTTTCGTGGACAGGCGACGAATGTGTTCCTCCACCCACTCCGGACCCGCGGGAATCGTCATCTCCCGATACGCCCGATACATCTGCGGTTCCGCCATCGAGGTGCCCGCGAGATCGGCAGGGCACATCTGCTCGACGACATTCATCTGGTTGGTGTTGATGGCAATCGTCACTTGATCCGGGATGGGCTGCAGCTCTGCGAGCAGGTGACGCGTGTCATCGGACAACCACTTCGCGACATCGCCCTCTTTCTCCGGTGCGAAGGAGATCGAACCGCCCACTTGCAGGATCAGCTCGGGCACGCGCGCGCGGATACCCGCCAGCAGCTCATTGAACTTGGACAGGCGCTTGGATCCCGTGCCATCCAGCTCGCGCACATGGAGATGCAGCACCGTCGCGCCGGCGTTGTAGCAGTCCACCGCCTTTTGAATGTGCGACTCCATCGTCACGGGAATGTCCTCCGGGAAGTCGGCGGGCATCCATTCCGGTCCATACGGCGCGACGGTGATGACGAGCTTTTGCTGGTTCTCTGGAAAAAGGGAGCCGCCGAAGAACTTCATACGCGTGATTCCTGGAAGAGAAGGCAGATGACCGGCTCAATACGGTTTGTCACCGCAGATACCGGCGCGCTCCATCTTGCGATGGCAAGGTGGGTAATCCATGACCGCATAGTGTTGCGTGCTGCGGTTGTCCCAGATCGCAACGCTGTTGAGCTTCCAGCGCCAACGCACCTGGTATTCCGGTACGTAGGCCTGGCTGATCAGATAGCGCAACAGATCGGCTGCACCAGGACTCGCGTCCTGTCCGTAGCGGACGTTCGCCGGCGTGTGGTAGTTCGTGAAGTGAGTGGTGAACGCGTTGACGAACAGCACTTTCTCGCCGGTCACCGGATGCGTGCGGACCACGGGATGTTCGGGATCCGGATACTGCTCCTTGAGCGCGAGGCGTTTGTCCACGGGCATGGCAGCACCGAAGGACGCCTCGATGCTGTGCCGGGCACGCAGCGTGGCAATCTTCGTTTTGATCTCGTCCGGTAACTTGTCGTAGGCCAACGCCATGTTGGCCCACATCGTATCGCCGCCCACCGGCGGACATTCGACGCAGCGGAGAACGCAGCCCATCGGAGGGTTGGCGCGCCACGTGGCGTCCGTGTGCCATGCATTCTCGTAGCGATCGATGGGCGTATCGGGAGTCTTGTAGATTCGAACGAGACCGGGATGCTCGGGGTCGCTACCGGCGATAGGATGATCTTCGAGCGGACCAAAGCGCCTGGCGAATGCAACGTGCTCTGCGCGAGACATCTCCTGACCGCGCAGGAACAGCACTTTGTGTGTCAGCAACGCTGCCTCGATCTCAGCGAACAACGCATCGTCATGCGCAGCATCGGCAAGGCTCACGCCGGTCAACTCGGCACCGATGGCGCAGGTCAGCTGTTCGATTCGCATCTGTTGTGTCTCGCGGCGTCGGCCGTAACCGGCTCGATCCGGTCACGCTGCAACGCTAATGGATCGCATTGCCGCGAACATTTCAGATAACGACAGCTGCTTCGCATTTGACGACACCGCTCCACGCTGGCGTGGAGCGACGGAAGCTACGAGTCCGCCTCGTGACACACCGCTTCGATGTTGTGCCCATCGGGATCGAGCACGACGGCGCCGTAGTAATTCGGGTGATAGTGCGGACGCAGACCGGGTGGTCCGTTGTCGCGACCGCCGGCGGCGATGGCGGCAGCGTAAAACGCATCCACCGTTTCACGCCGCGCGACGCGGAATGCGACATGGATGGGTGGCTTGTTCGGCGTTCCGCCGATGATCCAGAAATCCGGCTTGGGTGGTTCGCCGAAGCCCGCGACGTCGCCGCGGTCCGTCACGGCCGCTGACAGCTCCATGAGGATTTGGTAGCGAATGGCCGCGAGTGCCTTCGCGTAGAACGCCTTGCTCTTGGCGAAGTCGCTCACCATGACGCCAGTGTGGTCGATCATCGTACTCACCGCTGGGGGACGCACGCTCGCTCGTGCGACCCGAATGTTACCTGCGGTGAGTCACTCAGGCGGCGATCGGCTATGAGACGCTCGCTTCGCGGGCGCTCACATCGTCATTGGATCCATGGTGCGTGCGCAGCCGGCAGCGGATGGGCAGGCTGGTCAATGCACGCAAGTTGATCGCCGGCGCATAGGTGAGCTCCTCAGGCTCGATCGCCAACGTGATCTCGCTGTAGCGATCCAGCATCGCCTCGATCGTGTGCGACAGCTCCGCCCTGGCGAGGCGCATGCCAGCGCAGAAATGGATCCCGTGTCCGAAGCCCATGTGCGACGTCAGGTTTTCGCGCGGACAGCGAAACTCGTCGGCACCTGCGAACATCTGTTCATCGCGGTTGCCCGAGCCCCAGCAGATGAACACCGGCGAGTGCTTGGGAATGTGTACGCCGCCGAGCACCGTGTCCTGCAGCGTGAATCTCGAAGTGACGTTCGCAGGTGAAAACATGCGCACCACTTCCTCCACGAACGGTTTGATCAGCTCTCGCTGCGAGTTCAGCCGCTCGAACAGCTCAGGGTGCGTCGCCAACACGCACGCGGCGCTCGTGAGCGACTGCCGCGTGGAATCGTGCCCGGCCACCAGCAGGACCTGGCAGATCGACAACAACTCTTCCAACGTCAACGGCGCATCGCCGGTGACCTCGTGTGCGCTCATCAATATATTCAGCAGCGAACCGTCGGGCTGCTGCCTGATCTCCTCGACTCGCCCGGCGACGAACTGGTACATCTCGGCAACGGCGTCGACCGACTTCAGATACTCCTCACGCGAGGTCTGACCCATCATCGTGCTGAAGAGCTGATCGGTCCACGCGTTCACCCTGCCCATGTTGTCGAGTGACGCGCCGATGAAATTGAGAATGATCGAGAGCGGCAACTTCTGCGCAAACTGATCGAGGAAGTCGACCGTCGCGCCACTATCGAAGGGCGTCAGGTACTGGTCGATCTGCGCCTTGATCAGCGGCTCGATCTTGCGGACCGCTTGGGGCGACAACGCCTCCATGACCAACCGGCGATAGCGACCGTGGATCGGCGGATCGGTGAACAGCAGGGTGTGAGGTGCCAGCCAGCCCTTCGCTTTCAGGCGCTGCGCAACTTCGGGATCGCGCTGCTCGAGCGACAGTCCCTGGCAGACGCGGAACACGTTGGGATCGACCTGATTCGAGAACACTTCCGGCTGGCCCACGGCGGCGCGAATGTCCTCCGCACGCGTGATGAAGTAGGCGCCGGTCCGGGGCTCCAGATAGACAGGTGCCTGCGTGCGCAGGGCGGCGAAAAACTCGAGCGGGTTGCTTTGCAGCTGCGGATCCAGAAAGTCGAAGTCGGCGGGTGCTTTCATCGGGGTCAACCTTGGCAAACGGGATCGGAGCGGACAGGACGCGCGGAAAGTGTACGAACAGATCGGGGTCGCACGTCTGCAGCGGCACATAGATATTCCGCCAGTGCACATAGAAATCTCGCCAATTCGCCGTTAGGCTGTGCTCGCCAGGCGTTGCTTCGCCGGCACCGGAGGCAATCGACATGCTGCGGCCGCTGCGAGTGAGGCACTACCTCGGTGTGATGCAGGCGTTGGGGTTCGACGCCGGCTCGGTCTTGGATCGCACCGACGTCGAAGAAGGTCGGCTGACGGATCCGAGTTACCTGGTGAGCGCCGGGCAGTGCCACGCGGTCGTGGCCAACATAGTCCGGCTCACCGGTAATCGCGGCATCGGCCTCGATG
>JBEVDW010000514.1:0-10258 GCA_040513115.1 Steroidobacteraceae bacterium | reverse complement strand
GATCTCTTCGTCCGCCGGCCAGATGTCGGCCAGCCTGACCTCGTTGCCCTGGCTGTCCACGCCCAGCACATCCTTCTCGATGTCGAAGCGGATCGTGCCGGCAATCGCGTAGGCGATGACGAGTGGCGGCGAGGCGAGGAATGCCTGCTTCGCATACGGATGAATGCGGCCGTCGAAATTGCGATTGCCGGAGAGCACGGCCGTCGCATACAGATCGCGGTCGATGATCTCCTGCTGGATCTTCGGGTCCAGCGCGCCGCTCATGCCGTTGCATGTCGTGCACGCGAAGGCGACGATGCCGAAGCCGAGCTGCTCCAATTCGGACAACAGCTTTGCCTCTTCCAGGTAGAGCTGCACCGCCTTCGATCCCGGCGCGAGCGAGCTCTTCACCCACGGCTTGCGGGTGAGGCCCTTCGCATTGGCGTTGCGGGCAAGCAATGCAGCCGCGATCACGTTGCGTGGATTGCTGGTGTTGGTGCACGAGGTGATGGCTGCGATGATGACCGCGCCATCGGGCATCTGACCCGGGACGTCCTCCCACTTGGCGGCGATGCCACGTTCCGCAAGTGCGCTGGTCGGCAGGCGTTTGTGCGGATTGGACGGACCGGCCATGTTGCGCACGACACTGGATAGATCGAACCTCAGCACGCGCTCGTATTGAGCGTTCTTCAAGGTGTCTGCCCACAGGCCTGTGTGCTTCGCGTAGATCTCCACGCGCTTCACCACCTCTTCGTCACGACCGGTGAGTCGCAGGTAGCTCAGCGTGTTGTCATCGATGAAGAACATCGCCGCGGTGGCACCGTATTCAGGCGCCATGTTCGAGATGGTGGCGCGGTCGCCCAGCGTGAGGGCAGAGGCACCTTCGCCGTAGAACTCGAGGTAAGCACCGACGACTTTCTCCTTGCGGAGGAATTCAGTCAGCGCGAGGACGACGTCGGTGGCCGTGATGCCGGGATTTGGCCTGCCGGAGAGCTCCACGCCGACGATGTCCGGCAGTCGCATCCACGAGGCGCGGCCCAGCATGACGTTTTCGGCTTCAAGCCCGCCGACGCCGATCGCGATTACACCGAGCGCATCGACATGCGGGGTGTGACTGTCGGTACCGACCAGCGTATCGGGGAATGCGACACCATCCTTCGCATGGATGACCGGTGACATCCGCTCGAGATTGATCTGATGCATGATCCCGTTGCCCGGCGGAATCACATCGACGTTCTTGAATGCCGTCTTGGTCCATTCGATGAAGTGGAAGCGATCTTCGTTGCGGCGATCCTCGACCGCGCGGTTCTTCGCGAACGCATCCTTGTCGAAGCCGCCATGTTCCACCGCCAACGAATGATCGACGATGAGCTGCACCGGCACGACCGGGTTTACCTTGGCCGGGTCGCCACCTTTCGCGGCAATCGCATCGCGCAGTCCCGCCAGGTCCACCAGCGCGGTCTGGCCCAGGATGTCGTGGCAGACCACGCGCGCCGGAAACCAAGGAAAGTCCAGATCGCGCTTGCGCTCGATGAGCTGGGTCAGATAGGCGTTCAGCTTTGCCGGTTCGGCACGGCGCACCAGATTCTCGGCATGCACGCGCGAGGTGTAGGGCAAGCCGTCGTAGGCGCCGGGTTTGATGGCATCGATGGCGGCGCGGGCATCGAAATAGTCCAATGGGGTACCGGGCAGGGATTTGCGATGTGCAGTGTTCATGGAGGCGGTCGACTCAGGCTTTTGCAGCAGGACTAACAGGGAATTGGTGGCCCAGGTTGTCGGGCGCGGGCCGCAATTCTAGCGTCAAACGGCCGGTGAGGGGGACGCAGACACCGGGCTGCATGTGCGCATATTCCCACGATGGGATTGCCGGTCTGCAGCGACGGTTGGCGCCCGCTGCCACGGCGACGCGCAACGCGCTCTCAGCGGCGCTCGCTGCGGGAACCGCCTGCAGCGCGGAGGGCTTCATGTGGAAGTACCGCTACACACGTAGAGGCATCCATGTACGCGATCAAGTCCGGATCTCTGTTCACTCGATTCGCCAAGGCGACTGCGCGGCTGGCGGGGCGTCCCGGGACCTTCCTGACTGCCGCTGCACTCATCGTGTTGTGGGGCCTGAGCGGCCCGATCTTCGGCTTCAGCGACACGTGGCAGCTCATCGTCAACACGAGCACCACGATCATCACGTTCCTGATGGTTTTCCTGATTCAGAACACGCAGAACCGCGATTCCGAAGCCATCCAGGTGAAGCTGGATGAGCTGATCCGCGCGATGGACGGTGCACACAACTCGCTGCTCGACCTCGAGGAGCTGGAGGAGGCCGAGCTCGATCGCATACGCGCGCCGTATCAGGAGCTCGCCAAGCGGGCGCGTCAAGAGTTGAATGAGAGCGCCACAGAACTGGCGAAGAAAACACGAGCCAAGCCATCGAAAGCGCGCGCTAGTGAAGCTTCGTAGCGGTCGCTGCCTTGTCGATGTGGCTCAGTCGCTCTGCTGTGCGGAGCGACTGAGCGCGCTCAATCAACCCTTTTCTTCCTTCTTACTCGTCGCATCCTCGATCTTGTTTCCCGCATAGCGCAACTTGATGTTGTATTTCTGAGCCAGCGCTTGCATGCCAGCATCGTCCAGGCGCGTCATCGCCGCAATGGTGGCCGTGTTGAATACCGGCGAGCGCGGAACGACGATCTCATCCATACCGAAGCCGCACAAACGCCCATCGCGATTGTGGTCGATGAAGCCGATGGAGGAGGCCGTATCGAGATCGATCAGCGGCATGGTCAGCTCGACGTGGTAGGCCTCTCGCGGCGAAGCCCATACGATCAGATTACGGTCATCCAATCGGCGCCAATCATCGATGCTGTTGAACCAGGTACAGGCGTTCTCATCTGTCTTGGCCTGCTGTGCTTGATCGGCATCCGCGGCCCAAGTCGGGGCGGATAGCAGAAAGCAGGCGACTAACAGCGGTCGTGCGAGATTCATGGCAGTCTCCTTACATGATGCTGCGACTCTCATGTGCGAAGACTGCGGGGGAACGCAGAGGTTCCGTAGTATCAAACAGCGACCCGGGCTCGCCACCTGCGGCGGCGGGCACATCCCTGTGCCTTACGTGCAATGCAGCCGCGTGCAGCCCGACTGATGACTAGCTAGACGCGCTCTATGATGACCGCAGGCGCCATGCCGCCGCCGGCGCACATCGTGACCAGACCGCGCTTGAGATCGCGACGCTCGAGCTCGTCCAGCAAGGTGCCCACGAGGATCGCGCCGGTCGCGCCGATCGGATGCCCCAACGCGATGGCACCGCCGTTCACGTTCACCTTCTCGCGGGGCAGCTTCAAATCGCGGATGAACTTCTCGGGCACCACGGCGAACGCTTCATTCACTTCGAACAGATCGATGTCATCGAGCGTCAAGCCGGCCTTCGCCAGCACCTTGCGGGCCGCTGGCACGGGCGCATTCAGCATGAGCGTGGGCGAGTCGCCCATGTTGGCCATCGCGACGATGCGCGCGCGCGGCTTGAGTCCGTGCGCTTTGGCGTATTTCTCGGACGCTAGCAGCACGGCCGATGCACCATCGACGACACCCGAAGAGTTGCCGGCGTGATGGACGAAGTTGAGCCTGAGATCCGGATAGCGCTTCAAGAGCAAGCCGCGGAACGTGGTACCGGCCTCGTCGAGCTTCATGTCCGCGAGCGCTTCGAACGAAGGCTTCAGCCCCGCCAGTCCTTCCAGCGTCGTTTGCGGACGCGGAAATTCTTCACGATCCAATGCCAGGGTTCCGTCTTCTCTGTAGACGGGAATCAGGCTCTTCTTGAAATAGCCCTTCTCGATGGCGTTCGCCGCGCGCTGTTGGCTGGAAAGTGCGAGTGCATCCACATCGGCACGCGTGATGCCTTCCAACGTCGCAATTGCATCGGCGCTAATGCCTTGAGCAGGCTGTGGATGCCGCTCGCGCAAACGCAGGTTGCCTTGATCCATCATCATCGGGCCGCTCTCGCTGCCGCGACGATTCGGCATCGACATCATCTCGGTACCGCCCGCGACGACGAGGTCTTCCATGCCCGACATGATGGAAGCGGACGCGAGATTCACGGCCGTCAAACCCGAACCGCAAAAGCGATCCAACGTGACGCCACTCGAACGCACGTCGTAGCCCGCGTCGAGAGCCGCCATGCGGCCCAGATCGCCCCCTTGCGGGCCGACCTGTGCACTCGTGCCCCAAATGATGTCGTCGACTTCGGCCGTATTGATTCCGGTCCGCTGCGCGAGGGCTTTCAACACCGTTGCCGCGAGCTGCTGCGGATGAATGCCTGAAAGCGCGCCCTTGCCGAACTTGCCGATTCCGCGCGGTGTTCTGCAGGCGTCGATGATGTAGGCAGCGGTCATGGAAATCTCCTCGGGAAAACACATCTGGCGCCGATGGGCGCTGAAATCAATAGTGGCTACGCTGTGAGTTTGGCACGCGGAGGGCCGGATTGTCCTGAGCCAGGTCCTACACGATCTGCGTGCGATATCCTGCCCAGTAGCGCTCTTTCAGCAAGCGCTTGTAGAGCTTGCCGTTTTCCTGCCGCGGTAACTGCTCGATGAAATCGATCGAGCGCGGACATTTCATTGCGCTGAGCTGTCCGCGGCAGTAGTCGAGCAACTCTCGAGCAAGGTGGTCTGAGCGCACAGCGTTGGGTTCGAGCTGCACGATGGCTTTCACCACCTCGCCATAATCCGCATCCGGCACGCCGATGACGGCGACGTCGGCCACGAGCGGATGCGTTTGCAGCACGTTCTCTGCTTCTCGCGGATAGATGTTCACACCACCCGAAATGATCATGTCGGACTGACGGTCCGTTAGATAGAGGAAGCCATCCGCATCGACGTAGCCAATGTCACCGAGCGTCGTCCAGCCGCGCGGATGACGCACGCGCTCGGTCTTCTCCGGGTCTTTGTGATACTCGAAGGTTCGCGGCGAGCGCAGGAATACTCGACCGGGCACCATCGGCGGCACCTCAGCCCCTTCCGCATCGACGACGTGCACTTCGCAGCCCGGCATGGGTTTGCCGACCGAGCCCTTGTGTGTGAGCCAATCTGTCGAATTGATGATGGTCGTACCGCTGCCTTCGGTGCCGCCGTAAATCTCGTAAAGAATCGGCCCGAGCCACTCGATCATCTGTTCCTTGATGCCGACGGGGCAGGGAGCGGCGCCGTGCAGCAAGGCACGCATGCTCTTCAAGGAAAAGCGTCGACGCTCGCTTGCATCGAGCCGCAGCAAGCGCACGAACATGGTCGGCACGAACAGCGCGTGCGTGATGCGCAGCCATTCGATGGCGGAGAGCACCAACAGCGGATCGAATTTGCGCACCAGCACGATCGTGCCGCCTTCACGCTGAGCCGCCATGGCGAACCGCAAGGGGCCGACGTGATAGAGGGGACCTGGATCGAGAAAAACGGTGTCGGTCGACAGATCGAAGATTTTCGCTAATGACGCATGGCGCGGCGGCGGGATATCCGGTGTGTCATCGGTGAGCGGAATCTTCACGCCCTTCGGACGTCCCGTCGTGCCGGACGAATACAGCATCGAGGCGCCGCGACGAGGTGATTCGGGAATCGTTGCGTCGAACTCATCCAGCCGCGCTCCCAGGTGGGGAATCGCATCGTCTTCCGGATCCACCAGGAAGTATTGGCAGCGCTCACCCAGTTGCGCCTTGATGCCGACAATGAGATCACGGGTCGACGCCGAGCCGATCAGTACACGCGAATCGCTGTCATCGACGATGTAAGCAGCCTCTTGCACCGTCAGGTGCGTGCTCACGCCGACATAGTGGAAACCCGCGTTCTTTGCCGCCCAGCACAGCATCAGGAACTCGGGCCGGTTCTCCATGAGGATGGAAAGCGTCTCGCCAGGCTTGAGTTCGAGTGAGCGCAGCAGACGGCTCGCCTGATTGCTTCGGGACGTCAGTTCGCCATACGTCCACCGCTCGCCGGTATCGGCCATTACGACGGCGGGCTTTGCGGGGTCTGTCTCGGCGTGAAACCAGGGATGAGTTCGGAGCATCGCGAGGATTGGGCTGACTTCGGCTCGCGGCAGTGTGCGGATGATGGTCGCTGAATGGAAGACTCGCGGGCGGCACGCCGGCCATAACAGGCGAGGCAGCGGCGGGGTTTGCACGCCGCAGGATCTCGCGGACACTATCGTCTTCCTGGCGAGCCGGCTGCCGCGCGCCTGACGGTCAAGTGATCAGTGTGAACGGTGCCATGTCCGCTGCTTGATCAGTCGATGTGGCGCAAGCGGCACGGCAAGCCTTCATGGCGATGTAAGGCGACACATTCTCAGTGATTCAGACTCAAGTACTCGTTGTTGGCGCGGGGCCTGTCGGTCTTACGCTCGCACTCGATCTCGCCCAGCGCGGTGTTCGAGTCCTGCTCGTCGAGAAGAATGCCGCGCCGCTGCACCTGCCCAAGATGGAACGCAGCAATCCGCGCACGATGGAGATCTTCCGTCGACTCGGCGTCGTCGATCGCGTGCGTGCGGCCGGACTGCCCGCAGACATGCCGATGGACGTGCTCATCGTACATTCGCTGGCGGAACCGCCACTAGTGCGACAGGAGTATCCGTCCGTTGCCGAAACACGTCGCCGCATCGCGGCGTGTGGTGACGGTCGTCTACCGCGTGAACCGTATCAGCTCATTTCTCAATACACGCTCGAACCCATTCTGCTGGAAGCAGCGCGGCACACACCTGGCTTGACGGTGCGACAGTCGACCGAGTTCATCTCATTGCAGCAGGATGAGCACGGTGTAACGGCCGAGATCTGCAGCGATGAAGGCAGCGTGCAAGCGGTGAGAGCGTCGTATGTCGTGGGCTGCGATGGCGGCGGGAGCGCCGTACGCAAGCAACTTGGTGTGCAGTTGCAAGGCCGCGCGCAGATCGGCTCGATCACCAACATCTTTTTCCGTTGCGATGATTTCCTCGCCAAGAGTCGTGTCGGCTTCGCACGTCACTACTGCATCGCTCGCGCGAGCGCAGGCGGTGGTGCAGCGGGCGTGATCGTCGTTCAGGACGACATGAAGCATCTCGCTTTGCATATGCTGGGACCGCCCGGTTTCGATCCCGTGACACTCCTGCGCGATGTCACGCAGCTCGATATTCATCCGCAGATCTTGCACGCAGCGCCCTGGACCCAGCATCTCGTCGTCGCCGAACGGCATGCCGTCGGGCGCGTGTTCTTGGCGGGCGATGCGAACCATCTCTACATCCCCGCTGGCGGTCTCGGTATGAACACCGGCATCGTCGACGCAATCAATCTCTCCTGGAAACTCGCCGGGACGTTGCAAGGGTGGGGCGGCCCGGACTTGCTGGCCAGCTATGAAACGGAACGCGCCGCAGTTGCCCACCGCAATTGCGATGCGGCTGCGTGGGCCATCGAAGGCGTGCTGGCCTGGCGTGGTGCCTTCACTCCGTTAGTGCTCGAGGATTCGGCGGCAGGTCGGGCTGCACGTGCGGACTTCGTGAGACGAGCCGAGCCGATGAATCGACGCGTCTATGAGATGCATGGCGCGGATCTGGGATATCGCTACGACTCCGCAGTCATCATGAGCGAGGAAGGGCCGGCGCCACCGAGTCCGATCACTGCCTTCGAACCCACGACATGGCCGGGGGCACATCTGCCACACGTTTGGTTGCAACCGGAATTGGCGCTGTACGACCGTCTGCGGACGAACGCGTACACGCTGCTGCATCTGAACGGATCGAGGCAGGGTATTTCAACGTTCGGCGATGCGATGCGCGCGCGCGGCGCTCCGCTTGACGTGCTCTCGCTATCCGATCCTCGGATTCGAAGCGTCTTCGAGCGTGACTACTTGCTCGTGCGTCCTGATTTTCACGTGGCCTGGCGCGGCAATCGATTGCCGGATGCCAAGCGGTTGGCCGCGGTGGTCACTGGTTACAGTTCACCTTGAAATCGAAGGCGCGCGTCGTACTCGGTAATTCAGCTGGTGATCGATGGTGGTACGCTCGTGCAGTAGCTATCGCTGCGCGAGGTCATCGGCCGTGGACACGAATCAAACTGCGGCGGGCACGCACCCGCCCGACGCCAAACGCCTCTCATTGTTTCTCGCCCGGCTCGTCAACAGCCTGTTCGTGGTGCGTTTCCTGTCCACACTGAACGTGTTCATGTATCGCGTGTCAGGCGGTCGCCTGATGAACAACGTGGACGGTACGCCGGTTTGCCTCATCACGATGACGCGACGCAAGAGCGGCAAGCGCAAGACGATTGCGCTGATGTACGTGCCGCATGGAGAGGAGGTATTGCTGGTTGCGTCGCTCGGCGGCTCGGATCGCAACCCCGCCTGGTATTACAACCTCAAAGCGGATCCCAACGTAGATGTTCAGGTCGGTAACCGGAAGCGCCAGCTGTCAGCCCATGAGGTGTCGCCATCGGGGCGCGACACCTACTGGCCCCGGGTGGTCGCCGCATTCCCCAGCTATGCGGACTACCAGAAGAAAACCACCCGAGTGTTGCCGATTTTCGTGTGTTCGCCTCGCGGGTAGATTCAGCGACGCGTGCTGTGCATCTTCGACAGGTACTTGTCGATCTCGATGTGCAGCTGCATGCAGCGTTGTTCCTGCTCTGAGTACTTGCTGCAATCGAACGAGCGTGAGCGCAGCCCCTGCTGCACGGCTTCGACGTTGCCGACATCCTGTTCCAGCACTTCGCCCAGCTCCGGCTTGTCACTCGTGTTGTAGCGCCGCTCGGGACGAGTCTTGCCGCTGACGTCGACTTCCGGCTCGACACCCATGTAGCCCGGCGGACGTGCGCCTTCCTTCAGCTTTCGGCTAATGACCCACACGTGGTAGTAGCAGCGCTCCGGATCCGAAGGGTGCGGCAGGAAGCGCATGACGAGCACGCCTTCCGGATGAGTGTTGAAGGTCATGTTCGGGAAGACCGAATAATTCCAGTCGTCGGTCAGCTGGCTATCCGTGAAGCCGCTGTAGTCGATGCCGAATGCATTGTCCTTGCGACGCTTGGCCGCGGCGATGGCTGCGCGTGCCGCGGCAGCGCGTCCTTCGAACTCGGCGGGGTTCACACCGACTTCCGCGAGCATGTAGCCGAGCACCGGATCCAGCGTGTTGTCGTCATTCACACGCGGGCTGGGCACGCCAATGGCGGTGTGCAGACGTCCATGACCGTTGTGATAGATGTCGATCTGATACTTGACGTCGTCCACGTACGGCTTCGCCTGCGGATGCGTGATCTGCAAGTGATAGGACTCGAGGAAGGCTTCGAGGACGATCTTCCAGTTCGTTTTGAACTCGACGACGACGTCCTTTACGACATGCATCTCTTCCATCTGGTAAGAACGCATGATCGCGGGGATTTCCGCCAGGAAATCCATCAGCGGCGCTGCATTGTCATCCATGTTGATGAAGATATAGCCGGCCCACGTTTCGCAACGCACGGGTATGAGATCCAGGCCGGTCTTCGTGTCCAGCGCGGCTTGCTTGAAGCAAGATTGATCCGTGATCTGATTCAGACTGCCATCGATGTCCCACTGCCAGCCATGGAACAGACACGTGAAGCGATCGCGTCTGCCGAAATCCGACGTCTGCAGGCGCCGGCCGCGATGACGGCAGACGTTGTAATACGCTTTGATCTCGCTCGGGCTCGTGCGCACGATGATGAACGACTCGCGCCCGAGATCGTATTTGAACCACTGGCCGATGCTGGCGATGTCGGAGAGCCGGCCGGCGCATGTCCATGTCTTGGTCCACAGACCGTCCCATTCTTCCTGCATGTGCTCGTGGCTGTAGTAGCGCGCAGGGTCCACTTGCAGATAACGCGAACGGCCTGGATACGTCTTGTCGAAGGACTGAAATTTCTTGTCGTGGCTTCCCTCGGGCGCATCCGGAGTCACGGCGTACTCGCCCGGAACGACGTTCTCAGGAAAATCAAAACGCATGATCACTACCTCGCGACGGCGTCGAACTGAAGGGGTAAACGAACGATGCTGCGATGGAAGGGCAGCGGTACTTGATCGATCTCTCCTGGCGGCACGGCCAGGCGAATGTTGCGTAGACGTTCGAGCAGGATGCGATACGCGGTGTTGAGCTCGCGTCGCGCCAGATGCATGCCGATGCACACGTGGCGTCCCTGACCGAAGGTCATATGGCGGCGACCATTCGCGCGATCCAGCCGGAATTCGTCTGCGTGCTCCCAGAAGGCTTCGTCGCGATTGCCGGAACCAGTGCACAGGATGACGTTGGCACCGGCCGGTATCGTGGCACCGTCGACTTC
>JBEVDW010000513.1:0-2856 GCA_040513115.1 Steroidobacteraceae bacterium | reverse complement strand
ACGTACATGCGGCTGTCCGGCAGCACGGACCAGAGCAGCCAGTCGAGTGCAACGCCCCATAGGAGCGATGTGTATTCGAATGGCGCAACTACGGCGGGCGATGCGCGTCGAAACGCGGTCGTAATGAGCTGCTGCCCGAATGTGCCCGCGATGGCAATGGCAAGAATCCACGGCCAGTGATCGAGATGCAGCGGGCGCCATTGAGGCCATGCCAGTACAGCGGCGATCACCGTCATCACAGCCAGGGACCAGAACACTGTCGCTGCGCCGCTGTCCGTGCGCGACAGCACCCGTATACACATTGCGCCGACGGCATAGGCCGCTGCGGAACCCAGCGCTGCGAGCCCACCGAGTGTGACCAGATTCGCGCCGCTCGGCCGTAGCATCAACAGCACACCGATCAAGCCGCTGACGATGGCGAGCCAGCGCCGTGCACTCACGCGCTCACCAAGCACCGGCCAGGACAATGCAGTGATGAGCAACGGCGCGCTCAGAAAGATTGCATAGGCATCTGCGAGCGACAGCACACGCACGGCGTAGACGAATGCCCACAGCATGAACACGAAAAGCACACCGCGTGCGATGTGCAGCTTCCAGCGTACGGGTCTCAGCTCGCGCCATCTGCCCAGCATCCAGGTCACGGCCAGTACACAAGGCAGCGATGCGGCGCCGCGAATGAAAGCGACTTGCATGGGCGGATACGCGCCGACGAGCTGCTTCATCGACGCGTCCATGAGCGAGAAGCAACCTACGGCACCGAGCATCGCGAGAACGCCGCTCAGGTTCGCCGACAGCGCGAGCGGACGCGACGCACGTTGCAGATTGGAGGCGAAGTTCATGCATGCAGAGTAGCCGAGCGCTCTGTCGATAGGCAGGAACTTCCCAAGTGCGCAGAACGTTCGCCGCATACAGCCGCGTCGTCGGCTTTGCACTCTGTGGGAGATTTCTGCATGTCCAGTTCAGATCCGCTGCAATCGAAGGATCACGAGACGATCGCGCGCACGTTTCGCGAGACCGTAGAGCTCGCGAACGATAGCGGCGACGTCGTGACGGCCGATCTGCTCACCGAGCGCATCTATGCGCACGACAAAGCGGCGTGGATGTTCCGCGCCACGATCGCGCAGGACCCGCCTGCGAATCCGAGTCACTGAGTTCGAGTTCGCAACGGCGACAACACACTGTTTTCAAGTTTCGAGGTCACTATGCCATTCGAGCTCATGCCATTGCCATATGCGAAAGACGCGCTGGAACCCGTCATGTCGGCGCGCACCCTGGAGTTTCATCACGGCAAACATCATGCGGGGTATGTGAAGACGCTGAACGAGCTGATCGAGGGCACGCCGTTTGCGAGCCAGGATCTCGAGAGCATCATTCGCGCCACTGCGAAAGCAACAGATGCCAAGCAACGCAAGATCTTCAACAACGCTGCCCAGGTGTGGAACCACAATTTTTTCTGGGATTCGGTTGCGCCGAACGGCGGTGGACGTCCACCGGAGCAGGTAGAGAAGCGCTTGAACGAAACGTTCCAGTCGTATGAGAACTTCCGTGATCGTTTCGTACAAGTGGCAGTCGATCAGTTCGGCACCGGGTGGGCGTGGCTCGTGGTGAAGGACGGTCGTCTGGATGTGATTTCGACCGAAGATGCTGAGGTTCCCTTCATGCGTGGCCAGCACCCGTTGTGCACCATCGACGTGTGGGAGCATGCGTACTACCTGGACTATCAGAACGAGCGGCCGCGCTTCGTCAAGGCCGTCATCGAGACGCATCTCAATTGGCAGTTGGTGAGCAAGCGGTTGGCCGAGGCTGGCCAGCGCGCGGCGTGAGACAACAGCCGGCCAGGCTTCGCCTCCACGAACCCTGGCCCGTGTAATTGCTTACCTATAGAGGGTTCAAATCGCGCGACCCGCGGCGCACCATCGATGCGCCTAGGACACGCGTGATGCATCGAATAACGCAACCTGACCGTTCCGAAGCTGCCCTGTATTGGACGGCGGTCAGTCTGATCGTCTGTGAAGGATTGCCGCTTAAGGACGCCGCCGAGCGTCTGCAGATCGACGAGCAGCGGCTGCGCTCCATCGTGGAAAAACGTGAAGCCATCTGCTCCCAGGATTCGAGCGACGACCTATGGCAATAGGGGGCAGCTGCGCAACACCCGCACCTGCCCTCTAATTGCGAGCCGTTCTCGATTAGGTGAGAATTCCGCCCCCTCAAGCGGAGCCCCGGCTTTCGATGCCGCTCACAACCACATTCTTCCGTCGCCTTCGTTGGCTTGCGATCCTGCCGTTGACTGCGATGTTGCTCGCGAGTTGTTCGCGCGCGCCGCAGGATGACCCTCGCCGCCCGGTCGTCGCGACCTATGCCCAGTTGGTCCTCGCAACCTACGAGGATGCGTTGCGTGGCGCACGCGAGCTGGACCGGTCGATCGACGACTTCCTGGCCAAGCCCAGTGAGCGCGGCCTCAAGCTCGCGCGCGATCGCTGGCGCGAGGCGCGGGTGACGTATAGCCGCACCGAGGCGTTCCGTTTCTACGCCGGCCCCATCGACCATGAAGGCGGCCCCGAGGGCCGTATCAATGGTTGGCCACTGGATGAGAACCACATCGATGCCGTGGCCACGGACCGTTACAACGCGGCCCCCGGTCTCAACATCATCGGCAATCCGGCGAAGTTTCCGCAGATCACGCCCGACCTCATCGCCGCGCAGAACGAGGCGGGCGGCGAGAAGAATATCGCGAGCGGCTACCACGCCATCGAATTCCTGCTGTGGGGTCAGGATCTGAACGATCCACCCGAATCGTCCGGGCAGCGCCCCTACACCGACTACGTGCCCAAGACAAAGTCATCCAAAGACGTTGCC
>JBEVDW010000512.1:0-9592 GCA_040513115.1 Steroidobacteraceae bacterium | reverse complement strand
CGCTTCAGCGCGGGCCGGGCCATTTTTTTGAATTGATATCCTGCAAAATCGCCTTGTCCAGACTGAGATCGGCGACCAACTTCTTCAGCCTCGTGTTCTCATCCTGCAGTTGCTTCAGCTCGCGGACTTGGTCGTGTTGCATCCCGCCATACACCTTCTTCCAGCGATAGAAGGTCTGCTCGGAGATCCCCACTCGACGAATCAATTCCGCCACGGGCATCCCAAGCTCGGCTTGCTTGAGCACTGTCACGATCTGCTCCACCGAAAACCGCTTGCGCTTCACGACAAACTCCTCGCCCCTCAGGGGGGCAGTTTGCCGGAAAAACTAACGATCAAATCGGTCCGATTCGCTCATAGCGGCTCACCTCCGTTGTCCACACCTAGGACTGACGGTGTCGGCCGAGGAGTGAGCAGTGCCGGGCCGGGGGATCGGGTCACTTCGGACAATGATAGCGTCGGACTGCTTCTCTCAACGTCACAATGCCTAGACTATGGGGAGAGAATTCCTGTCTGCGGCCTGGCCCAAGCCGCCGCTCCAGCCCAATAGGCTCATGACCTGCGCGATCCGTTCGCCGTGCCGAGTTTCCTCGGCGCCGATCTGGCGATACAGACGTGCGACTTGCTGATTGGGCTCGCCATCGGCCCATGCTCCGTACTGCAACTCGCCCTCGCGTTCTGCGCGCTCGAGTGCCGCAAGAAAATCGGCATTGACGCTCATCGCATCCGGCAAGGCGCGCGTGAAAGGATTCTGTGGTACCTCGGGCATGACCATCTCGGGACCGCCAAACAATCTCAGCGCTTTCGCGAGCCGGCTCGAGTGGCCACGTTCTTCTTGTCCGTTGCGCATCAGTAGCGTCGTGCCTGTTCGTTGTCGATGGCTTTCGCAATCGCGGCGTAGATCGCCTCACCCGAGCTCTCGATCAACGCGAGTACGATCACGTCGTCCGTGGAAAGACGGCTGCGCGTCTTGAGAACATCGTAGGCTTCGATCGGATCTGGAGGGTAACCGGCTGGAAAATCCATCGTGACGCACCTATGCAGTTGAGCGAAATACCAAAACCCGGCACCGACACCCGCTCAGCGTCAGATAACCGAAATACCGAAACCCGGCACCATCATCCCCGCGGCACCATCATCCCACGGCACCATCATCCCAAGTAAGCTAGTGCTTGCGCCGCGCCACCCAGTGAACTATCGAGACGATCACACCACCGATGGTGAATCCGAACACCGCGGCACACGTTGCAAATGTCAGCCAACCGGCGGCCGCGCCGAACCCCGGAAGATGTTCTGCTATCTCCGCGAATGTCTCGATGAGATGCGGCACCGTGTTCAGCCCGAAGTGTTCGAGTCCATGCACGATGATGCCGCCGCCGACCCAGAGCATCGCGGCGGTGCCGATGAAGCTCAGTCCTTTCAAGAGGTGCGGCATCGACTTGACGAGGCCTCGCCCGAAGGCGTTTGCGAGCAACGAACGACGCTTTGCCAGATGCACGCCGATGTCATCCATCTTTACGATCAAACCAACCACACCATACACGGCGAGCGTAAGACCGAGGCTCACGACAACGAGCGCCCCTGCTTGAATCGCAAGCGGACGATCAGCGACGGTGGCGAGCGCAATCGCCATGATCTCGCCCGATAGAATGAGGTCGGTTCGAACGGCGCCAGACACTTTGTGCGCTTCCATCTCTGCCGAACTCAGCGCGAGTTCTGAAATCTCAGGCGTTGCATCGACCTTTCCTGTGGTTTTCGCGATCGCCTCGATGATTTTCTCGGTCGCTTCGAAACACAGGTAAGCGCCGCCGAGCATCAGAATCGGTGTCACCGCCCAGGGTGCGAAGGCACTCAATAGGAGCGCGCCTGGCAACAGGAACAGAAACTTGTTGCGTAGCGAACCGAGCGCTATTTTCCAGACGATCGGCAGTTCGCGCTCTGGGGTGAAGCCCATGGCATAGCCCGGCGTCACCGCGGCATCGTCGACCACGACACCGACAGCCTTCGACCCTGCCTTGCCAGCCGCTGCAGTTACATCGTCCAGGGATGCGGCAGCCAATTTGGCAATCGCCGCGATGTCGTCGAGTAATGCTGCAAGTCCTGAGGCCATCTGCAAGGGTGGCCTGTGGACGCGGACAAAGGCAAGGCCGCTGCACGAAGCATCCACAAAGGGGATGGCTTTGTTTTCGTTTCCAGGCCCGGCACAGACTGCACTCGCGAATCCGTCGAACGTCATTTCGACATTCCTGAGATCACAAACCCTCGAACCCACGGCACCAATGATCCTGCGGGAACGATGATCCCCCGAGGCAAAGTCGCTACTTGGCCGCAAATGCGTCAAGCTGTGGCCGCGTTGCCGCTCTTCTATCCCTGATCACGGAGAATTCATGCCAAGACCACCTAATTACAAGCAAGACAAGAAGCGTCGCGAAGATGCGCAGAAGCGCCGCAACGAACAGGAGCAACAGCGCAAGGCAGAGCGCAAGAACAATGACGCGCCCTCCGATCCGCCGCCTCATTGAACGATTTCACCTGTCGCCGATTCCGTTACGAGCTCGCCGGCTGCGAAACACTTCCCTGACCCTCGGGCGATTCGTGTAGCCTCGCCACCCGGCACTATCCTCGACTCCTCGTGGACTGCCCATCCACGTGGAGATCACCATGAATTGGACGCTTGCAGAAAATAGCTGGACTCAGTTCAAGGGGCGCGTTCGCGCACGGTGGATCAAGCTGGATGACGAGCAACTCGCCGCGATCTCAGGCAAGCGCCCTGAGCTCTTGAAGAGCATCCAGAACATCTACGGCATCAGCCGAACAGAGGCGGAGCGCGAGATTCGCGCATTCGAAGCGCGCAACCGGGACTATCGACCCAAATAACGCGGCGCTCGCGCTGTGGGGAACGGGTAGGTGCCATCAACTGCTTGTCAAACTCTCGATAGCGAGAGTGCGTTGCGCTATAGGGCCGCTCGATTAAAGAAAGCACAGCGGAGCGAAAGCCTCTTACCGCGTCTACATACTCTCGATATCCCTGGCTCCCGGACTGACGAGTAGCCAGAGCTTCCTTTCCTTGCTGAAGCAGTTCGTCGACGCGATTCAGCAATCGATCCCGAGTCGTGATCTTTTCTGCGTTCTAACAGTCGATTAGACGGATTTCGGATAAACAACTATCCAGCATCTGGAATAGCCGAATAGGCAGCGCCGCATAATCCATTTATGGCGGAATGGCGCGCCTCACATCTCACCTTCGATCCGCTTTTTCAGAAACAGCCGCATATGTCCGTGCCGCTGAAGAAAATCCGTGCTGTGTTATGGCTGCCAGTTCTTGATCTAAGCTAAAAAAGCCCCGCTATGTCGCGGGGCATTATTCACGTCACGTTAGTCCCCATCATCAACACTGCGTCGTCGTGCGTCGAAGAGCGCTTCGACAAGCCCAGCGCGAACGGAGCCAACGCTCAAAACGTTCGCGCGCGCTTCTTACCGATACTTCAACCGCACTTAGAATCCCCACAGTTAAGGCACGTCATGCACCCATCCATCATGATCACCGCCGCCGTGCTGCACTTCGCACACAGCTGCGCCCCATCCGGAAAGTGACTCTTCGCAAACGCATCCTGCTGCTTCCCACGCGCCTCGAACTCCGCCTTCTTCTCCTCGATCAACTTCTTGCGCTCGTCATCCAGCTCCGGCTTCTTCAGCAGACCGATGAACTGCAGGTGCTTTTCGATGACATACCCGAGCTCGGCGATGATCGAGGGCATGAATTTGCCGCCGGACTGCCAGTAGCCGCCGCGCGGGTCGAACACGGCCTTCATCTCTTCGACGAGGAACGTGACGTCGCCGCCTTTGCGGAAGACGGCGGAGATGATGCGCGTGAGGGCGACGATCCACTGGAAGTGGTCGAGGTTCTTGGTGTTGATGAAGATCTCGAACGGCCGGCGCTGTTCGTGCGGGGTGCCTTCGTTCAGGACGATGTCGTTGATGGTCACGTACATCGCGTGATCGGAGACGGGCGTTTTGATTTTGTATGTCGAGCCGATCAGCATTTCCGGACGCTCGAGTTTCTCGTGCATCCAGATCACGTTGGCTTCTTTCGCTCGTTCGGCTTCCTTCACCGCTGGTTTTTCCGCGGCTTTGTCTTCGGGCTTGTCGACCCGGTACTTGATGATCTTCTTGTCGATTTTCATAGAGCTCATTCCGAATTCACTCCGAAAGCACCCTCACACCGGCCCTCTCGCAATTGGGAGAGGGTGCAGGAGGGATGGCTTCAAAATTTGCCGTAGTAGCCTTCTTTCATGGCGTCGAAGAGGTTGGCGGCTGTGTGCATTTCGCCGTCGTATTCGATCTGTTCGTCGCCCTTCACTTTCACTTCCGAGCCGTCTTCGAGCGTGAACACGTAGGTCGTGTTCTTCAGGTCCTCTTCTTTCACCAGCACGCCCTGGAATGCTTCGGGGTTGAAGCGGAAGGTCGTGCAGCCTTTGAGGCCCTGCTCGTAGGCGTAGAGGTAGATGTCCTTGAAATCTTCGTACGGGTAGTCGGTGGGGACGTTGGCCGTCTTGGAGATCGAGGAATCCACCCACAACTGGGAGGCCGCCTGGATGTCGACGTGTTCGCGCGGCGTGATGTCATCGGCCGTGGTGAAGTAGTCAGGCAGCTTCTCGGCTGGATTGGTTGAATTGGGTATCGCGCGCGGATTCACAAGCTCGCGATAGGCCAGTAGCTCGAACGAGAAGACGTCGATCTTCTCTTTCGACTTCTTGCCTTCGCGCAGCACGTTGCGGAAGTAGTGATGCGCGAACGAAGGCTCGATGCCGTTGGACGCATTGTTCGCGAGCGACAGCGAGATCGTGCCGGTGGGCGCGATCGAGCTGTGGTGGGTGAAGCGCGCGCCCACTTCGGCCAGGTCGTCGACCAACTCGGGGGCTGCTTCGGCCACTCGCTGCATGTATCGGCTGTACTTCGCGTGCAGGATGCGCCCTTGAATCTTCTGTCCCACCCGCCAGCCATCGCGCGCCATCTCGGGGCGCTTGCGCAGCATCTCGCGTGTGACTTCGAACTCTTCGAGCATGATCGGCGCCGGTCCCTTCTCGCGTGCGAGCTCGAGCGCTGCCTCCCAACCGGCCACGGCCATTTCGCGCGAGACGTTCTGCGTGAACGCGACCGCCTTCTTCGAACCGTACTTCATGCACAGCATCGTGATCGACGACCCCAGCCCCAAGAACCCCATGCCGTGTCGTCGCTTACGCAGGATCTCATCGCGCTGCTGGCCGAGCGGCAAGCCGTTCACTTCGACGACGTTGTCGAGCATGCGCGTGAAGACCTTCACCACCTTGCGGAACTCTTCCCAGTCGAAGCGCGCGTTCTCGGTGAACGGATCGAGGACGAAGCGCGTGAGATTGACGGAGCCCAGCAGGCAGGAACCGTACGGCGGCAGCGGTTGCTCGCCACACGGGTTGGTGGCGCGGATGTTCTCGCACCACCAGTTGTTGTTCATTTCGTTGACGCGATCGATCAGCACGAAGCCAGGCTCGGCGAAATCGTAGGTGGACGACATGATGACGTCCCACATGCGCCGCGCCGGCATCGTCTTATAGATCTTGCAGCAGACGAGCCCTTGCTCGTTCGCGACGTAGCCTTCGGTCGTCGGCCATTCGCGCCAGATGTACTTGCTCTTGTCGTTGAAGTCGCTGTCTTCTTCCACTTCGTGCGTACGGAGGGGAAACGCGAGCTTCCACTCGCGATCGCTCTTCACTGCCTGCATGAACTCGTCGGTGACGAGCAGCGACAGGTTGAACTGCCGCAGACGCCCTGCTTCGCGCTTGGCGCGAATGAAGTCCATCGCATCGGGATGGCCGATGTCGAACGTGCCCATCTGCGCGCCGCGGCGACCGCCGGCCGAGGACACGGTGAAGCACATCTTGTCGTAGATATCCATGAACGACAGTGGGCCCGACGTGTACGCGCCTGCACCGGACACGTAAGCACCGCGTGGGCGCAGCGTCGAGAACTCGTAACCAATGCCGCAACCGGCCTTCAGCGTGAGACCGGCCTCGTGCACCTTGCACAGGATGTCGTCCATCGAATCGCGGATGGTGCCGGACACCGTGCAGTTGATCGTCGAGGTGGCCGGCTTGTGCTCTTGTGCGCCGGCGTTCGACATGATGCGGCCTGCGGGAATGCAGCCCTTGCGCAACGCCCACAAGAAATCGCCATGCCACTGTTCGCGTGCGGATTCGTCTTCGACATCAGCCAGGGCCCGCGCGACACGCTGGTAAGTTTCGTCCATCGAGCCATCGATGGGCGTCCCATCCTTGGCGCACAACCGATACTTCTTGTCCCAAATGTCGAGCGAGGCTTCCTGAAAGGGGATGCTGTTGACGTCCATCGGTGCAAGCTTGATTGCGGTCTTCATGCCGGTATGACACTCACGGATAGAGGGTTCCAGGACCCCCGTGATTTTTTATTTCCCGCAGTGCCCAGCGGGCGTTGCGGATCCATCTGACCGGTAGTGGAGTCGCCCCAGGGAAGCGGCGGAAAGACCGATTCGAGCGGCACAACATATAGTGTCAGGGGGCCAACGCTACGCCCGCAGCAAAGGGGACGTCAAGGGTGGGAACTCTGAAAATGTTGGCCCGTATTCAGGTTACTTTTCAGTGGCTTATGAAGATCGCGCGATGAATATTCCACGCAAATTGTAGCTCTGGGAGACCTCCTGACAGAATCACTGCAACACAACATCTTGTGTTCCCAGGTAAGGAACAGGAAGCGCACATGTGACCCACCGGTTGTGCACAGGTTCTCCTCAATTCCCTAGCGGCGGATGACGTGCACGCCTTGCACTGTCGAGCCCATCGCGCATCGGCGACGCGCGGCCGCCTTCTCCGCACTCGTAATCCCGATGCGCATCAACAATGCTTACACGCAATATGAATCGCGCAACGATCACACGGGGCTCGCGGAACTTTGCGCCTCGCTTGCGTGTCCGTGGAGTCAGTCGTTGCAAGTCAACTTCTTAAGCATTCGAGTTCTGCGTTCGATGCGAATGATGCGTCGCCGTGTGCGTCACGCCGATAATCTTCGCTGCAATCAACTGCCAACCTCCAAAGGATGTCTATGAATCTGCTCGCTCGTTCAGCTCGCGCGCCGTTCATCGTCTTACTCGTCGCGAGCGTGTGGTCCTCCATCGCCGGCGCGCAATTGCCCGCCAAGGTGGGCGATACACCCGTGCCTTCGCTCGCGCCCATGATCAAGAAGGTGTCGCCCGCGGTGGTCAACATCGCGACCAAGGGCACCGTGCGCCAGCCCAACAATCCATTGCTGGAAGATCCGTTCTTCCGTCGGTTCTTCGATCTGCCGCAAGGGCCGATCGAGCGGCAATTTCAGAGCGCAGGCTCGGGTGTGATCGTCGATGCCAAGCAAGGGCACATCATCACGAATGCGCACGTCATCGAGAACGCCAGCGAAATCACGGTGACGTTGCTGGACAATCGCTCGCTGAAGGCTGAAGTCGTCGGCAAGGATCCTGGCTCGGATGTCGCAGTGCTCAAGGTGAAGGCGAGCGGACTGACGAGCATTCCGCTTGCGGATTCCAGCCGCGCTGAAGTGGGTGATTTCGTCGTCGCCATCGGCAATCCCTTCGGCCTGCAACACACCGTTACATCCGGAATCATCAGCGCGCTGGGCCGCTCGGGCATCAACCCGGAAGGCTACGAGGACTTCATTCAGACCGACGCATCCATCAATCCCGGTAACTCGGGTGGTGCACTGGTGAATCTGAGTGGCGAGCTGATCGGCATCAACACGGCTATTCTCTCGCGCAGCGGCGGCAACATCGGCATCGGCTTCGCGATTCCCTCCGACATGGTCCGCAGTGTGACGGATCAAATCATGAAGTACGGTGAGGTGCGACGCGGCTTGCTGGGTGTGAGCATCCAGACGCTGACGCCGGATGTCGCAGAGAACTTGGGCCTGAAGGACACTTCCGGTGCACTCGTGTCTGAAGTAGTCGAAGGTTCTGCCGCCGCGAAGGCTGGTGTGCAGCCTGGCGATGTGGTCACGACCGTGAACGGTCGAGCGGTGAAGTCGAGCGCTGAGCTGCGCAATGCGATCGGCTTGCTGCGCATCGGTGACAAGGTCGAGCTTGGCTTGATTCGAGACGGCAAGCCTCGCCGCATCACGGCGCTCATCGGCGAGCGCGACGAGAAGCGCGCCGAAGCCGAAGGCAGCGGCGACGGCAAGGGCAAGGGTCCCGAGGAGCTGCACGAAGGCTTGCAAGGTGCTGAGTTCGCCAACGCCCCCAGCAATGGCGGTGTGACGATCAAGTCGGTGGCTGAAGACAGTCCGGCAGCACAGAACAACTTGCGACCGAATGACTTGATCGTTGCCGTCGGTCGAACACGAATCACCAACCTCGATCAGCTGCGTGCTGCGGTGAAAGATGCGAGCGTGTTCGTGCTGACCATTCGGCGGGGTAACAGCACGGTGGTGCTACCGATCCGCGGTGGTTAGTCGCAACCGGAGCTGAAAGCCCCGCGACGGGCTCAGGGCGAGGGACGTCAGGGCGTGCCGCAGACCGCGGCACGCCCTTTTCATTGCTGAAGATCGGCTCGCTTGCAAACAGGTTCGCCCGGGTGCTGCGCAATCAAGGCTTGCAGGCGAGCGTAGAACTCGCGGAAGTCTGAACCCGCGAATGCGAACTGTCGCCGCAGTAACGGCACACATTCTCGATAGGTGGCGACGGCTACCAGGTGCGCGTTGTTCAGTGCCCGATCGAAGAAACGGTCGTAACCGCCGTAGCCGTTCCAGGATGCTTTAAGCTGGGCGTAGCGAAACTTCAGCTCGCCGAACAACTGATTCTTTCGATGACGCTTCTCAGGCTCAGGAAGCTCGGAGGAATACAGGCTTCGCAGTCGATCACGCGTTTCCAATAACAGCCTGGCGATGGCCGCATCCTTACTGCGCTGATCCCGCCACTGCGCGAGAGCGGATGGGTTGTCACGTTGCTCCAACCAGCGCTTGAGCCCCTCCTCCTCCACCACGGTTGCGAACGCTTCGTTGAACTCCGAATCGCTCGGCAGATAGATGACCTGATGCGCGAGCTCATGGAACAGCGTCGCGGCCAGCTGCGCATCGCTCCAACCCAGCATCGTGTTCAAGACGGGATCAGCAAAGTGTCCCAGGGTGGAATAAGCCGCGACGCCGCCGACGCTGGCGTCATAGCCCCGAGCACGCAGCCCTCGCGCATACCGCTGGGCGGACCCTTCGCGGAAGTAGCCGCGATACACGACGCAGCCTGCTATCGGAAAGCACCAACGGCGCGGCTCGACAGCGAACTCCGGCGTTGCGAAGACGTTCCAGACGATGAAGTTGCGACGCAGGTCGGCATAGCTGCGATAGCTCGCGTTGTCCGGCAAGCCGAGCGCGGCAATGGCGAATTGCCGTGCTTCGACCACGTATTCGTGGCGTTTTCGCAGGACGTCCGAAGTCGCCGGCCGGGCGATTACGTTCTGTATGGGCTCGCGCCGCGACAGTACTTCCATTTGCCCGCGTGCAGCCTGGAGGAAGTAGCAGCCGGACAGCGACCAGGATAGAGCCAGGA
>JBEVDW010000511.1:0-3752 GCA_040513115.1 Steroidobacteraceae bacterium | reverse complement strand
AATGCCGCCAATGGCGGCTGGGTATATCCGGTGTTCCTGATCGTCGTGAGCGTGGCGGTGGCGTTGAGCCCACAGGGACATGCGGGACGCGCGCACGTGCCAGTGGCTGCCTAGCCCGCATATCTCGCAGGCCGTATGTGGCGGCGGTTGCGACCGCATCCTCCCACTGCTGTTCTGAAAGGATTGCGAGGGCATCGATGTCTTGCGTGAAGCGTGGCCTTCCCAAGAATGAGACTGCGATGCCACCCACGATTATGGCTTGCGTACTCGTTGCTTCCAGCCACTTCGCCAAGTCTGCCAGTGGCGCGAGCAGCGTCTGTGGAACGCGTTCAACCACCTAGCGCCTGCCGGATTCGTGCCCACCGATCTCGGATTTCCCGGACCTGTCCGTCGCGCTCAGGGCGATCTGCAAAGAGATTTCGCGAGGCCACCAGCACGGAAAGCTGCTGCAGCTTGGTTTCCATGGAGGATGCCCTCAAGGCCTCGACCTCTGCCTGCTTGATCAGTCTCCAGCGTTCCAGATAGTCGCGAGCCTGATCCGGTGTCATGGAGTTCATTTGCGAATCATACCTTCCAGACAACTGCCGTGGCTTTGTCAGGGTGGTTGCGGTGCGCGGGGTCAAGTGCTCGCGTCAACGAGGCTGGGGCTGGGTCAGTCCTGCGGCTCCAAGCGTTCGCCTTCGGGCGGCGGAAATTGCCTGCAACACTCCAGCAGCCAGTCGCGGAAGCGAATGACTTTGGGCAGCTCGAAATGCGGCGCCGGTGCGACGAAGTAGTACGCCGAACGTTGCCGCACGCTTTGATCCGACGGCCGTACCAGGCGCCCTGCCGCCAGATCGCCGGCGACGAGTGACCAGCGTGCCAGCGCGAGTCCATGCCCCTGTTCCGCCGCAGCCAGGAGCGAGGCCGAATCGTCGAGCACGGGGCCGCGGTCGAGGCGCGTCGTGTCGCCGCCTACGCGTCGCAACCAATCCATCCAGGGCTCGGTCGGACTGTGCAGCAGCGGATACTTATTGAGATCGCCCAGCGTGTGAATCGGACCAAGCTTGCTGAGGAGCGCCGGGCTCGTGACCGGGAACACCCAATCGTCGAGCATCTTCTCCGCCTGCAGCTCCGGCCAGTCGCCATGGCCATAGCGCACGGCGGCGTGGAAATCGGTGTGCTTGAAGTCCACCAGCTCGCGGCTTGCGTTGAAGCGCAGATCGACTTCCGGATGCTTCTGATAGAAATCGCCCAGGCGCGGCAGCAACCACTTCTGCAGGAACGAGCCCAACAGACTGATATTGAGCAGCCCGCTGCTGCGATGCTGGCGCAGTTGCTCGACGGCGCGCGTCAGCTCATCGAAGCCGCGGCGCACGCCCGGCAGTAATCGGGCGCCCTGTGGCGTGAGCCGGACCTGGCGACTGTGGCGGGTGAAGAGCGGCGTCTCGAGAAATTCTTCCAGCAGCTTGATGTGCGAGCTGACGGCGGCCGTGGTGACGTTGAGCGACTGCGCCGCAGCCGTGAAGCTCAAGTGGCGGGCGACTTCCTCGAAGGCCCGCAGGGCGTTGAGCGGGAGTTTGATCGACTCGCTCATGGTTCAGAATTTTTATTTGTAGGCACCGTCATCACGGCGCGGTAGGCTCACCATAATCTGAATTCGTTTAACCGTGCAACATTGTTTTGCGGCCTTTCCAGCCGCAGGAGTGGTCACGTGGAGTCCGCAGCCGCTGTGCAAATCGAGCCGGCCACGCCCGCTGATGTGCCTGTGATCCTGCAACTCATCCGCGAGCTCGCGACGTTCGAGCGGTTGTTGCCGGAGGTGGTCGCCACTGAAGCGCTGCTCCACGAGCACTTGTTTGGCGAGCGGCATTTCGCCGAAGTGGTGCTGGCGCGGGTGGGTGGCGAAGTGGTCGGCTTCGCGCTCTTCTTCCACAACTACTCCACGTTCAAGAGCCGTCCCGGCATCTATCTCGAAGACCTGTACGTGCGCGATCACTGTCGCGGACACGGCTATGGCGAGGCGCTACTGCGTCATCTGGCAAAGATCGCGGTCAGCCGCGGGTGCGCGCGCTTCGAATGGTCGGTGCTCGATTGGAATCAGCGCGCGATCGACTTCTATCGCGGGCTCGGTGCCGAGCCGCTGCATGAGTGGACGATGTTTCGAGTGAGCGGTGAGGCGTTGGAGAAGCTGGCGGGTTGAGACAGTCGATTCGATCAAGCGTCCCCTCTTCCGCACCCGGGAGAGGGGGCAGCGGGAGCGTCGCGACTACGGTGGCGCGCGCCGGTCATTCGCCACCCACTGTTTGCCATCCAGGTGGTATTCGCGCTGCTGCATTTGTGTCGGACAGCAGACCGGATCGTCAGGTCCGTGGCCGATGAGATCGATGCGTACCGTGCCGTTCTCGAGGGTTATCTTGCGGATCTCAGTGCGGTCGCCGAGGTCCGTTACGGCTACAGGGTCCAATCCCTGCGGCGTGTTCAGCACCGCAGCGAGGTCCATGAAACTGCCGGAGCCGCCGGAATCCGATTCGAGAATCACGACCGCGTCATTGCGTCCGTCACCATTGAGATCACCCTCGCTCATGTGATCGGTGAGTCGCACGAGCAGGTGTGCGGTGGGGTCGCTCGCTTCCTGCGCTTCAAAGCGACCGTTCTTCAATTGCACGCGTCCATTCGGGCCCAGCTCCGACGGGTAACTGAGATTGCCCAACTGCTCGCGCGTGACCGCGGCAGCACTGGACTGCGCGTTCGCCTCCGACTGTGTTTTGGGCTCGGGTGCATGGCCGTTGCAGCCCGTGAGCCACGCGCCGACGAAGAACAAGGGCCACGACCGGATCCGATGTATATGCATGGCGACAGCAGTCTCTTCTTGCGTGTGCACTTCAATTCGGTAACGGTGCACTGAGATCCATGACACGCGCAAATACACCGTCATGAACATTCAACTACGTAGTGCGGCCTCGACCGATCTGCCGGCGCTCTTGCAGTTGATGCGAGGCTACTACGAGGACGACGGCTTGGTGTTTACCGATACCAACGTCAGCGCGATGGAGCTGTTGCTTGCAGCACCCGAGTGGGGTCGCGTGTGGTTCATCGAGTTCGAAAGACAGAAGGCAGGCTATGTAGTCCTGTGCTTTGGCTACAGCGTGGAGTTGGGTGGCCGCGAAGCGTACGTCGATGAGCTATATGTGGATCGCGCTCTGCGCCGTCGCGGTATCGCGAGATCGGCACTCGATCTATTGCTCGATGAGGTGCGCGCCATGGACGTCTGCGCGGTCCATCTGGAAGTCGATACAACGAATGAGCGCGCCGTGCGCTTGTACGCAGCCGCGGGATTCAAGGTACGCGACCGCTATCACATGATGACCAATGTACTGAGCCGTAGCGCGTAGCTAGTGACCTAACAGGTTGTTGAAAAAGTCCGTCCTGGCCTTTTTCAACGTCCCTTGCAAAAAACGTGGTTTTCGCTGCGTTCCCGAAATCAAGCGCTTAGCGCGCATGATTTCGCCGGGCCATCCATGGCCCGGCACTAGCAGGCTGTTTTTCAACGGTCTGCTAAAGCCTGCTCCAGGTCCGCTATGAGATCGTCCGGATGCTCCAGTCCGATCGACAGCCTAAGAAGCGTATCGGGTGTAACTGACTGTGGGCCTTCCACAGACTTGCGATGCTCGATCAACGACTCGACGCCGCCCAGACTCGTCGCCTGTATGAAAATCTTCGTGCGCGCAGCGACGGCGAATGCGTCTGCCTGCGTACCTCGAACGCAGAAC
>JBEVDW010000510.1:0-10517 GCA_040513115.1 Steroidobacteraceae bacterium | reverse complement strand
CCTATCTCAAATCCCTCGGTGCGAAGCGCGTCATATTGCGCGGCGACCTCAAGATGGGCACGCGTCCACTCGAAGAAGCGCAATGGGCGGGTGCCGTCGACAACCTCGGCGGCGAAGTGCTCGCCTGGCTCACGCGCACGGTCGCGCCGTGGGGCAACATTGCCAGCATCGGCCTTGCGAGCAGTCCGGAGCTGAAGACGACCGTGATGCCGTTCATCCTGCGCGGTGTCAGCCTGCTTGGCATCAATTCGGTGTTGAACCCGCGTCCGGAGCGATTGCAGGTGTGGCAGCGGATGGCCACGGACTTGAGGCCGCGCAACCTGCAGTCGATTGTCACGCGCACCGTCAAGCTCGACGAGCTCATGAGCGTCTGCGACGAGTATCTGAAGAGCCAAGTGACCGGCCGCACGATCGTCGAGATCGGGTGAAGGCGAGGCAGGCAATAGACAGCTGTCCTAGCGCCTCCGTGCCCGCAGCTTACCCTCCCTAAAGCCTTCCAGTCAGTGGCCCTCTCACCCCATCTCTCGACCTTGCGCACCGGCGCGGCGTCCTTCGGCCTCGATCTCGCCGCTGCGGATGCACAGCGGCTTCTGCGACTGCTCGATGAGCTGGATGACTGGAACCAGCGCATGAATCTCACGGCGATTCGCGTGCGTGACCAGCAGCTCACCAAACACGTGCTGGACAGTCTGTCCGTGCAACCGTTCCTGCAGGGCGAGCGCGTCCTCGACGTTGGCACCGGAGCGGGCTTTCCCGGGTTGCCCCTTGCGCTCGTCAATCCGCAGCGGCAGTTCACTTTGTTGGATTCGGTGGCGAAGAAACTGCGCTTCGTCGAGCACGCAGCGGCGACCCTGGGGCTGACCAATGTCGTTACCGTGCACACACGCGCCGAGGACTTTCGTCCGAAGGAGCGCTTCGACATCGTGATCTCACGCGCCGTCGGTCAGATCGGCGCGTTCATGCAGTGGACCGAACATCTGTGTGTCGGCGGCGGGCGACTGCTCGCGATGAAGGGGCGCTATCCCGAAGCAGAGCTGGAGCAGATACCGAACGGCTGGAAGCTGGCGCACGTGCATCGGCTCACCATTCCCGGGCTGGACGAAGAACGGCACCTTGTGGAACTCTGCCGGTCGCACGACAGGGTGTGAGGCGCTGCGCGCGGCTTGCTGGTCAGTCGGCTGGCTGGCCAGAAGGTGTGAGCCATTCGATATCTCTTGCACTTCCCGATCATCATGCACAACACGCTCGATCTCACGTATTTCGCTCTGGCCAGGCGGCCAGCTGACCAGCGAGCCAACTAGCCGCCATGCCTCGCATCCTCGCCATCACCAACCAGAAAGGCGGCGTCGGCAAAACGACGACCAGTGTGAATCTCGCCGCGTCGTTGGCGGCGACGAAGCGCCGCGTGTTGTTGATCGACATCGATCCGCAAGGCAATGCGACGATGGGCAGCGGTGTCGACAAGCGCACCGTCGCGCGCACGACGACCGATGTGTTGCTCCAGGAATGCGCGCTCATCGATGCACTCGTGGATGTGAGCCCGGCAGGTTATGCGTTGCTGCCGGCGAATCAGGATCTCGTGGCAGCCGAAGTGGAGCTTATGGGGAAGGCCGGTTGCGAGATGCGCTTGCGCGATGCGCTCGCGCCCGTGCTCGATCGCTTCGATGTCGTGCTGATCGATTGCCCGCCTGCACTCAACATGCTCACGGTGAATGCGCTCGTCGCAGCCGATGGCGTGCTGATCCCGATGCAGTGTGAGTACTACGCGCTCGAAGGGCTGTCGGCGCTCATGAACACGATCGAGCAGATCAAGGCCGGGCCTAATCCGCGCCTTGAGGTGGAAGGCATTCTGCGCACCATGTTCGATCCGCGAAACAATCTGGCGAACGAAGTGTCGGCGCAGCTCATCGAGCACTTTCAGGAGAAGGTGTTCCGCACGATCATCCCGCGCAACATCCGCTTGGCAGAGGCGCCCAGCTTCGGCAAGGCTGCACTGCACTACGACAAGGATTCGCGCGGAGCGCTGGCGTACCTGGCCCTGGCCGGCGAGATGCTCCGCCGCGAGGACGCCGCCCTGGGTCGCGCGCCGGCACCATTGAGCTGACGGAAAAAAAACCGCAAGTCCTGGCGTCAACCGTCAAGTAGCCGCTGGACGTCCGCGCTCAGCTGATTAACATCGCGCATCGCCAACAACCAAGAGACGCCCGCGTGACCAGCATGGCGACCACAAAAAGACCGAGTCTCGGCCGAGGATTGGGCGCATTGCTCGGGCAACAGGTCCCGAATGGTGCGGCACCGGCGCCCGCGAGCGTCGGCGAAGGCGATGAGCTCGCGAAGATTCCGGTCGATCTGCTGCAGCGAGGCAAGTATCAGCCGCGCATCGACATGCGTCCTGAGACGCTGCAGGAGCTGGCGGATTCGATCAAGGCGCAAGGCGTCGTACAGCCGATCGTCGTGCGTCCCCTGGCCGCGGTAGCGGGGCAGCCTCTGCGCTACGAGATCATCGCCGGCGAACGCCGCTGGCGAGCGGCTCAGATGGCGGGCCTACAGGAAATCCCTGCTGTGGTACGTCGGGTTACCGATGAGGCCGCAGTGGCGATGGCGCTGATAGAAAACATCCAGCGCGAGGATTTGAATCCGCTGGAAGAGGCGCGAGCGCTTGATCGTCTGATCAAGGAGTTCGACATGACGCATCAAACCGCCGCCGAAGCAGTAGGTCGCTCGCGGGCCGCGGTGTCGAATCTGCTGCGCTTGTTGGAGCTGAGCGAGGAAGTGAAGCTCCTCGTCGAACGGCGCCACATCGAGATGGGACATGCCCGCGCACTGCTGGCGCTCACCAATCGCCGCCAGCAAAGCGAAGTCGCAACACTGGTCGCCCAGAAGCAATTGTCGGTGCGCGAGACAGAAGCGCTGGTGCGTCGCTTGGGAAGCGACGCCACGGTGCAGCCGGCGCCGGCTGCACGCGCCGACGCCAATATCCGCAAGCTGGAGAGCGATCTCAGTGAGAAGCTCGGGGCGAAAGTACTCATCCAGCACGCCTCGGGCGGGAAGGGGAAACTCGTCATCAGTTACCACTCGCTCGATGAGCTCGAAGGCATCCTGGGCCACATCCAATAAACCATTCGCTTCGTTCCAGCACGGACGCTGAGCGCCATGAAGTCGCTGCTTTTCGCAGTTCTCCTTTCCTTGAGCCTGTTGTTTGCTCAGCGACTCGCTGCGCAGGAGATCCAGCTCGACGGCAAGCTGGATGAGTCGGCGTGGAGTGCCGCGTTCGTCTGCGGCGACTGGCGGCGCGTCGAACCCTTTGCACGGGATATCCCGCGGTTCCGCAACGAAGCCCGTGTGCTGGCGACTCCGCAGGGGCTGGCGGTCGGGATCGTGCTGGAACAGCCCGCCAGCGAGCTGCGTGTCAAACCGCAGACACCACGCGATGCGCTCTTCTTCCAGGGCGAGTCCGTCAGCTTCATGGTGGACCCGGACGTCTCGGGCCAAGTCGGCTATGAGTTCGCCGTCGCCCTGGGCGGCAGCATGCGTGACGGGCTCATCACCAATCAGAAGGTGTTCGATCGCGACTGGGACGGTGAGTGGTCGCGTGCCGTGTATGAAGACGACACGCAGTGGTCCGTGGAGCTGATGATTCCGTGGTCCACATTGCGGATGCGAAGTGAAAAAAACGAAAAGCGCCGTATCGGCGTCTACTTCAATCGTCAGCTCTACAATCGTTCCGAGCGCTTTGCATGCCCGGGCATCAGTCATGAAAGCGCAGTGTTCTTGAGCGACTTCCAGCGTATCGAGATTGCCAACTACAACACGGAGCCCGAATTGAGCATCGCGCCCTACGGCACGCTGCTCACCGACAATGTCAGCGATCGCACGCAGTGGAAGACCGGTGGCGAAATCTTCTGGCGACCGCTGCCGCAGCTGCAGGCTGCGCTCACCGTCAATCCGGATTTCGGGCAAGTCGAGAGCGACGAGCTCGTTGTCGATTTCTCTGCAATCGAAACGGTATTCACCGACAAGCGCCCATTCTTCACCGAAGACCAGGGCGTGTTCGAAGTGCTGACGCCGGCGAATGGCCAACTCATCTATACGCGCCGTATCGGCGGCGCCCCCGATGACGGTAGCGACGGTTCGACGGACATCGACGCCGCGCTCAAGCTCACCGGTGAAGCCCGTGGCGTGCGCTACGGTTTTTTCGGGGCGCAGGAAGATGACTACTCGGACGAGGTTGGCCGGCGCTTTGCTGCGACCCGCCTCATCGTCCCGCGGCACGGTCAGCGCGTGGGCTTCCTGAGCACGTGGACCGAACGTCCGTTCTTCGATCGACAGGCGTTCGTCAACGAGGTCGACTACGAATACACAGGCGATCCTTGGTGGCGTGTCGCAGCCCAGGCCGCACGCGCAGACATCGACGAGGCCGGAAGTGAGGACGCTGGCTACCTCTCTTCACTGCGCGTCGATATGAATCGTTCGGGGGCGTTCACGCATTCGCTCGGGCTGCTCTACATGGACGACCAATACGATATGAACGATCTCGGCTACATGGAGCGCAACGCACTGCGCCAGGTCGAGTGGGACAGCACTTGGCGCCGCTCTCCCAGCACGAGCACGGTGTTGAGCGGGGTGCAGGACAAGGTCTATGCGTACTATCGTGAAAACGCCGACGGCATGCGCCTGCCCTCGCGCCTGCAATTCATTCACGATGTCCAGCTGCTCAACGGCTGGCGGCTCCTCCAGGACTTCCGCTACTACACCTCGGGTGTCGACGACCTCATCTCGCGCGGCAACGGCATCGTGCAGCAGGACGCGCGTCTGGCTTTCTTCATGGATGCCGAATCGCCGCGCTACGGCCGCTGGCAGTACCTCGCCACGATTTATGGTTATCAACAGGGTGTCAGCGGGTACTCGGGTTGGTCGCAACTGAGCGCGACGTTCTTTGCGCGCGAGAATTTGAATTTCCGTCTCGATCTGATTCCGGCGTACTCGGAGGACTGGCTGCTGTGGCAGGAGGGGCACCTGTTTGGCAGCTATCGCGCGCAGCGGTGCGATCTGGATTTCGCGGCCAATTGGTTTCCCGCGCCCAATCATGAGCTGCGCGTGCGGTGGCAATGGGTCGGCATCGATGCGAAAGTGAATCAGGCCTACCGCAATCGGGAAGATGGCGAGTTGATCGCAACCAACGATGAGCTTCAGCCCTTCACCGTCAACAACCTGGGTCTGCAGGTCCGCTACCGCTACGAATTCGCACCGCTGTCAGAACTGTTCGTCGTCTACAGTCGCGGCGGATACCACTTCAGGGAAGAGGGCGGGCGCTCATTGGGCGGGTTGTTCGCGGATTCGACCGATGTCAGGGATGCCGATCAGTTTCTGATCAAAGTGCGTTTCCGTCTCTGAAGCGTATTTCGCACACTGCTCGGCAGCATTCTGTCCGCTGCTGCGCGATTGCCCCCAATCCGTGTTGAAGCACTGCAAAACGCTGCCTATAATGCGCCGCCTTTTCGGGCCGGCTCACGCAAGTGCCGGTGCTTGGATGGAAAAAACGCCACACGCTACCGAGTAGTCGGGGCACGCCGTGGCTTTTTTGTTGCGTACAAGAATCGCGGAGCTCCCGGCACTGGTTCGATGCTCCGACAGTTCCGGGCGTCACGACGCTCACAAATGCGGCCGCAGGGCCCTGAGGAACTGAACGGAGAGTCTCGTGAGCGACTCAGCGCGAATCGGTAAGCGTCGGGTAGTGCGCTTCGTGATGCTCCAGTTGGCTTGTGTGGTGATCGCCGCGATCGTGGCGAGCGCGTGGGCGGGCTGGAATGCGGGGCGATCGGCGTTCGTTGGCGGCGTCATCATCGCATCGGGCACTGCAATCTTCGGCTGGATGCTGTTTTCGGAGGGTGCGACGAGCTCACCCGGAGTGACACGCGCGCTGTACGCCGGCGAATTGTTGAAGTGGGTGTGGGTGGTCGGCGCGTTCTGGCTGGCGTTTGCCTACGGCGACTTTCAACCACTGGCGCTGATCGTCGGTGCCATGGTCGCGCAAGTGGGCTTCTGGATTGGTATTGGCTTCCTGAGGTGAGGTTCCAGCTGATGGCTGCTGAGCATGCGCCCGCAAGCGCGACCGACTACATCAACCACCATCTGCACTTCCTGACCGTGAAGTTAGGTGAGGGCAGTTTCTGGACGCTCCACCTCGACAGCGTTCTGTTCAAGCTCGTATTGGCCTTGTTCTTTGTTTATCTCTTCTTGAAGGTGGCGCGCCGCTCGACGTCCGGCGTGCCGGGCAAGCTGCAGTGCTTCATCGAGATGCTCGTCGAATTCGTCGATGACTCTGTCAAAGAGTCGTTCCATGGGCGCAGCAAATTCATTGCGCCGTTGGCGCTCACGATTTTCTGCCTCGTGTTCCTGATGAACTTCATGGACATGCTGCCTGTCGATCTGCTGCCGTGGGCGGCAGGTCATGCGGGCGTGCCGTATCTGCGCGTGGTGCCGACGGCGGATCTCAACACGACGCTCGGCATGGCGTTGTGCGTGTTCGTGCTGATTCAGTACTACGGTATCAAGCACAAAGGCGTCGGCCTGTTTGTCGGCGAAGCGTTTACGGCTCCCTTCCACGCTCACGGCATCGTCGGCAAAGTGCTGCTCGCGCCGGTCAATTTGCTCTTGCGTCTGATCGAAGAGCTCGTGCGTCCCGTGTCGTTGTCGTTGCGACTCTTCGGCAACATGTACGCGGGCGAGCTGATCTTCATCCTGATCGCGACGATGACGCTGGGCTCGGCACTGTCGCACGCCATGACCTGGGCGATGCTGCCGGTGCAGTTGTTCGCCGGTTTCGTCTGGACGGTGTTCCACATCCTCGTGATCACACTGCAAGCATTCATTTTCATGATGCTCAGCATCGTGTACTTCAGCCTGGCCGCACAGAAGCATTGATTCACCCACTCGTTCCTTCACCTCACTTTTAGACGTACCTGCACGGAGATCCGTATGGAAAATATCAATCTGGTTGCCGATGTCATGAGCATGACCGTCATCGCGGCCGGTCTGCTGATTGGCTTGGGTGCCCTGGGCACGGCAATTGGCTTCGCGCTGCTCGGCGGCAAGTTCCTCGAAGGCTCCGCGCGTCAGCCTGAGCTGATGCCGATGCTGCGTACGAACATGTTCGTGATCGCCGGCCTCTTGGACGCTATCCCGATCATCGGCGTCGCCATCGCCCTGCTGTTGATCTTCGCGAATCCGTTCGTAGCGCAGTTGACCGGCGGCGGCTAATGCCGTTCAAACGACAGCCTCGCAGATCCCCAGCGCTCGGAGTGCATGCATGAGTCTCAACATAACGCTCGTTGTCCAGGCACTGGCATTCCTGTCAGTCGCATGGCTGGTGATGAAGTTCGGTTGGCCTGCCATCCTGGGTGCCATGGAACAGCGGCAGCAAAAGATCGCAGAAGGACTTGCGGCCGCTGAGCGCGGGCAGCGTGACCTGGCGGAAGCCAAGAACGTCGCGGGCGACATCATCAAGGAAGCGCGCGAGAAGGCGACCAAGATCATCGATCAGGCGAATCGCCGCCAGAACGAGATGATCGACGAAGCCAAGGGCGCGGCGCAGGCGGAAGGCCAGCGCTTGATCGGCGATGCGCGTCAGGAAGTGGCATTGGAGTCCACGCGCGCACGTGAGCAGCTGCGTCGTGAAGTTGCGGTACTCGCGGTGGCTGGTGCCTCGCAGTTGCTCGGTCGCGAGGTCGATGCCAAGACGCATGCCGATCTGCTCGAGCAGCTGGCGCTCGACATCGAGCGCGGTTAGTACAGGGCGAATCTACTCATGGCAGAAAAAGCCACTATCGCTCGACCCTACGCCAAGGCGGCCTTCGCGTACGCGCAACAACACAATGCCCTACCGCGTTGGTCGGAGGCATTGGCGGCCGCGAGTGTCTTCGTTGCTGACAGCCGCGTGACGCCGTTGTTGGGCAACCCGCACGTCACGCCGCAGCAGCTCGTGAGCCTCATCGCCGAAATTGGCGGTGAACGCGTCGATGAGAACGCCCGGCGCTTCTTCGAGACGTTGGCAGTGAATCGACGCTTGAATGTGCTGCCGGACATCGCCGCGATGTTCGAAGTGATGCGCGCCGAGATCGAGAACGTGGCCGATGTCGAGGTGACGTCGGCTGTCGAGATCGGCGAGGCGCAGAAGCAGCGGTTGAGCGATGCGCTGCGCAAGCGATTGAAGCGCGACGTCCGCCTGCACTGCTCGGTGGATCCCGCGTTGATCGGCGGCGCGATCGTGCGCAGCGGCGACATGGTGATCGATGGTTCCTTGAAGGCGCGGCTCGGGCGCCTCTCGCAAGTGATGACGCAGTAGTTCGGGTGCATTCCCGAACTCGTCAGGATTGAATGAACACACACGTCAGCGGAGTTCAAGCCGCTGTACGACATCGGTGAGGAACGACGGCTATGGCCATCAAGGCAACTGAAATCAGCGATCTGATCAAGTCTCGCATCGAGAAGTTCGCTAGTGCGACCGAAGAGCGGAACGTCGGCACCGTAGTGGGCGTGACGGACGGCATCGTGCGCGTTCACGGCCTCGCCGACGCGAAGTACGGCGAAATGTTGGAATTCCCCGGCGGCAGTTTCGGTCTCGCGCTGAACCTCGAGCAGGATTCCGTCGGTGCAGTCGTGCTCGGCGAGTACAAGCACATCACCGAAGGCGACAGCGTGCGCACCACCGGTCGCATTCTCGAAGTACCCGTCGGCGAAGGCCTGCTGGGTCGTGTGGTCGACTCGCTCGGCAATCCAATCGACGGTAAGGGTCCGATCAAGGCCGTGCGCAACGCACCCATCGAGCGCGTGGCGCCGGGTGTCATCTTCCGTAAGTCGGTCAGCCAGCCGGTACAAACCGGCTACAAGGCCGTCGACTCCATGGTGCCGATCGGCCGCGGTCAGCGCGAGTTGATCATCGGCGACCGCCAGACGGGCAAGACCGCACTCGCCATCGACACGATCATCAACCAGAAGTCCAGCGGCATTAAGTGCATCTACGTCGCCATCGGCCAGAAGCAGTCCTCGATTGCAAATGTCGTGCGCAAGCTCGAAGAGCACGACGCGATGAAGCACACGATCATCGTCGCAGCCTCTGCTTCCACCCCCGCGTCGATGCAGTACATCGCGCCGTACTCCGGTTGCGCGATGGGCGAGTACTTCATGGATCAGGGTGAAGACGCGCTCATCATCTATGACGATCTCACCAAGCAGGCCTGGGCGTACCGCCAGATTTCCCTGCTCCTGCGTCGTCCCCCGGGTCGCGAGGCGTATCCCGGTGACGTGTTCTATCTCCACTCTCGCTTGCTCGAGCGTTCCGCACGCGTGAACGAAGAGTACGTGGAGAAGCAGACCCAGGGCCGTGTGAAGGGCAAGACGGGCTCCCTGACCGGGTTGCCGGTCATCGAGACGCAGGCCGGCGACGTGACAGCATTCGTGCCCACGAACGTGATCTCGATCACCGACGGTCAGATCTTCCTTGAAGGTGACCTGTTCAACGCCGGTATCCGTCCTGCAATGAACGCCGGTATCTCGGTGTCGCGGGTGGGTGGTGCTGCACAGACCGGCATCATCAAGAAACTCGGCGGCGGCATTCGCCTGGCGCTCGCGCAGTATCGCGAGCTAGCAGCGTTTTCGCAGTTCGCTTCAGACCTCGACGAAGCCACCCGTCGTCAGCTCGAACGCGGCGAGCGCGTGACCGAGCTCATGAAGCAGAAGCAGTACGCACCGATGTCGGTCGCCGAGATGGCGCTGTCCATCTATGCGGTGAACAACGGCTACATGGACAAGGTCGATCGCAACAAGATCGGTGCCTTCGAAATCGCCCTGCAAGCCTTTGCGAAGACGAACTACAAGACGCTGCTCGATGGCATCGATGCGAAGCCGGAGCTGACGAAGGACGTCGAAGCGGGCTTGAAGAAGCTCTGCGACGAGTTCGCGGCGAGCGGCAGTTATTAACCGTACGTAGGCAAGCGCAACCATGGCCGGCGTAAAAGAGATCCGCATCAAGATTGCGAGCTTCAAGAGCACGCAGAAAATCACCAAGGCCATGCAAATGGTCGCGGCGGGCAAGATGCGCAAGGCCCAGGATCGTATGCGCGCATCGCGTCCGTACGCCGAGAAGATCCGCCGCGTGATCGGGCATCTGCGCCTTGCGAATCCTGATTACAAGCATCCGTTCCTGGTAGAGCGTGAGCCCAAGTCAGTCGGGTTCATCGTCATCAGCACGGATCGTGGCCTTGCCGGCGGCCTCAACGTGAATCTGTTCAAGACTACGCTCGCTGCAATCCGCGAATGGCAGCAACGCGGTGCGCAAGTCTCGCTGTGCTTGACCGGGACGAAGGCCGTGCAGTTCTTCCGTCGCTTGTCCGACGTGAAGACGTTGGCCACGGTCACTCACTTGGGCGACAGCCCCCATGTGAAGGACCTGATCGGTACCGTGAAGGTCATGCTGGACATGTATCGCGAAGGCAAGATCGATCGCTTGTTCATCGTCA
>JBEVDW010000509.1:0-4892 GCA_040513115.1 Steroidobacteraceae bacterium | reverse complement strand
ATACCGGCATCGAAACCGTCGTCGATCGTATCGGCCTCGAGCGGCACGAGTTGTCGGGTCTGGCGAAGGCTGTCGGCTCGATGGCGGTCTTGTTCTCCCTCACGAACTTTCTCGTCGTTTGGGGATTCGTGCTGTTCGGGTGAGGGCTGCTCGTTGGCCAACGGGTCTGCTGGCCAACTGGCCAGAGATGACTCTGGCCAGCCGACCCGTTGGCCAACCGACCAGCTGACCATCCATCCGACGCTCACATGCACTAACCTCTCGCCAACTCCTTAGCACACAGGCCTCCCATGCCCGCTCTCATCTGCGGTTCTCTCGCCTACGACAACATCATGGTGTTCCCCGGCCGCTTCAAGGATCACATCCTGCCGGACAAGATCCACATGCTGAGCGTGTCCTTTCTCGTGCCGAGCCTGAGGCGCAATTTCGGCGGGTGCGCGGGTAACGTCGCCTACAGCCTGAAGCTGCTGGGCGGGGAAGGGGCCCCGATGGGCGTGATCGGTCACGACTTCGCCGCCTACCGCGAGTGGATGCAACGGCATGGCATCGATCAGACGTACGTCAAGCTGGCCGAACAGGAATTCACCGCGCAATGCTTCATCACGACGGATCTGGACGACAACCAGATCACGGCATTCCACCCGGGTGCGATGGGGCAGTCGCACATCCAGGCGGTGCCCGCGAACGCGGGGTTCACGCTGGGGTTCATCTCGCCCGACGGGCGCGATGGCATGGTCCAGCACGCGCAGCAATTTGCCGCTGCAGGGATTCCCTTCATTTTCGATCCGGGTCAGGGCCTGCCGATGTTCAATGGCGAGGAGCTGCTGCAGTTCGTCGATTTGGCGACGTGGGTCATCGTCAACGACTACGAAAGTCAGCTGTTATGTGAACGCACGCAGCGCAGCTGCGAGGAACTTGCGAGCACAGTGCGGGCTCTTATCGTGACTCGCGGCGGCGAAGGCTCGACGGTCTATGCCAAGGATCAGCGCATCGAGGTTCCGGTCGTGAAGGCACGGGTGGTGAACGATCCGACGGGTTGCGGCGATGCATATCGTGCGGGCATCGCCTACGGCCTGATGAAGGGCATGGATTGGGAAACCACGGCGCGGATCGGCTCGCTCATCGGCGCCCTCAAGATCGAATCGCACGGGCCGCAGAGTCACAGTTTCACGAGCAGCGAGTTCGCCGAGCGATTCAAAGAAGTGTTCGGATACAGGTACTGACCCGTCCCATGAAAATCCGCTTCGCGCTCTGCGTCCTGCTCCTCGTCACCACGTCCACGTTTGCAGCCGATCTCGAAGATGTTCGCTGGAGCCGCACGATCGAGCGGGTCGCCTCGGGGGTGGTCACGATTCAGATCGACATGACGCGGGCGTTCGACACGGAGTGGAACAGCTCGGCCCAAGCAACCGGCTTCGTCGTCGATGCCGAGCACGGGCTCATACTCACGAACCGTCACGTCGTCACTCCGGGCCCGGTGACCGCTCAGGCGGTCTTCTTGAATCGCGAGGAAGTGCCGCTGTATCCGGTCTACCGAGATCCGGTACACGACTTCGGCTTCTATCGTTACGACCCCTCGAAGCTGCGCTTCATCAAACCCGCGCAGCTGCCGTTGTATCCGCAGGGGGCGCAAGTCGGGCGTGAGATCCGCGTCGTCGGCAATGATGCCGGTGAGCAACTCTCGATCCTCGGCGGCACGCTCGCGCGCCTGGATCGCGAAGCACCCGACTACGGCGCGGGCAAGTACAACGACTTCAACACGTTCTACTACCAGGCGGCATCGGGCACGTCGGGCGGCTCATCCGGTTCGCCGGTGCTGGACATCGAAGGTCGCGTCGTTGCGCTCAATGCCGGCGGCAGCAGCGCCGCCGCATCCAGCTTCTATCTGCCGCTCGATCGCGTCGTGCGTGCGTTGAAGATGATCCAGGAAGGCAAGCCGGTGACGCGCGGCACGTTGCAGACGGTGTTCCGCTACGCACCGTTCGATGAATTGAAGCGCCTGGGTCTGCGGTCCACGACCGAAACCGATGTACGCAAGAACTTTCCCAATCAGACCGGCCTGCTGGTCGTGACGGAAGCGCAAGTCGGCTCCAGCGCCGAAGGTGTGCTCGAGCCGGGCGACATCCTCATCCGCATCAACGGCAAGTTCATCCACGACTTCCTCGGCCTCGCCCAGATTCTCGACGACGGCATCGGGCAGAAGATCGAGCTGGTGGTCGAGCGCGGCGGCAAGCCGTTGACGAAGGCGCTCGTAGTCCAGGATCTCTACGAAGTCACGCCCGACAAGTACCTGGAGTTCGGGGAAGCCGTCGTGCACACGCTCTCGTGGCAGCAGGCGCGGCATGTGAATGCCCCTGTCCGCGGCGTGTACGTGGCGAGCCCCGGCTATGTGTTCGGTTCTGCGGCCGTGCCGCGGGGCGCTGTGATCACCGACGTCAACGGCGTGGAGGTGAGCACGGTCGATGACTTCGAGCAGCAGGTCTCCAAGCTGAAAGACGGCGAGCACGCACGCGTGCGCTTCTACACGGTGGACGATCCGCGGACGCGTCAGTGGCGCGTCATCCGCATGGACCGCCGCTGGTTTCCTGCCCGCATGTGCAAGCGTGACGATGCGAATGGTGTGTGGCCCTGCAAAGAGTGGGCACCCGATGGCGATGCCGATGTGCCGGAGCCGGCTAGCACGACGTTCGCGAAATCGACCGATCCGATCATCACGAAGCTCGCGCCCTCGCTGGTGCTGGTCAATTTCGACATGCCGTATTCCGTCTCTGGCGTCACCGAGCGCAACTACTACGGTACGGGTTTGATCGTGGACGCCGAGCGTGGGTACGTCCTCGTGGATCGCAACACGGTACCCGTGCCGCTGGGCGATGTGCGACTGACTTTTGCCGGCACGATCGAAGTGCCTGCGCGCGTGGAATACATCCATCCGCTACACAACTTCGCGGTGCTGCGCTATGACCCCAAGCTGATCGGCAGCACGCCTGCGCGCTCGGCAGCGCTCAACGTCGACGAACTCGAGCCTGGCACGCAGGTGTGGGCAGTAGGCCTTCGCGGCGATGGCAAGATTCAATCGCGTTCCGCCACGGTCGCATCGATCGATCCCGTCGTATTCCCGCCCTCGCGCACGCTGCAATTTCGCGACGCGAATCTCGAGACGGTGAGTCTCGTGAATGGACCATCCGACTATGACGGCGTGCTCGTGAACAAGCGTGGCGAGGTGCTCGCGAGCTGGGCGAGCTTTGCCTTCGACAGCGGCCGCGATACGGAGCAGCAGAATCGCGGCGTGCCCGCGGATCTCATTCAGGAGACGTTGCGTCTGGTACGCGAGAACCGGCCGCTGTATTCGCTGGAAGCCGAGTTCGTGCCGGTCCCGCTCGCGAGCGCGCGTCAGCTGGGACTCGATGAAGACTGGATTCGCAAGATCGAGTCGCACAGCCCCGGTCGGCGTCAGGTGCTCGGGATCAGTCGCCTGGTCGGTGGCTCGGCCGCAGACAAGGTGCTGCGCTCTGGCGACGTCGTGCTCGCAATCGACGGTCAGGTGGTGAATCGCTTCCGCGAAGTGGAACGTGCCGCGCAGCGCGAGAATGTCAAAGTCACCGTGCTGCGTGAGGGCAAGGAGCAAACAGTCGATCTGGCGACTGCGGCGCTCGGCGGTCGCGATCTGGATCGCATCCTCGTGTGGGCCGGTGCGGTGCTGCAGGCTCCGCATCGTGCGTTCGCTGCGCAGCGCGGCGTGGCGCCCGAAGGCGTGTTCGTGGCGTTTTTCGCCTACGGTTCTCCCGCAACGCGCTATCAGCTTTGGGCTGGACGCCGCATCGTCGAAGTCGATGGCGTGCCCACGCCGGACTTGGATGCATTCCTGAAAGCGGTGAGTGGCCGGGAGGATCGCGCGTCATTGCGCCTGCGCACGCTCGCGTGGAACGACGCTGTCGAGGTCATCACCTTGAAGCTCGATCAACGTTACTGGCCAACGTACGAGCTGCGTCGGACGGAGCAAGGCTGGACACGCATTCCGGTCGATTGAGCGTGTGAACTGCGAGCAGCCGCTCGCTGCTCGTCTTCCGTTACACTCCCGCCCCAGCTCGCCTGATGGGCAGCGCGAAGCCATCTGCTTTTTCACTGGGAGTTGACCCTATGCAAAGAAACTTCAGAAATTCGATCATCGCGGTATTGATCCTGTCCGTGCTGCAGCTGAGCTCGCCGCTCGTTGCGCAGGCCAAGATCATCGGCACGCTGGAGAGCCTGCAAACCGCGCAGCGCGATGCCGATCTCTCGACGATCAACGCAGCATTGGCACGCGATGAAGTGCGCGCGCAGCTGAGCGAGCTGGGCGTGCAGCCGGATCAGGTCGAAACCCGTGTTGCCGCACTGACGGATGCCGAGTTGCGCACGCTGGCGAGCGACATCGAATCGGCACCGGCAGGTGCGGGCGCCATTGCCGTGATCGGCGTGGTGTTCCTGGTACTGCTGATCCTCGAAGCGGTGGGCGTGATCGATATCTTCAAGAAGTTTCCGTGACCCATTGATGGTCGGCGCTTGGCAGTTGACGGTCGGATGAGCCACTTCGCTCGCGCCCGTCAACTGTCAACGTTTCCTCGCCAGACAGGCCTTGCTCTGCGCGTACTGGTGATATTGCTCGCAACGAGCGGCTGCCAAAGCTCGCTGCGCTCCCTTCCAGATGATCTGCCCGAGCGCGTTGAGCTCGAGCAAGTACCATTCTTTCCTCAAGCCGAGTATCAATGCGGCCCGGCCGCGCTAGCCACGGTGCTGGAGGCTGCAGGTGTGGCCACGACACCGGATGCATTGGTGCCCATCGTCTATCTGCCCGCGCGCAAAGGCACCCTGCAAACCGAGCTGGTTGCCGCGACGCGCCGCTTCGATCGCATTCC
>JBEVDW010000508.1:0-7095 GCA_040513115.1 Steroidobacteraceae bacterium | reverse complement strand
TGCAGTCATCTATCCCACCCATAGGTCCGGTGGCATGGCCATGGCACGTGTGTGCGATGCGCTCGTGGAGCATCTCTACGAAGGTGATCAGAATCGAATCGTGGCGTTGTATCCCTGGCGCTTGAGCGCGGATCTGCTCTCGCTCGGTGGACGCATCGCCGCTGCTGAAGCGAAGGGCGAGCTCGGTCGAATGCAGCTGTCGCCTGAATTGCTGGCTCGGCGCGCTGCGTTCATCAAGGAGCGCGAAGAAGCGCCCGCTCGCCTACAGGAGTTCCTGCGACTGCTCGATCGCAATTTGCGCGGCAAGCGCGTTGCGATGCTCGGGCACTGGGGCGGTCACCTCGACCTCGCGACGATCGGCATGCGCGAAGGGAAGGAGGGATTGTTCGCAGCCGACAGCTTCATCATGTCGGGCGGCGGTTCGAAGGGGCGGACTTTGCCGGCCGGCTATCAGGAGGTCGTGGCGCGCTTCTATGGCGTGCCGCAGATTCGCGGCGGCTACGGCATGACGGAAGTGATCGCCGCGATGCGGGCATGTCCGCAGGACAAGTATCACCTGCAAGCTTGGACCATTCCGTATGTGCTCGATCCGAAGACCGGTCAGCAGGCGCCGCGCAGCGGCACGCATACCGGGCGGCTCGGGCTCATCGATCTGTTGACGCAAACCTATTGGGGCGGATTCCTCACGGGCGATGAGGTGACGTTGTCGTGGGGCGATCAGGAGCCGTGTCCGTGCGGACGCAGTGGCCCATACCTTCATCCGGGCATTCGGCGCTACTCCGAGATCGAAGGCGGCGACGACAAGATCACATGCGCCGGTGCGCCGGAAGCCCATGACAAGGCACTCGACTTCGCCCTCAGGGAGCTGAACGGATGAGCCGGGCGGGGTACTCGATTCCGCTCGTCATTCGTGGACGGGTGATCGAAGACACTGAGCTGACGTTCTCAGGACGAGGCAACAACGTTTCGTTCACGACACCGGACGTCAAACGTCACTTGAACGAGTTGGTGCTCGCATTGCCCTCGCAGCTGGGCGATCTCTATTCGTTGAGCTTCGAACAGATCCTCGATTATCTGGCAGCACTCGGCGAGCGGCTGAGCTTCGCAAAGAATCGTCACGTGCAGGAAGCTTTCGAGCTTTCCGTCAGCACATCTGGACTGAGCGAAGGCACTCTGCGCCACATGTACGAAGACGTCGGCGAGGTGTTTCGTCGCGAAGTCGTGCGCGAGATGACGGATCGCGTAGTCGGCATTCGCTACCTCGAAGACTGGGTCGAGACACCGCTCGAGAACGGCTGTGTCATGGCGGTCCGTGCGTTCGGCGCTCGCACCGTGCATGTCGTGGCCGGCAACGCGCCATTGATCTCCGCACTGAGTATCGTGCGAAACGCGGTGCTGCGCAGCGACGCCATCATCAAGACGCCATCGAACGATCCGCTGACCGCGACCGCCATTGCACGCACGATGGTCGAGTTGGATGCCAACCACCCACTGACGCGGCATCTGAGCGTCGTGTACTGGAAAGGCGGTGATACCGCGGTCGAGCGCAATCTGTTCGCACCCGAGTACATCGAGAAGATCATCGCCTGGGGCGGCATGGCGTCGGTCAACCACATCACCCAGTACATTCAGCCGGGCATCGATCTCATTACGCTCGACCCGAAGCTCAGCTCGTCGATCATCGGCGCCGAAGCATTCGCGAGCGAGGCTACGACGCAGGAAGCCGCGGATCGCCTCGCGCTGGACGTGGGTGCATTCAATCAAGAGGGTTGCGTGAATGCGCGTGTGGTGTACGTCCAGAGCGGTACCCATCACGCGGGCATCGCACGGCTCAATCGCTTCGGTGCGCAAGTGTACGACGCGATCCAGGCATTGCCCGCGCACTTGAGCGGCCCGGCGCGCAGCCCCGATCCCCACTTGATGGACGAGATCGACTCGTTGCGTTACTCCGATGAGTGGCACAGGGTCATCGGCGGTGGCCCGGCGGGTGCAGTGATCGTCTCGCAGTTCGACGAGCCGGTGGAGTTCTCGCGCCTGTTGGCGCATCGCGTCGTCAACCTCGTGCCGATCGACGCATTGGAGACTGCGATCCTTGCCGTCAACTCCTATACGCAAACCATCGGCATCTATCCGGAGTCGTTGAAGAAGACGATGCGCGATCGCCTGCCGCTGCACGGTGCGCAACGCATCGTCTCGCTGGGCTATGCCACGCGGCCGATGTTCGCAGGCCCGCACGATGCGATCGAGCCCATGCGTCGCATGTGCAAATGGATCATCGACGAGCAACACGACCCCGCCGTCGTGCCGCTCGCCTCGCGCTTGAAAAGAACCTAAACGGAGCCTTTATGGATCACACCTTCAAGGGACGGGCCGCCATCGTCACGGGTGCCTCGAGCGGCATCGGTCGCGCCATCGCGCAGCGGCTGGGAGAGGCTGGAATGGAGCAATGGCTCGTCGGGCGCTCGATGGAAGGCTTGGAGGAAACGGCTGCTGCGATCAAGCAAGCCGGTGGTGGTCCGACTCACTGCGAAACCATCGATCTGCAGAAGCGCGGTCCGCTCGGTGAGTTGGTGAAGCGCGTAGGTGACGCTCATCCGCACTTATTCGCGGTGATCAACAACGCAGGACTGATGCATCCGGAACCCATCATCGGCGGCCGCATGGACCGCTGGGAAGCGATGTTCGCCGTGAACACCCTCGCGCCGCTCGAGTCGTGCTCCGCAGCCGTCGAGGTCATGCGCAAGCACGGCAAAGCAGGACATCTGTTGAACATCGGATCGCTGGCTGGCCGTCTGGATGTGGGCCGTGTCTACGGCGCCAGCAAGAGTGCGCTCGACATGATCAGCCGGTCGCTGCGATTGGAGCTCGAAGGCGACGACATCCGCGTGACGTCGATCGTGCCTGGCGTGTTTCAGTCGCAGCTCATGCGCCATCTCGAGCCGTCCACGCTGCAGAGCGTCGCTCAGAACGCGCAGGCCAAGGGAACGCCGCTCGCAGGTCCGGGCAGCGAACGCGTCATGGGCAGCGCGGACGACATCGCTCGCACTGTGCTGTTCGTCTTGCAGCAGCCGATCAATCTCAACCTGCAGGAAGTCGTCATTCGGCCGGCCGCCACGATTTCGTGGTGACCAGCGCAGAAACGCACCGGAGCACACCATGAGTGTGGAAGAACAGAACCTGGCTGTCGTCAAACGCTTCTACGAGCTGTTTGCCGCCGGCAACGTGGATGAGTGCACGAAGTTGTTCTCGGACGATTTCATCCTGCACGAACCCGACGGTCTGCCATACGGCGGCAAATACCGTGGCAAGCGCGGCGTGTTGGATATCGCGAATCGATTCCTGTCGACGTGGGCCACGCATAGCGTCGAGGTCGTGCAGCTCGCCACCGGCGGCGATCACGTCATGTCGCGCGCGCAGTTGTCCGGATCCCATGCGAAGACCGGTCGCTCGTGGTCCATGCCCATCATCGAAGACTTCCGGATGAACAACGGCGTCATCGTCGAGATGACCATCTTCTACTTCGATGCGTGCCGCGTGTCATGGGCGGCCGATTACACGCCCCAGTACGGCACATGAGCCTGACTCGACGCAGAACGGGGAACTGAGTTCAATGCACAACAAAGCCTTGCTGGCCGTTTTCGGTTCATTCATGGCGCTGACGTCCCCGCCGCGATCCATGGCACAGGAAATCGAGACGCAAGCCGAAGGCGGCAGACTCGAAGAAATCACCGTCACGGCACGTAAGCGTGAAGAGAGCGCGCAGGACGTGCCGCTGGCGTTGACCGCGATCAGCGGCGACACACTCACGGACCGGCACATCGTCAGTGTCACCGAGCTGCCGCAGCTTGCGCCGAATCTGTCCATTCACGAAGCGTTCGCATCGCCATCCGTGGCCGTCATCTATCTCCGCGGTTTCGGCACGAGCACGAACGATCCTTCCGTGCAGCCGCCCGTATCGATCAACATCGACAATGTCTATCAGGCCAGCCTGGCGGGCAGCGTTGTCGATACGTTCGATCTCGAGCGCGTCGAAGTGCTGCGCGGTCCGCAGAACACGCTCATCGGCAAGAACTCGCCAGCGGGCGCGATCAACTTCTACACGAAGCGGCCGACGGGAGAGTGGGGCGGCGATGTACAGGTCGACTACGGCCGCTTCGAGCGGCGCGAGGCGCGTGCACGGCTCAACTTTCCCATCATCGATGAAGTGCTGGCAGGGCGACTCTCTGCATATTTCGACGACGGCGGCTCTTACATCGACAACGTTTCCATTCCGGGCCGCGAGCACGGCGGCAAGAAGGGACACACGATTCGCGGCGGCCTGCTGCTCACGCCCAGCGAGAACATCGAGTGGTACCTGAGCAGCGCGCTCGTCAAGCGCCGCGACGAGATCTTCGGCTACCGCAACGTCAGCACCGACGTCGCCTATCCGCCGCTGGTAAGCCCCTCGATCTCATGCATGGTCGTCGGCCTCTGCAACGCGTTTCCGAAGCGCTTCACGACAGGCGCTGGCGTTGAGGGTCAGCCGAAGGTCGACACGAACTCCGTGACATCGAACTTCACATGGGATGTCGGCGCGTTCAATCTGACGTCGAACACCGGCTACAAGTATCTCAACCAAAGCGGCGTGGAAGACGTCGACGCAACGATTCTGCCGCTTTTCGATGCGCCCAAGGTGCAAACGATCGCCAGGGATTTCAGCCAGGAAGTGCGTCTCAACTCCACCGAGAATGGCTTCCTGACGTTCGCTGGCAAGTTCGACTGGTTGCTGGGCGTCTACTACATCCGTCAGAAGTACGAAGGTCATCGCATATTCACGGTGCCCGGGCCGACCGAGCTGCGTGACTTCCAGGACGGCAAGATCGAGAGCCTCGCCGGATTCGCGCACGTGATCTACAACTTCACGCAGGATTGGAATGCGACGTTCGGTATCCGGCGCACGAAGGATGACTGGACCACTCGTTCATTCCCACGGGCTTTCCCAAGAGCGCGCTGACCTCCGACAGCGTGTCGTTCTCGAACACATCGATCGAGCTCGGCACCGAGTACCAGATTCAGCCCGGCAAGATCGTGTTCGCCCGTTACGCGGAAGGCTACGCCGCGGGTGGTTTCAACGGTGTGCCGGCGACGCCGGAGAATGTTCCGCCGTATCGTCCGCAAACGGTGGAGTCGTACGAGATCGGTGCCAAGACCGAATGGCTCGACGACCGTCTGCGCGCCAACATCAATCTGTTCATCAGCAAGTACGACGACCTGCAGAAGTTCGTCTCGCAAACGAGCACGACCTCGAACGTGAGCCAGCTCGTCACCAAGAACGCGGCCAAGGCGACGGTCAAGGGTGTCGAGGTCGAAGTCGCCGCGCGGCCGCTGCCACGGCTCGATCTCAACCTGACGCTGGGCTACCTCGACGCGAAATACGATCGCTTCTTCGAAGATCCCATCGGTAACGGCGTGCCGCTCGACCTCACCGATCAACGCTTTCCGTGGACGCCCGATTGGACGGCGAATTTCGGTGCCGAGGTGGACGTCTATCGCGGCAATGCGGGCGCGCTCGATTTCGGGCTGAACTATGACTATAAGAGCAAGCACAGCGTCAACTCGCTCGACAATCCGCTCACGCGACAGGACGGCTATGGCCTGTTGAACGCCTCGTTGCGCTTCAGGACACCGACCGAGAAGTACTACTTCGCGGTGTACGGCAAGAACATCCTCGATGAGAAATACTTCGCTGCGGCGGAAACGAACAGCGGACTCGCAACCGTCGTGCTGGACGGCATGCCCGCGACGTGGGGCGTTTCGTTGGGCGCCAGGTTCGAATGATCTAGCCACTGAAACGAGGCGCGTGCGGTTTGTCCGCTCCCCTGCGATAGCGGGGATGGTTAGGGTGGGGGCGTATGAGGGAGCGTTGTCCTCGCGTCTAGCGCATGTCCCCATCCCGTCCTTGCCCGCATGGGAAGGGACGCAGCCTTCGATAGAGGAGGGTTCTATGAATCCCATCGTGGCCAAGATCACTGCGCGCTTCGAAGCCGATCAACGCAACGCGCCCAAGGCGGTGGCTCCCACCGATATTCCGATCTCCTACGACGCCATCACCTCCGACTGGCTCACGGCGATTCTCTGCCGCGATGTGCCGGGTGCGCGCGTCAGCTCGTTCGCCGTCGGCGCACCGGATGATGGTGTGTCCAATCGCCGCCGCATCGAACTGACTTACAACGAGGCGGGGACCGCCGCGCGCTTACCTGCGTCCGTGTTCTGCAAGGCTGCACAGGGACTCAATAACCGATTGATGTTTGTGCTGAGCGGCTGCGGCCACGCGGAAGCGACGTTCTACAACAAGGTTCGATCGCGTGTGGATCTCGAAGCACCGCAAAGCTATTGGGCCAACTTCGACCCCGACTCCGGCTTGTCCATCATCGTCTTGCGCGACATGCAGGATGTGGAGTTCTGCCGCCAGACCACGCCCATCACTTTCGACCGGGTGCGCAGTGGCGTGGAGCTGCTCGCGACCTTGCATGGTTCGTCCACCGGCCGCGAATGGTCGAAGCCCGGCGGAGAGTACTTCGTCACCTGGCCCCAGTTCTGGGCCAACAACATGACCATGGGCACGGAGGAGTACTGCAACCGTGGCTTCCTGGCGGCGGAGGAGGTCATTCCGCCGCGAATCTACGAGCGTTTCCCAGAGGTCTGGCCGGCTACGATGCGCTCCGTCGAGCGGCACCATGAGTTACCGCAATCGCTGATGCACGGCGACGTCCATCTGCGTAACTGGTACATCGCGGCGGCTGGGCACATGGGTCTGAACGATTGGCAGAACTGCTGCGTCGGCAACGGTTCGCGCGACTTTGCTTATTTCGTCAGCACCGCCCTCACGATCGAGAATCGACGCGCGTGGGAGAAGGAGTTGCTCGCCGCGTATCTTGCTAGACTTGAGGCCAGCGGCGGACCGCGGACCTCGTTTACAGACGCATGGCTCAGCTACCGCCAGCAATTGCTATCTGCGCTGGCCTATTGGACTGTCACGCTCACGCCTTCTCCCAGCATGCCCGACATGCAACCGAGAGAGGCGTGCCTGACGTTCATCGGCCGGATGGCTCAGGC
>JBEVDW010000507.1:0-9273 GCA_040513115.1 Steroidobacteraceae bacterium | reverse complement strand
CCCACTTCGGGTCACGCCAATCCGACGATGAACATGATTGCCCTGACGCTTCGGCTTGGGGATCACCTGGCGAAGGAGCTGGCAAGATGAGCGCAGTGTCGCGTCGAAGTTTGCTCAGCGCACTACTGGCGCTCGCCAGCGTGGCCGTTCTTCCCAACCGCGGCGACGGCGCTGAGAGTACGAATGTTGTGAAGAATGTGACGAGCTGGCTTGGGCCTGACGCGATACTGGTAGGTGCGCGGTATCTGCAGTTGCACAGTTCGGAAGCAAATCTCGAGGTACTGACTGATTGGCTGGTCGAGCGATTGCAGGGCGCGACAAGCAGTGACTTGCCGCGAGACTTTTCGCGGGCCGTGCAGGAGGACTTCGGGCGAGATGATGTCGTGCATCTCGATGGTTGGTTGTTGTCGAGAACAGAGGTGCGCCTCTGCGCGTTGGCTTGCCTGGCGGACCGCGCGGCCTAATTTGTTACTCCGTCCTTCCAACACCGTTCCGCCCCGGCTTGCGCCCACCAACGATCGGCACATGCCACACCACATACTGTGAGGGATCGAGAATCGTGTCGACGGCTGCATCGAAAAGCGCTTTCGCTTCCCCGGGTGCGAAGTTGCCGGTGGCTTACAAGGTGTCGGCGTAGCCGTCGCGCCATGCGCGGAGAATCGTTGCGAACGTCTCACGTGGAACGCCACAATCGCGTAGTCGACCCAGAGCGCTTCGAGTCCAAGCAGTGGTCCGACCACATGGACACAGTGCGGAGTTGATCCGCAGTTAATTGCTCCGCCGGACATTCAATGCCGACGGCAACGCCGTTGACATCCGCGACACGGACGGCCGCGATGTCCGCATCACTCAACCGCTCGACCCTGCGGTGCAAGCCATTGTGACGAGAGGCGCCGCCAGACGTACCCGCGGTCGTCTTCCAGCATGACGCACTTGGCGAGCTGCTCGCCCGGGACGTGGGCAGCCTGCGCACTGTAGGTGCTGTTGGATGTGTGGTGTGCGGAATCACATCGTACTTCACGCCCATCTGATGCAGGTGCCGCTCTACTGATGGTGCGATGCTCATGGCAGTTCTCCTGTGGGCCCTCACGAGAATGTGGTGCACGGGGCGCCCGTCAACCCGCGGGCGAGAGGGCCTGCATGGAATTTCTACACTGACCTTCTCGTTAAAGGGAGAAATCCAAACTGTTCCTACGCATACAGCACCGGGCCGATGGATCGGGCGCAGACGCGTATCTGCTCGAGCTCGTACGCTATGTTCATTCGAATCCCGAGCGTGCCAAGATGGTCAGTGCAGCGCACGAGTACCGTTGGAGCAGCCATCACGCGTATCTCGGTGCTTTTAAGAGCCCTGGGTGACGACCGGTTTCGAGTTGTGCCCTTTGCATCCGGATGGATGAACGGGCGCAGTGATGCCTCCCGACGTTTCAGTCGACAGTCGGATCTATCTTGCTTGGGAAGTGTGTAATAGTTCGACGAGCTTTCACTAGCAACCAAGGAACTAACTATCATGACTACTGCCAAGAAGAAGGCCGCTCGGCGTGCCAAGGCTACCAAGCCCGCCCCAAAGAGCAGTTGGAGCGACACGATCAAGAAGGCGTTGGAGAAGAAGCGGCAGCCGAGCGGCTGGCCCGAACAGCCAAAGCCGCGAGACTCGGTAGTACAGAAGGTGAAGAAAGACGCCTTCTGATCAAGGTGAACAGAGCGCGATACAGGTCTGCGTATCGATTATCTGCTCCTCAATGCGAGTGCCGCCAAGCACTTCCAACGCTCGGGTGTGGATCGAGCCGTTGCAGACTCAACTCGATCCACGCGGGCGCGCGATCGCTGGCTTTTCCCCAACTGTATCCCGATGATTGTCTGAGCCATGCAGCCAATCGAGTTCGCAGCGCCTTGGAGCCGGAAGCTGAAGATCGCAAGCGCCCTCTCGGTTGCGATTCTCGGCGTCGTATTTTGCTCGGGTCTCCTGAGCCTTCGATCGAACGCGCCATGGTTTGCAACCGTCGTGTTGCTGATCGTTCCGGTGATCGTTGCTGCCACGGCGTTGCCATTCATGGTGCGCGGATACGTTCTCACCGACGTCGAAGTGATCGTTCGTCGGTTCGGGTTTACGACTCACTTGCCTCTGGCGGGGCTGAAGTCTGTAACAGGGGACAACGACGCGATGAGAAGTTCGCTGCGCCTGTTTGGCAACGGTGGCCTGTTCTCTTTCACAGGCGAATTCTGGAATCGGCGCCTCGGCCGCTACCGCGCACTCGCGACGGATCCGGATCGCGCCGTTGTTCTCAAGTATCCGAAACGCACGATCGTGATCACGCCTCATGATCCGCAGCACTTCATCGTGCGCGCGAGGACGCTGATGAAGCATGTGATGTCCTAGCGGGAGTTGGGTGCCCTAAGACCAGAACTGCCGCAGCGTGCATTGCATGATGCGTCTAACCTTCTGTGCCAGGTTTGCACATTCACGTCCGTCAGCCGCACCGTCCTCCTATTTCGCCGCCTCCACCTTCGGGATCGGCATATATGTCCCGATCCCCCCGTCGACCGGGATCAGCTGACCGGTGATGTAGGCCGATTCATCGGAGGCCAGGAATGTCGCCGCGTAGGCGATGTCGCGCGGATCTCCGATGCGAGGTGTGAGTACGACGTTCTTGAATGCTGCGTCCAGCACGGGGTCGGCGAGGAGCGGCGCTAAGCCCTCTGTCGCGAACAAGCCTGCAACCAGCGTGTTGCAGCGAATGGTCGGCCGGTAGTTGGACGCGACTGAGGCGGTGAGTGCGTTCATCGCGCCTTTGCTCGCGGTGTAAGCATCCATTCCCCGGGTCGAGCGGATGGATGCGGTGCTGGAGATGTTGATGATCGAACCGCCGCCTGCCGCCTGCAGTTTGGGAATGCCGTATTTGAGGCACCAGAACAAGCCGTCGATGCTGGGGAGGGTGACCTTGCGCCAATTCTCGGTGCTGATCTCGGTCACGATGTCATCGACTTTGTCGGCGAGATTGCCGGTGCCAGAGCCGGTGATGAACTCGGTCGGCGCGGCATTGTTGACCAGCACGTTCAACTTGCCGAATAAACTCACGACCTGTTCCATGGCGTCCTTGACGCTTTGTTCATCGGCCTGATCCAGGCGAATGAATTCCGCAGTCCCGCCCGCGTGCCGGATGCTCGCGACTACTTTTCTGCCGTCCTCGACCGTACGTCCCGTCACGGCGACTTTCGCGCCTTCTTCCCCAAACAGGGTTGCAATGGCGCGACCGAGGCCACGAGTAGAGCCCGTGACCAGCGCGACTTTGTTCTGCAGGCGGTTCATGGTTTTTTCTCTTCGATGATGTTGTAGGCGAACTGGTAGCCCATCTTGTCATACGTATCGAGAACAGTTTCCTCGAACCGTGTGAAGGCGCCGTTGAACTCCTCATCGAGCTGTTTCTGGCTGAACTTGAATGTTGGAAACAGCTTTCTGATCCCTGCGTGTTCGGCAACGCGATGTGCGGCCTCGAGATCGTTGGTGCTGAAGCCGACCGCGAAGACACCCTCACCGTGCTGCTCGAGGAAGTCTTTGATCTGCTTTGCAGTGGGATTGCTGCTGCCAGGTACTGCAGTGACCAGCTCGACGCCGGCGTCCCAGGCGGCCGCTACATAGACACCGGCCTCTTTGGCCACGGCTTCACCTGTCCGATGAAACGTTGTTCCCAACAACTTTTCATACAGCGCGATCGACGCTTCGAGGTCCTTCACGGCGATTGCTACGCGATGCAACGTTGCTTTCATGTGTCGTATTCCTGTTTGCCGTGGGCCTGGCATGCACCGTGTGTCCAATGGAACCGCGACAGCACCTTTGAGTGTATGGTGTCGCCACCCTGCATTGTCGGGTCGCTGCCATGGCTATCGTATACCGCGTCGTTCTGACCTGTGTCGTTTGTGCGGCATTCGGGCTGCAATCGCGTGCCGTCCTGGCGGAAGCCGGTTCGCCGGCGAGCGATCCAGTCGCGACAGCCATCGAAACAGAGCTCGATGCATTGATGCACCCGGACGTGGACACCATTCAGGGTGCGCGGATCGCCTTGCGGGAGCCCGTACAGGAGTTCTATGTGCGGCGCGGATTTCGCCCCGCGTGGAGCAATGCTCGTAATGCTGAGCAACTGCGCCGGGCGCTGGCGGACAGCGTCAACGAGGGTCTCGATCCCGCGGACTATCACCTGCCGCTGCTGGAGAAACTGTCGCAGCAAGTCGGTCAGTCGACGGCGACGCAGACCCTGCGTGCTCAATACGACGTGTTGTTGACCGAAGCGTTGCTGCGTCTTGCCTACCATCTGTCGTTCGGCAAGGTCGATCCGGAAACCTTCGATCCGCAGTGGAACTACGGTCGCACGCTCGCGGCCAGAAATGTGGCGCAGGAAGTCGAAAAGGCTCTGGCTGCGGAAGATGTCTATCAACGCGTCGAAGCGCTGAAGCCGACTCACAGGCTCTATGTCGAGCTCAAGCGACAGCTGTCGCGGTATCGTGCCGCTGCATCGAAAGACTGGCCCGTGATCCCTGCAGGACAGACGCTGAAACCAGGCATGAGCGATGCGCGAATGCCCCTGTTGCGCGCGCGACTGATCGCGAGCGGCGACCTGGATGCATCAGCCGCGAGCGACTCTCCAGTCTATGACGCGCCGCTCGAAACAGCCGTTCGTGCGTTTCAGCAGCGCATGGGGCTCGAAGGCGACGGCGTCGCGGGAGCGGGCACGATTGCCGAGCTGAATGTGTTGCCGGCCGATCGCATCCGACAATTGCGTGTGAATCTCGATCGCGGGCGCGTGCTGCTGCAGGATCTGCCCGATGAGTTCGTGGTCGTGAACATCGCAGGCTTCACGGTCTACCTGGTGCGTGGCCAGCAGATCGTGTGGAATGCGCGCGTGCAGGTGGGCAAGACGTATCGTCGCACGCCGATCTTCCGTTCCGAGATCAACTATCTCGTATTGAATCCCACATGGACCGTGCCGCCCGGAATCATCGCGAACGACATCCTGCCGGCCGCACGGCGCGATCCCAGCTCCATTTCGCGCAAAGGACTTAAAGTCCTCGATGCGAATGGACAGGAACTGAAGCCTGACTCGATCGACTGGTCGCAATTCACCGGCGGCCACATTCCGTACACGCTGCGACAGGATCCTGGACCCTCGAATGCGCTGGGCCGCGTCAAGCTGATGTTTCAGAATCCCTATGCCGTCTACCTGCACGACACGCCTTCGCAAGCTCTGTTCGATCGCGCCGAACGTAGCTTCAGCTCGGGGTGCGTTCGCGTAGAGCGGGTGCTGGAGTTGACCGAGCTCCTGCTGAACGACAAGGAGCGCTGGAACAAGGAAGCGATCGACCGCGTGATCGCGGGTGGGCAAACCCAGAACGTGACGCTCGAGAAGAAGATGCCGGTACTGTTGGCCTACTGGACGGCGTGGGTCGATCCGCAGGGTCGAACGAATTTCCGTCACGACATCTACGGTCAGGATGCCAAGTGGGCGCAAGCGCTGGATGCGGAATTCAAAGTGCGCGCGAAGCCGCTGTTCTCACCTGCTGCGGTGTCGCACTCGCCTGCAAATTGACAGGCACTCGCCACTTGCACAGCATCTCGGCGCTCATGTGACACGGACGCCACCGAATTCCATTGCCCGTCCAGCGCTCACAGGCGTTTTTCAGTCATGACCCAACTTTCTCATCTCTTCTCGCCGCTGCAGATCGGTCCGATGAGCGTACAGAACCGCATCATGATGCCGGGCATGTCCGCCGGCATGATGCTCGACGAGAATGCGCTGCCGACCGCGGAGATGATTGCGTACTACACCGAGCGTGCTCAGGCGCGGCCGGGCCTCATGGCGATCGGCGCCTCTGCGGTCGTGCCGCCGAAGAGCAGGCAGAAAATGCCGCTCGCTATTTATAGCGACGACAAGATTCCAGGGCTGCAGCGCATCGTGGATGCCGTGCATCGGTATGACACCAAGTTCGGCATTCAGCTTTTTGATGGAGGCGTGCAGAGCGGCGAATCCGTGAAGCTATCGCCGTCAGGTATCGCGCCAAAAGCGGCGCCAGTGATGGACAGCCGTCAGGGCGCGCCGATAGTCAAAGTGCTTAGCACGGAGGAGATTGTCGAAGTCGTCGGTTACTTCGCATCGGCTGCCCGCCGGTGTCGCGAGGCAGGATTCGATTTCGTCGAAATCCACGCGGGCCACGGCTATCTCATCAGCGCCTTCCTCACACCGTACTTCAACCGCCGTGAAGATCAGTATGGCGGCGGCCTGGAGAACCGCTCGCGATTCCTGCTCGAGATCCTGCGCGCTGTAAAAGCCGAGGCGGGGACGACGATGGGCGTTGGCGTGAAGATCAATGGCCACGACTACTTCCCGGACCGGGGCTGGACGCTCGAAGACGCCTGTCGCCTCGCGCCCATGCTGGAAGCTGCCGGTGCTCACTACCTGTCCGTGACGGCAGGCGTGATGGGTGGCACTCGATTGACCGTGCCGCCGCTCTACGAGAAGCAGGGTTGCTTCACCGATCTGGCGGACGCCGTAAAGAAGCTCGTATCGATTCCGGTTGCCACCATCGGCCGGATCAAGAATCCACGCATGGCGGAAGATCTCGTGGCCGAAGGCCGCGCCGATATCGTGTGCATGGGCCGCGCGATGATTGCCGATTCGGCCATCGTCGAGAAAGCACGTCGTGGGGAGTTGGAAGATATCCGCAATTGTCTCGCGGACTGTCGCGGGTGTATCGATGAAGAGATGCGCAACATCAAGCGCGGCAATCCCGGCCACGTCAGTTGCGTGGTGAACCCGCGCATGCAGCGCGAATCCATCTGCATCGATGTCGAAGGCACGGCAAAGAGCAATCCAAAGAAGATTCTCGTCATCGGCGGCGGATTAGCGGGCCTCGAAGCTGCGCGGCGAACGGCTTTCTCTGGCCACAAGGTGACGCTGTGCGAAAGCCGCAGCTGGCTGGGTGGGCAGATCCGACTGGCTGCGATGATTCCCGGTCGAGCAGAGATCGCGGACATGCTGCCGTGGTACGAGCGACAGCTTGCGAAACACGAAGTGGACGTGCGCCTCAACACGACTGCGGACGCCGCCTTGATCGACGCCCTGCAACCTGATGTCGTGTTCGTTGCAACCGGCAGCGTGCCGCAGGTGCCCCAGGGAATGATGGATCTGATCGCACAAGCCGACGCCATCGACCTGTTGATGGTCGACGACATACTCGAGCAGAAGCTCGACACCGGCGACAACATTCTCGTTGTCGGCGGCGACCAGATTGGCATGCAGGCAGCGGACTACGTGTCGGAGGGCGGTCGCACGGTCTATGTCGCTGAAGCGCACAACCACTTTGCTCAGAAGCTTGCAGCCAACGACCGCTGGTATCTCGTGGCTCGGACCACGCAGAAGAACGTCAAGCGCTTCAAGAATGTCGCACGGGTCGAAATGCGCACAGAAGGTGTCGCTCTGATCTCCTCGGAAGGAGAGCACGTGCTCCCGAAGATCGACACGATCGTGTTCGCGAGTGAGCGGCGCTCTAATCGTGGCCTCGCCGAGATCGCGAAAGCGAAGAACATCGAGACCTATGTGATCGGCGATGCATTCGATGTCGATGCTGAAGATGCGGGCACCATCTTCGCCAACATTCATCAGGCTTATGACATCGCAAGAAGAATCTGACGCCGAGCGTTAATCGCGTCGTTAATTACTGCCCTTGCGTAAGTGCCCCGTTGCGAGACGCTCGGCAACGGTGTACGTACGACTATGTCATGCACACATGAAACATTCGTGTGCATGGCCACGATGAAAGCGCCGTATCTCATCCCTATCCACCGTGCAATGCTCGTGCATTCCCCTCGAAGCGCCGTAGTGAAAAATTAGCGCACCAAAGCGTCAAGCTAGCGAGTTGGCCGGAGATGTAACGGTCGTTATACTCCGCGCCCGCACGAGCAACCCAACAGTTCACTTGACTACACGCGAACACGTACGTTCGCGGCGCCCGTGCGAGCGTCAACTCAACATCGGAGAGAAAGCATGAACTCGCGTTTGTATCGCCGACTTCTACTAGCGTCGGCGTGCTCGGCGGTGATTGGCCATGCGGCGGCTCAAAGTCCCGCAACCACTGCACCAGAGGCACAAGCCACAGAGGGTGGACTTGAAGAGATCGTCGTGACGGCTCAGCGCCGTGAAGAGAATCTGCAGGACGTGCCAATCGCGATCTCTGCAGTCACGGCCAGTGTTGCCGAGCAATTGGGCGTCGGCGATCCGCAGAGCGTCACCCAGCTCGTTCCCGGCTTCACATTCCAGCGTCAGGCGAGTGGCGCAACACCGTTCATCCGCGGCGTCGGATCGACATCTTCCTTCATCGGTAACGAACCCTCGGTCGCGGTGTTCGTCGATGACACGTATATCCCGACCGGCAACGCAGCGATCTTCGAATTCAACAACGTCGAATTGGTTGAAGTGCTCAAGGGTCCGCAGGGCACACTCTTCGGTCGCAACGCGACCGGCGGTGTGGTGCACGTTCACACACTCAATCCGACGCATGAGCCGACGCTCGATGCGAGCGTGGGTTACGGCAATTTCGATACGAGAACCGCACAGTTCTACGGTTCCGTCGGCCTTTCGGATACCGTCGCCGTGAATTTCGCTGCCTTCGGCGTCAATCAGGAAGATGGCTGGGGCGACAACGTCACGAGCGGTGGCGACGTGCTGACGAATGAATCATGGGGCGTACGTAGCAAGCTGCTGTGGGAGCCTACGGACGAGACGTCTGTACTCGTCGGCGCCGTCTTGAGCAACCGCAAATCCGATCAGGGCATGGCACAGCAGGTGGCTCCGGGCTATCGCGGCTTCGCCGGCTACGATCCGGATGCCTTGGGCGCCGGTTTCTATGACGGTGTAACGAACCGCGCAGACGAGTACTACGACACCGACTTCTATCAGTTCAACGCCAAGGTCAGGCACGACTTCAGCGCGGCGTCGCTGGTGAGCATCACGGCCTACAGCAAGACCGACACCTTCTTCGCGATCGATCTCGATGCCTCACCGTTGAATATCCTCAACGGCGATGTGACGAACTACGCGCACACGTTCACGCAAGAGCTGCAGCTGCTCTCACCGACCGATTCGAAGATTCAATGGATCGTCGGCAGCTTCTTCCTCAAGGACAACTCGTTCTTCGGTCTTGACGCATTCGGTCTTGGAATTCCGGGCGTTCCGGCCGGTTCGCACAACATCGAACAGGCGCGTCAACGCACGACATCGATCT
>JBEVDW010000506.1:0-10452 GCA_040513115.1 Steroidobacteraceae bacterium | reverse complement strand
AGATCGATGTCGTGCGTTGACGCGCCTGTTCGATGTTGTGCGAACCGGCCGGAACGCCCGGAATTCCAAGACCGAATGCGTCAAGACCGAAGAACGAGTTGTCCTTGAGGAAGAAGCTGCCGACGATCCATTGTATTTTCGAGTCGCTTGGTGAGAGCAGCTGCAGCTCCTGGGTGAAGGTGTGCGCGTAGTTTGTGACGTCGCCGTTGAGGATGTTGGCTGGTGATGCATCGAGATCGATCACGAAGAACGTGTCGGTCTTGCTGTACGCCGTGATGCTGACGAGAGACGCAGCACCGAAGTCATGTCTCACTTTGGCATTGAATTGATAGAAGTCGGTGTCGTAATACTCATCACGGTTGGACACGCCGTCATAAAAGCTCGCGCCCAGTGCATCGGGATCGTATCCGGCGAACCCGCGATATCCCGGAGCAACCTGCTGCGCCATCCCCTGATCGGACTTGCGGTTGCTGAAGACTGCGCCGACGAGTACAGACGTCTCGTCCGTGGGCTCCCACAGCACCTTGCTGCGAACGCCCCATGATTCGTTCGTCAGCACGTCGTCACCGGTTGTCACGTTGTCGCCCCAGCCGTCCTCCTGATTGACGCCGAAGGCAGCGAAATTCACGGCGACGGTATCCGAAAGGCCGACGGAACCGTAGAACTGTGCGGTTCTCGTATCGAAATTGCCGTAACCCACGCTCGCATCGAGAGTCGGCTCATGCGTCGGATTCAATGTGTGAACATGCACCACACCGCCGGTCGCGTTGCGGCCAAAGAGCGTGCCTTGGGGACCCTTGAGCACCTCGACCAACTCGACGTTGTTGAATTCGAAGATGGCCGCATTGCCGGTTGGGATGTACGTGTCATCGACGAACACGGCGACGGAAGGTTCGTTACCGATGAAGGAGGAGGTTGAGCCGACGCCGCGGATGAACGGTGTGGAACCGCTCGCCTGGCGCTGGAACGTGAAACCGGGAACGAGTTGAGTCACGCTTTGCGGATCGCCCACACCGAGTTGCTCGGCCACACTGGCCGTGACCGCGGAGATGGCGATTGGCACGTCCTGCAGATTCTCTTCACGGCGCTGCGCGGTCACGACGATCTCTTCGAGCCCTCCTTCCACACCTTGTTCTGTTCCACCAGTTGCGGGACTCTGAGCCGACGCGTAGCCAACCACCCCCGAGCATGCCGACGCAAGAAGGAGCCGGCGATACAAACGCGAGTTCATAACATTCTCTCCAAGTTGATTGGCTCTAGCGCGGCGCCCCGAAACCATGTGTCCCGTAACGTGAAATGAGTCGCGCTATTTTGGCACGTGCAGGCGCGGAGTATAAGGACCGTTACATTGTGGCCGACGCCACGACTTTTCGACGTCGCGGTACACGCTCTGTGCGGAAAGTCGCGGTGGGGCAGCGCCTCGCGCTCCTGGGCTGCGGCTACCTTTCGACGGCGTCGGACGTTAGCTCCGAACTCGTCAACGATCTTGTATGCCGCGTCAGAGAGCGCTCGCAGCTCTTCGCGCAGAGTCCCGTGACGAGTCACCTACCGTGCCGATGTTGCGGCGACCTATCACGTTAACGCAGCTGGCAGGGCCACTCGCCAGCGTCCGCTTTCACGTCGTTGCCCATGCTTTACGCCGGGGTACCCGTTGCGGCGCGATAAGCCCCGATCGTTCGCTTGCTGAGGCAAACGTTGTTGGCAAGGGATCCTGTATAACGGTGTCTGCTGTTTTCCTTTGCCATTGTCCGATGCTCCTACTTTAGGCTGAGCACCTAATCAGGTGCCAAACCCGGCCGCGCGAGCAGGTGTTGTGCAAAGCAGCCCACCTATCGAGTGCGTGTCCGATGTTGAGATGCGAGGGTGCATCGGGCGTGGGAGTGTCACGGTTATGAAATTGAAGGTGGGCGTGCTCGGCGCAGGCTCCTGGGGTACGACGGTCGCGTCGCTCGTCGCGCGCAATGCGCCAGCGCTCGTCTGGGCGCGTGATGTCGCAACGGTGGAGGAGATCAATGCGCGCCACAGCAATCAGAAATACCTGCCAGGAACAACCCTGCACCCCAACCTGCGGGCAACGCACGAATTAGTAGAAATCGGAGCGTACGCCGACGTGGTCGTGGTAGGGGTACCGTCGCACAGCTTTCGCAGCACGGTCGAAATGATCCGCGAACACATCCGGCCCTGGGTACCGGTGATCAGCCTGACGAAGGGTCTTGAGGCCGGCAGTGGCAGGCGCATGACGCAAGTCCTCGAAGAGGTCCTGCCCGGCCATCCGGTCGGTGTGCTCACCGGGCCCAATCTTGCCCGAGAGATCATGGCCGGCTATGCCGCGGCGAGTGTCATCGCGATCGAGGACGATATCATCGGTCGTTCGCTGCAGAAGCTTTTCAGCAGCGGCCTGTTTCGCGTCTACACGAATGACGACGTGATCGGCTGCGAGCTGGGCGGTGTGTTGAAGAATGTCATTGCAATAGCCGTGGGTATGGGCGATGGACAGGGCGCCGGCGACAACACCCGCGCAGCGATAATCACGCGCGGACTGGCGGAAATTACACGGCTAGGCGTAGCAATGGGGGGCAAGCCGTCGACCTTTGCCGGTCTCGCGGGCGTCGGCGATCTGGTGGCGACCTGTACCAGCGCCCACAGCCGCAATCGCCATGTCGGTGTCCAGCTCGGCAATGGCCGCGGCATCGATGACATCGTCGCGGACATGTTCATGGTCGCCGAAGGCGTCAAGAGTGCTCCGGTGGTGATGGAGCTCGCGGATCGCCATGGTGTCGACATGCCGATCTCACGCGAGGTCCACCAAGTACTGCAGGGCGAAATCGACCCGCGAAGGGCTTTCCGTGGCCTGCTGCGCACTTCGGCAGGCGCTGAATCCGACGCCGGCTGATGCCGGGTTTGAGCCTGCAGAGGATCGCGGCCGATCACACGTTCGCCGCTAGCCAGGCGATCAGGTTGGAGGTCACCTCGTCACGATTGATCTCATTGAGCGTCTCGTGGCGAGCGCCCGCATAGAAGCGCGAGCTGACGCGTCGCATCCCTGCGTCCGCGTAGCGGCGCAACAGCTCGTGCAGTGCACTGAGGTTCTGGTTCACGGGGTCCTTGTCGCCAGCGAACACGTACACAGGCAGATCTCGCGGAATGCGGGCGTAGTCAGCGGCAGTCTTCGGAATGCAGTTGTGCTTCAGCAAATCCACCCACGCACCTGCGCTCAGTGGAAATCCACACAGCGGATCGTCAATGTAGGCCCGCACCTCGGCACGGTCGCGGCTGAGCCAATCGAATGGCGTCTGCACGTCTTCGAGACCCGCTGTGAAACCACCGCCCGCCATCATCTCTGTCATGACCATACACGGTGCCTCACGTCCGCTCCGTGTTGCCTCCGCCTCCACCAGCGGCGTCAGTTCCAGCAGGCCATCGATCAGCATCGAACCGCTGAGCACAGCACCTTCGATTCTGGTCCCATATTCCGCGATGAATTGCTGGGCCATTAGCGAACCCATGCTGTGGCCCATGAGGACCAGCGGCAGGCTCGGGTACCGCTCGCGCATGATGCTGCCCGCACGGTCGAGATCCGCTACGGCGCGATTCCAGCCATCCGCATCGCCGAACACGCCCAGCTGCGCATGGCGGCCCGTCAAGCCGTGCCCTCGATGGTCGGTTGCGCAGACGGCGTAATTCGCCGAGTTGAGCGCGGCTGCCAGTCGCGCATAGCGAGCTCCGTGCTCGGCAGCGCCATGCGCGATCAGCACGAGCGCGCGCGCGGTCTCGCACGGCCAGATGTGCATGTAGATCGGCATCTGATCAGGCGCATCGGATCTGAAACTCGTAACTTCCATCGTTGCAGCTCGCTTGCGACTAGGTCAGTGAGCGCGGTCCACGATCATGCGCTTGAGTTGAGTCTTGTCCATTTTTCCCACCGGTGTCTTTGGCAACGGCCTGTCGGCGAACTCGACCGATTTCGGAACCTTGTAACCTGCGAGGTGCTGCCTGCAGAACTGCTGCAGCTCCCCGCAAGTCACGGACCCGCCCGGCTTGAGCCTGATCACGGCGTGCACAAGCTCACCCCACTTCTCGTCCGGCAGGCCAACGATCGCGCATTCCTCGATGGCCGGATGCAGCAGCAGGGTATTCTCAACTTCGGCCGAATAGACGTTTTCTCCGCCGGTGATCAGCATGTCCTTGACGCGATCAACGAGCGTGAGGAAGCCTCGATCGTCCAGAAATCCCGCATCACCGCTGTGATACCAGTTGTCGCATATTACATCCGCGGTGAGGTGCGGCTTGTTCCAGTAACCCTTCATCACCGAATTGCTGCGGATGCAAACCTCGCCGATCTGGCCGGGCGGCAGGGGCTTGTGATCGGGACTCTGTATGCTGAGCAGCACGCCGCGGAACGCACGGCCGCACGATCGCATCATCTTCTCGCCGCGTTCGTCCTGCGTGTGGTGCTCCGGACCGAGTATCGTGATACCGAGCGCTTCGGTCGCGCCGTAGCCGTGATACAGCTCGACGGCGGGGAAGGTCTTCATGACCATGTCGAGAACCGGTCTGGGCATCGGAGATGCGCCATACACCATCAGTCGCAGCGACGGGATGGATTGGCCGGTCTCGTTCAGGTACATGCACAGCATTCGCGCCATCGTCGGCACGAGCAGAATGCACGTCACCTTGTGGCGATTGCAGGCATCTACGAGCGCCTGCATCTCGAATTTGCCCATGAACAGGTTAGAGCACGCCGTGATCGTGGCCGTGAAACACATGATGCCGTCGGCCATGTGAAACATGGGAGCGGCATGGATGTACACGTCGTCTTCAGAGAGGCTCGTGAACGCCGAGGCCCAGCCCTGCGATCCCGCGAGCACTTGTGCATGCGTCAACATCACACCCTTCGGCAGACCGGTCGTTCCGCCGGTGAAGTAGATGATCGCGATATCATCGACGTGAGGGTCGGGCGGGTCGGCCTGCGAATCACCCTGAAGCAGTGAGTCGTACGAAACATAGTCTTCGGGGCACTGATTCGTGCCGATGTAGATCAAGCCCCGGATGCCGTGCATAGAAGATCTGATGCCTTCGAACAGCAGCATCATCTCATCGTCGCAGCAGATCCATGGGCCATCCATGTCTTCCAGGCAGTAGATGACTTCGCGCGCCGCGAAGCGGGTATTGATGGGCACGATCGTGCCGCCCGCCCAAAGCACCGCAAACTGCATCTCGAAATACCGTGCGCTGTTAAGGCTCATGATCGCCATGCGGTCGCCTTTCCTGAAGCCGCGTGCGATGAGCTCGGATGCGATGGCCCGCACGCGCGCCGCCACTTCAAGCCAGGTATAGGAACGCTCAGTTTCATGAATAGCGGCGCCATTGGCATTCAGAACCACCGCGCGTCTCAGCATATCTTTCAGCGTGTACATCTGGTCTGCCCTCATTGCGGGTGCAGGTTCTGACGCGACCTACGACGCCTTTTTCGGCTTGGTGACGTGGGGTTCAGCTCCCCGAACGAATCCCGAAGGCATTGCACGAAGAAATCAATGTCCGGGATGATTAGAGGCGTCGAAATCACCATGAAGACCAGCTCGCCGTTGTAGCTCGGGGTGCCGATGCACAGTCCCATGCCATCGCCGATCGGCGTCAAGCCGAGCTGGTGAAGACAGGGCGCCCCCTTCAGATACAGGGGTACCTGCGGCCCGGGCACATTGGTGATCATCACGTTGCACAAGCGCTTGAAGATGTTGCCCTTGATGATCATGCGCGTGACCAGCGCCATGCTGTACGCGGGGAAGTGCTGACTCATCTCGGTCAGCAGTTTCGCGGGTGCACCGGACATGGCCTCCTTGGAACGTCGTGTCTGCCGGGTGATCGCGGCTAACCTGTCTTCGGCCGTCTCCAGATCGGTGAACAGGGGAACCGTCATCGCGCTGATCTGATTGCCGATGGCTTCGCCGCTCGAGCCGTCCTTTGGTCTGGCGTTGATCGGCACCCAGGCAACGAGGGGCTCATGCGGCAGATCCTTGTGCGCTAGCAGATACTTTCTCAACGCGCCACCGCACACGGCCAGGACCACATCGTTCACGGTTGCCCCTTCGACGCGTGACTTGATGCGCTTGAAGTCACTCAAGGCGAACCAGCAAGCGTCGAAATGCTTTTGTGGCGATAGCGCTCTGTTGAAGCGCGTGTCAGGCACAACGAAAGATTCGTCCTCGCGGTCGCCGCCGCTGAGCTTGCGCAATACCATCGGCAACAGGCCGGGCACCACGCGCCATAACGTGTCCATCAGTCGAATCGGAGAGCGCGCATTATTGATCAGTGCGCGAGTGAGCATCTCGCCCGTCCGGGGTGCTGCGCCGGTCTCTTCCGGCTCCAGCTCGACAGCCAGAGCCGGCGTGCCTTCCTCATCGATATCGGAGAATCCGGCGAAGAACTGCATCCCCGTAGCTCCGTCGACAGCGGCGTGATGGGCTTTGAGGATGAGTGCAAAACTGCCCCTGGGTATGCCTTCGATCGCGTCCAGGCCATCCAGCAAGCAGACCTCCCACAGCGGCCGGTTCATGTCCATTGGCTTGTTGTGGTACTTGCTGACGAACCGCCTGAACTGGCTCCACGTGCCCGGTTCCGGCAGGCAGCTGTATTCGACGTGATAGTCGACATCAAAGTGTTCGTCGTTGACCCAGTAGGGATAATCGAGTTCGAGCGGAACCCGCACCAGGCGGCGGCGGAAAATCGGACTCATGTGCAGCCGACTTCGCACGTGCTCGATGAGAGATTCCAGATCCAGTCTTGCGCGCTCACGCTTTGGCGGACCGAAGATCAGGACCGTCGCGACGTTCGCAAAGCTGTTCTCCGTATCAGCATGCAGAAACTGCGCATCCTGGGCACCGAGCTGCTTCATGGCCCCGTCCTCTTCTCAATCCTGTTTGGACGCCACAGTTGATCCGTTGGTCTTCCTCTTCCGTGATCTTGGCGGCGCCGTCTTCGCAGGGCGGCGCGAGCGCCGCTTGGGCGTTGACGAAGTGGGCTCCACGATATGGGCGGTCATCACAGCGTCCCGTGCCGGAATCTCCTCCTCGGGAAATCCCAGTGTGCGCAGGTAAAGGTTGCGCACTTCAGCGACATGCGTGGTCAAACTTTCAGCTTTCCACGTCGACGTATCGATCGGATCGAGCACTTCCACCAGCACGGTTGCCGGTCGAAACACGAAGTCTCCTTTCGGCTGCACGTCGATAGCGTTGTGGATGACGATCGGCAGAATCGGCACGCCGGTCTGCATCGCAATGTGAAATGCACCTTTCTTGAAGGGTCCGGGAATCGTCGACGTGGATCGCGTTCCTTCGACGGCAACTGCGACAAAACGACCTTCCGAGCGGATCGCCTCGATCAGCGGCTTCATCGCTGCGATCGCCTTGCTCGCATCCTTCCTGTCGATCGGGATCACGCCTGCGAACTGAATCGCCTGGCTGACCAGCGGGATATTGGCGATCTCCTTCTTGCCTACCGCAGCGAAGTTACCGCGCAACAGCTTCATGATGATGATGGCATCGGCCTGACTCTGGTGGTTCGTGATCACAACGGCGGGCCTGTTGGCCCAAATTTTTTCCTCGCCCACAACCTTCAGCTTCAGACCGACCAGCGCCGATGCCACATCTGCCCAGAGCGAGATCATGGCTTTGCGGCCATCATTCTTGGAGCCGCTCAGACCCCACACCCCCAGTCCTAGCATGGCTGAGCCGACGAGGGAGCCGTAAACGCCGAGACTGCGCAGGTAATCGCATATTCCCGGGCGTTGCCTGCTAGTGAAGCGGCGAATCGGCCAGCCGCGACGAGTCGCGACACTCTCAAGCTTGTGATCCGGATTCAAAATCTGCGGGTGACCGATGTGCTCGAGCAGGGCGAGGTCATCGTGACTGTCGGTGTAGAAGACGCTCTTCGAAAGGTCGATGCCCGTGTCTGCGGCCAGCCTCTCTACGGCTGCGACCTTGCCCCGGCCATAGCACGTGGGGCGGATGACGGCGCCCGTGAAGCGGCCCTCTTCGACTTCCAGGTTGCTGCACAGGACGTGATCGATGCGCAGATCGCGCGCCGCAGGCCTGACCTGATACGGAGTCGCTGAGGAGACTATCGCGACGGTGTGGCCCTTGCGTCGGTGCGCCTGCACGAGCGCGCGAGCTTCAGGATAGACCGATCGCGAGAGCTGTTTCTGATAGATCTCCTCGCCGAATTGTGCATAACTGTTTTCGCTGACGCCGCGAAGCATCTGAGCACTGGCCGATAGCGCTGCCGAAAATCCAATGCGTCCCATGGCGAGGTTGGCCATGCTCGCCACCAGCTCGAAGAAATCGGTCGGCGTCATGTGTCCCTTGCGTAACTGCTCTCGCACAAAGATGACTGCAGAGAATCCCGAGATCCGCGTGCCGTCGAACTCGACCAGAGCTGCAATGTGAGGGCCGCTCTCCATACGTTCGACGTTCCTGACGACATCGCCGTGCGGCATCGTCATTGCGCTCTTCCAATCATCGTATTCACGAGCTGCCATGCGCATCCCCTTCAAGCGTGAGCGGGCGGTGAAATTGCCGTTACATGTGCGGCCTGGCTGCGAAGCGACGCGCCTCGGCAATAGAAGCGAGGAATCTGGTCCTCGAGACGGCGTCGGTCAGATCCTGCAGCAGTTCCTCGCGCCCGGCCTTGACGTGTTCTCCGGGCTCAAGGAGCCTGCGGCTCTCAGCGATGCTGATTGCATTCTCGAAATAGCTGCTGGAGATCGACTCTTCGGAGTGAACGCGGTGTTGCAGCAGGCGTTGCCTGCCGAGAGCATGACTGCGCGCAAGCAGCATTTTGCGGTCGATTGCCGTCGTGTCCGGCAGGAGCGAGAGCGCTGCGGCGACGACCAAGTAGGCTTCCAGGAAAGCGCGCAGCGTGCCGTGACCCAGAATGACGGGTAACGAGTTCACCAGCTGCCGGCGGGCGGCTTCGCTGCGTGCGACCATGCTTCTCCACTCCGGTGAGCGAGAATCGAATTCCCTCTCCAGTGAGCGGATGAATTCGTCTCGCCCCTCGAAAAAAAATTCGAACTTCAGCAGTTCCCGCAAGTGCAGCGCTGCGCGATGGAACTGCTCGATTGCCTGTTCGCCGGTGGCCGTCACCGCGAGCACGGAGACTTCCCCAATGGCGCTTCGCACCGGGAAATGAATCATGCCGTTACGATAATACGCCGCCTTTCTCCCGGCGGAAGGAGCAATCGCGTGAACTGACTCGAGACCGGTTCTGTCGATCCTGACCACTCCGTGCGCCTCAAGCAGCTGCAGCGATCGATCGAGAATGCTCAGATCCCAGCGTGCGACGTCCGTGGTCGTGGGCAAGGCGCAATGCGTGATCCACTCGCGCAGTGGCGTCAGGTCGGCCACCAGCTCGTCCAAGGTCAGCGCCTGATGTCCGTGCGCCAGCAACACGTAGGTGATCAAAGAATTGAGCGTAATCGGCGTGACACTGTTGACGTCCACAGCCAGCGCAAAAGCGATCTTCTGGATGTCGCGCTGACTCACGTCGACGCCGGGCTCGCGGATGTCCACGAAGTCCGAAAGCTGGACACCGTGCCCGAATCGCACATGGATCCTGCCATGGGGTTTCTTCAGGCGGCGAATGTATTGCACGAACCACGACGCAGATTCCGGCCGTTTTTTCGCGCCTGCCTGGAGCGCATCGTAGTCCCCGACCTCGGGTACCTGGTCGTAGCTGACCGAGATCGGCATCAGGACCAGATCGGGAGAGTTGTCGCGCACATAGGCGCTGACCACGTAGTTGATCATCCCATAGCGCAGCGGCATCAACTTCCCCGTGCGCGATCGTGTGCCTTCCATCGCCCACAGCAGCGGGAAGCGCTTCTCGCCGAGGTAGTCGATGTAGCACTTGAAGACCGCCTTGTAGACGGCGTTGTCCTGGAAGCTGCGCCTGATGAAGATGGCACCCGACTTCTTCATGAGCGTCCCGAGGCCGAGGAAATTCATGTTGATGCCGCCAAAGAAGTGCAACGGCGTGAGATCCAGGTCATGGAACATGGTGACCAGCATGAAACCGTCGACGTGGGACTTGTGCGTGAAACCGAAAGCGACCGGCTTCTCGTCCATGAGCTTGCGAATACGCTCGAGGTCGCGCGGAGGCAAATCGATCTGCGAGTCGAATGCGCGCGAATACATGTAGCGGCCTAGGCCGGCGGCGAGATCCATACCAAACGTCGTATGGCCCGCGGCCATTTCCGCTAGGTACGAATGAGCCTCCCGATTCACGTCCGCCAAGGGCCTCCCGGATGCAGCAGCGATCTCCTTCAATTCAGCAATGAGTCGCGGTCTACCGAGCACCTCCTCGGTGATCATGCGCGGAACTTTGTACCGTCTTCCCCTGAGCCTGCGCTCGGATCGGTCGAGGGCGAGCAGCGCGGATTTCGAAACGAACCCCGCG
>JBEVDW010000505.1:0-5950 GCA_040513115.1 Steroidobacteraceae bacterium | reverse complement strand
CGTTGTGGGACATGAAGGAAGCCGTCGCGGAGATCAAGCGCACCGTCGCGAAGGGCGCCAAGACGGTCAGCATTCCCAGCATCCCTCTGCAGTTCGGTCTGCCCAGCGTGCAGGATCCCTATTGGAAGCCCCTGCTGGACGCGATAGCCGATGAGGGCATTCCCCTGTCGATTCACGTCACGGGCGGTGCGCGCACGGGAACCGAGCACATGGCGATGGACTCACCCATCGATGCCTTCCTCACGAAGGCTGGAATGTGTGCGATGGCGACGGCTGCCGAATGGCTGTGGTCGCCGTGGCCCCGTATGTACAAAAATCTGAAGATCGTCATGTCCGAGGGTGGCATCGGCTGGGTGCCCTACATTCTCGAGCGTGCGGATCTCGTTCAGAAAAATCACGGTCCCTGGACGCGTCAGAAGTGGGGCGGCAAGCGGCCGAGTGAGGTGTTCCGCGAGCACTTCGTCTCGTGCTTCATTCAGGATGAGTTCGGTGTGAAGAACCGGGATGCGATCGGGCTGGACATCATCACCTTCGAAAACGACTATCCGCACGCTGACATCACGTGGCCCAACTCTCCCGAGCAGCTGTGGGGGGGCGAGTTCGAGAACGGCAAGGTCGGCAAAGAGGTGATCGACGCCATCACCCACAAGAATGCCTTGCGCGTCTATAACTTCGATCCGTTCTCCAAGATTCCCCAGGAGAAGTGCACTGTCGGAGCGCTCCGCGTGGAGGGCAAGAATGTCGATATGACGCCCATCAGCGGCGGCGGCAAACCGCCGGCAGAACACGACCACATCGTCACCGCGCAGGACATCTTGAAGCTGTTCCCGCAGTCCGTCGCGCCGGTCAAGGAAGTCTTGAACTCGTAAGCTGCGTTGTCGAATCCACGCCGGCACGCTGCCCCGGAATCAGGAAGGATGTGCCCGCGTCGGATTCGCGCGCAAGGTCGAAAGACGCTGCGCAACGATCGACGGCTCAGCCGACGATCCCACTTCCTTGCAGCACACCCAGTGTGCGCGAAGCATTGCGCGGATAGTGAAGGCCACATGAGCTCGGGCGCATCGTCATAGCCAGCCGAGCACGCGACAAGAAGGAGCACGGCCGAATGTCTCTACGTGACAAAACCCTCTTCATCACCGGCGCGAGCCGCGGCATCGGCCTCGCCATCGGCCTGCGTGCTGCGCGTGACGGTGCGAACGTCGTCATTGCTGCCAAGACCGAGACGCCGCATCCCAAACTGCCGGGCACGATCCATACGGCTGCGCAGGAGGTTGAGAAGGCGGGCGGTCGAGCGCTGCCCATCGCGATGGACCTGCGTCACGAGGAGCAAGTCGAGGCGGCGGTGGAGAAGGCCGTCGCGACATTCGGCGGGATCGATATCCTCGTCAATAACGCCAGTGTGATGTACCGCGAAGGAACCATGCAGACGGCCGCGAAGCGGTTCGACCTGCTGTTCGACGTCAATGTGCGCGGGACGTACCTCGTCACGCAGCAGTGCATCCCGCACTTGCGCCGTGCCGCGAATCCGCACGTCCTCACGATTGCACCGCTCCTGATGCTGGACGAGCCGGGGAAATATGCGGGTTTTCCCGCCTACATGGTCTCGAAATTCAACATGAGCTTGCTGACGATGGCGTTCGCGGAGGAATTCGCAGCCGACGGCATCGCCTTCAACGCGTTGTGGCCCCGGCTCGCGATCTGGACCGCAGCCCATCGGGCTGTGCGTGGCGATGCGGCGCGCACGCGCACGCGCAAGCCCGAGATCATGGCCGACGCTGCGTGGCACATCTTCCAGCAGGACGCACGCACGTTCACCGGCCGCTTCACGCTGGACGATGACGTGCTGCGCGATGCTGGCGTGGTGGATCTGACGCCCTATTATTTCGACGATGGCAATCCGGCGGAGATGAACAAGTCCTTGCAGGTGAGCCACGGGCTCTACACGGTTTGAGGTCTGCCATGTATCGGTCCATCCAGGTCGAGTTCGATGCGACGACCAAGATTGCAATCGCGACGCTGAATCGTCCGCAGGCGATGAATGCCATCACGCAGTCGATGTTGGATGACTTCGACCGGCTGTGGCGTTGGGCGATTGCCGAAGACGCGGTGCACGTCATCGTCGTGCGCGGCCACATGGAATCACGCGCGTTCACGAGCGGTGTGGACGTGCGCGGTGGCGACGACGGTACGGACGGGGTCGTGCGTCATTGGAATGTATTCGCCAATCAAAGTGTTCATTCGCAGCTCGGGCCGCGTATGCATCATCTGTACAAGCCGGTGATCTGCGCAGTGCATGGCATCTGCGCAGGCGCCGGACTGTTCCTGGTGAATGAGAGCGACATTGTATTGTGCAGCGACGATGCCGAGTTCTTCGATCCTCACTTGTCGATCGGCATCGCGTCAGCATCCGGTCCGATCGGCATGTCGCGGCGAGTCAACCTCGGAGAGGTGCTGCGGTTCACGTTGTTGAGCAATGCCGAGCGCTTGCGTGCGCAAACGGCGTTGCAGATCGGCCTCGTGACCGAAGTGACACCGCGCGACCAGTTGTGGGCGCGGGCCGATGCGTTGGCGCGAGTCATCGCCGCGTACGACACGGTGGCAGTGCAGGGCACGTTGAGGGCAATCTGGGAGGGATTGGACGTCGGCCGAAGGGCCGCGCTGGAGCGCGCGCCGCTCTATTCCGATGCGGCGCGAGCCTCATCCAGCCAGCCATTCCAAGCCGCAGCGAAACAGGCCTATACCGTGCGATAGCGCACGGCATGTGCTGTTCCGAGGCGCTGTCGTGAGGATCAGCGACCCTTCCAGCGTGGCTTGCGTTTCTGGCCGAAGGCCGTGAAGCCTTCGATCATGTCCTCGCTGGTGATGAGTCGATCGACTGCGTCCGCCTGCTGCAGCAGAGCCTCCAGCACCGATGTACTCCCCTCCGAATCATTGATCGCCTGCAGAGAGCACTGCACCGAGACGGGCGAGCCATCCAGAATTTCCGCCGCGAGTTGACGCGCGCCCTCGAGCGCCTGACCTGGCGGAGTGATGCGATTCACCCAGCCCAGCGTCTTGCCCTCGGCGGCACTCACGCGCCTTCCGGTCAAGATCATCTCCATGGCCTGCTTCTTCGGAATCTGCCGCGGCAGGCGGATGAGGCCACCAGCACCAGCGATCAGTCCCACTTTCACTTCGCTCAAGGCGAACAGTGCATTCTCGTCGGCGACCACCAGATCGCTCGCGAGACAGATTTCGAATCCGCCGCCCATGGCAAAGCCGTTCACGGCGGCGATGACGGGCTTGTTTCGCTCACGGCGACTGGTCAGTCCGCCGAAGCCGCTCTTCGAACGCACGAACGTATCCATCGGTGATTGATACTTGAGGTCGTTGCCCGCACAGAACGCTTCGGTACCGGCGCCCGTGATAATCGCGACCCAGAGGTCCGGATCGGCGAAGAACGTATCGAAGATTGCGCTCAACTCTTCATGCGCGGGTGCGTGCAGGCAGTTGCGCACCGCTGGCCGGTCGATGGTGACCTCCAGCACATGTTCGCGGCGCTCGACTCTGCAGAACTGATATTCGCTGCGCAGGATCTTGGGCTCTTCCGGGTACAACGTGAACAGGCGCTCGCGCGCGAAGGTGAAGCGATTGCCGGAGCCGAAGGAGCGTACGTAGATGCGCTGGTTCAGCGGCTCCTGCGCGACCATCTGCTGCAATGTCTGGGCATCGTTCTCGGGCGTGAGCGCGAGGAAGCGCGCATCGTTGGATTCGAGCCGCCCGACCACGACGCCATAGGCCGGCACGCCTTTGTCATACACGATGGTGTAGGTCTCGACGCGCGCAGGGCCATCGGCTTCGTATGCGATCGGTGTCGTGGGCACGGCATCCAGGCGCGCTTGCAGCGTGCTGTCCTGCGGCTGCCAGTCGCGTGCTCGAGTGGAGTAGATGCCGACCGAGTATTTGGACATCACACCGCCGTTCGCGCCGACGAAGGCATAGGTGCCTGGTGTGGCCCGGGCCCGAGCAGCTGCGGCCGCGATGCCGTGCATCGAGTAGTTGTTACCGGCACCTCCGAAGTAGGGCAGACCGCCCGTCAACGTAAAGCCGCGCGGATCGTTCGCACTCAAGCCAAATGCGTCGAGCACATTGAACACCGGGATCGGAAAGCAGCTGTACAAGTCGAAGCAGTCGACTTGCCCGATGTCGATGCCGGCGGCCGCCAGGGCAGCGCGCGATGCTTCGATCGCTGCCGGGCTCGAACTCATGTCCGGGCGTTCGAGCAGTGCACGCTCCCGCGCATCTGCGCAGCCATGCAGATAGACCCATTTCGATTCGGCGATGCCCAGCTCGCGCGCCAAGCCCACTGACGTCAGCACCAGCGCAGACGCTTGATTCACCTGGTCGCGTGCGACGAGCAGCCGAGTGTAGGGATCGGCAATCATGCGGTTGCGCTCGGATACGCTCACCAGCTCCGCCGCGGAATATGCCTGTGTCGACGAGGAGTGCGGGTGCTTGGCGGCGACTTGACTGAATGGCGCAAACAGCTCGCCCATGCGCTTCGCATAATCCGCACGTGAGAGTTCCAGCCGTGCTCTGCGCGCGTTTTCGCACAGCGCGTAAGCGGCGGGTGCGCCGCGCAGCTGATGGGACTGCTCATATCGATTCACGAGTCCCGCAAGACCATAGCCGCGGTCCTCGAGCGTGCCCTCGACCTTCTCGGACCAGTCGCGCTTTTCCTTGGCACCCTGCAGGTGGCGCACGGTCGACATGGCTTCCGCACCGACCAGCAGCACGAGCTTGACGGCCCCGTCGTGGATGCTCTGCGCGAACTCATTGACGAGATGCTGAGGGCTCTGACCGCCCGCAACCTCGACGGCCGCGCGCGCGGGATTGGCCCCGAGACGCTGCGCCACGGAGCGCGGAAAGTTGTTGGAGCGTCCGAAGGGGGCCTTGGCCATTGGCGAGGAGTTTTCGAATTGACGCGTGGAGACCACCATATCGATGTGCGGCGCAAGTGCAGAGACACTTGCCGCGTCATCGCAAGCCCTGCGCGCGGCTCCGGCTGCCAGATCTACATACGACAAGACCTCGTACCCGGCCGAGTCGATGCGCTCCGAGTATTCGCCGACGCCGACGAGGATCGGTGTATTTGCGTTGCCAGACATGGAGTGCTTCTCCTCAAGTCGATGCGGCAGGCTACCACGAGGGCCACGTCGTGCTTGTTGCCTCGGCGCCGCTCGATGACGGATATTCAGACCTAGCGCGGCGATTGACGCCGGCGGTGTTTGCACTCCTGGGAACGGCTATGAGCGATCCGAAGTCATTTGACGCTTTGCTCGCACGCATCGAGCGCCTTGAGTCGCTCGATGCGATCCGGCAGCTGCCGGCCAAGTACGCTCTGTCCGTCGACATGCGCGACCTGGACGCGCTGGTGAATTTGTTCGTCGAGGACGTGAAGTTGAAGATCGGTGACGTCATCGAGGTCGGGCGTCCGGCGCTCAAGCGCTGGTACGACGGCGTCCTGCGCAACAATTTCGCCGGTAGCTCCCACCACATCGGTGGACATGTCATCGAGTTCGAGGATGCAGACCACGCACTCGGAATCGTGTATTCGAAGAACGAGCACGAGACCGGACCGGAGTGGTCGATCCAACAAATGCTCTACTACGATCGTTATGTACGTGTATGCGGTCGTTGGTATTTCCAGCGGCGCGTGCCGATGTACTGGTACCTCGCCGATATCAACCGACCGCCCCTGGGGGAATTCAAGATCCGCTGGCCGGGTCAGAAGCCCGAGCACGATAACTTCCATGACTTGTTTCCCACCTGGAAGGCGTTCTGGAGCAACCCGGAAGTTGGTTCCGACGCCGTCGCGCCCGAAGCTGGACCCGAGGGCTTCATCGCCAGCATGCGGAACCGCAAACGTGTCTGAACGGCGCCGATCCGATACCGCGGCGCGTAGCCTGGG
>JBEVDW010000504.1:0-4364 GCA_040513115.1 Steroidobacteraceae bacterium | reverse complement strand
AGAGCCGGACCAGGAGCTCCTGCACCAGATCTTCCGCGCGTTCGACGCTGCCCGTCCACCGATAGGCGGAACGGTACATCGCAGCTACATGGGGCCGCATCAGCCGATCGAACTCAGCCGCCGGAGAGCTCCCCTGTGAGCGAGTGAACGGCATGGACCATTTCATGCGGGTATTACAGCTCACACGAAGGGAGCAAGAAAAGGGTTCCCCGCTGCGTCATGGGGAACCCTTTAGGCGCGAGTCTCGTGTCTTCTCTCGAAGCGAGCTGGAGCCATCCGGGCGGCAGTGCTCGCGCAAACAGGAGAATTCTCGAATGCGTTATTCCATGCGGAACACGATCTGCAGCTTTGCGTTGGTGGGCCTGACAGCATGCGGCGGCAGTGGCGGTGGCGGCGACTCGACCGGCACGATGAGCCTGTCGATCACGGATGCGCCCGTGGATGACGCCAGCAGCGTGGTGGTGCAGTTCAGCGGCGTCGCTTTCAAGCGAGCAGGGTCTTCAGCAGAGACCGTACAGAACCTGTCGCCCTCGCCGCGACAGCTCGATCTCCTGGAGTACCAGGAAGGGCGCGCCGCCCTGCTGCTCGACGATGTCACGCTACCAGCAGGCAATTACGAATGGATTCGCTTGATCATCGACAACCAGCCCAACGTGCGCGATTCCTATATCACGCTGAAGACAGGCGAGGAATGCGAGCTGCGAGTGCCGAGCGGCGCGGAATCCGGGCTGAAGCTCAATCGCGGCTTTACGCTACCTGCGAATGGCAGCGCCGCGCTCACGATCGATTTCGACTTGCGCAAGTCCGTGCATGCGCCGCCGGGCCAGCATGGCTCGACCGAGTCCTGCACGCAGGGATACCTGATGCGTCCCACACTGCGCGTCGTTGATGACGCCAATGTCGGTGCGATCGCCGGCACAGTGGATAGCGCCTTGGTGAGCGCTGAGTGCCTGCCGAAGGTCTACGTATTCTCGGGTGCTGGCGTCGTCCCTGACGATCTGGAAGAGACGGGCCCCACGCCGGATCAGGACCCACTCACCGTCGCGAGCGTCGCGATGGCTGATGGCGATACCGAGTACCGCTATCGCGCGGCGTTCCTACCTCCCGGCAATTACACCGTAGCCTTTACTTGCAGCGACGACGACACCACTGCCGATGACCCGCTCATCTTCTCGGCGCCTCAAGAGACCACCGTGCAGGCCAATCTCATCAGCACGGTGAGCTTCGTCGCTCCCCCTCCGCCGTAGCGGTTCTGGCTAGCTGGTCGGCTGCTCGTCGATCGGAGCGGGTTCTCCCACTCGCCTTCGCCCGGCGAGCATGCAGGCCAGCTAGTCTGTCGCGCCTGCCTGCCTCTCAACGATTGTTCGCCAGCCGCGTCGGCGAGTGGGCTTCCATCCACTTGCGAATGCGGCTCGCATCCGCCACGCGCGTGTACTTGCCGGCGGAGTTGAGCAGGACCATGACCACGGGTCGATCCTTGATCGTCGACTTCATGACGAGACAGCGGCCTGCATCGGCGGTGTAACCCGTCTTCTGCACGGTGATGTCCCAGTTCGGCTTCGAGACGAGGGAGTTGGTGTTGCGGAACTCGATCAGCTGCTTGCCGACCTTCACCGTATAGCGCTCGTCGGTCGAGAAGCGGCGGATGTCGGGATCGCGCGAGACGGCGATGACCAGTTTGGCGAGGTCAGAGGCACTGGAGACATTGTGGCTGGAGAGGCCGGTGGGATCCGCGAAGCGCGTGCTCTTCATGTCGAGGGACTTCGCCTTGACGTTCATCGTGCGGATGAATTCCTTCATGCCGCCCGGGTAGTTGCGGCCCAATGCATGCGCCGCCCGGTTCTCCGAGGACATCAGGGCGAGATGCAGCAGATCGCCGCGGGTCAGCTTGGTGCCGAATCCCAGCCGCGAGGTCGAGCCGTGCTCGGTGTCGCGGTCATCACGTGTGATCTGCAGAACTTCATCGAGTGGCTGTTGCGCATCCAGCACGACGAGCGCCGTCATCAGCTTGGTGATGGATGCGATCGGCACGACCTGGTCAGCACGCCTGGCATAGACCACGGAGCCATCGCTTTCGTCGAAGACGAGCACGGCGCTGGAGCGGACATCGGGACGGCTGCTGTTGAGCCTGGCACCGTGACTCTTGGCGGCGTTCTTGGTGGCGGCAATGAGCGTGCGTTGCTCGCTGGTTGGCGTCTGATCGATGGCGGGATTTGCCTGAGAGGTGAGCTGAAATGCGAGCGCCGGCAGCAGCCAAATCCAGCGTCGCGTGTGAAGCGTATGCATTCCCCGGTGTTCCGTTGATTGTTGCTTTGGCAAGCGCGTTCGCGCGCGAATCTACAGGTTAGCTGAAGCGATTGGAAATGACAGAACGCGGCCACGATACGTGGCAGCGCTGAATCACAGTAGCGTACCGACACTCGCATCTCTGTGAGCCGTTCCCTGTTTCGTCGCTAGCCGCAGTGATGAAGAGCGGGGAATTTGTTAGAGCGTTGGCTCATGCGCGAGCGCAAGTGAGAACGAGCGCTCAAAAAGCGCAAAGGTATCGAGGACACCTGTGATCACGGCCTGCTCATCCCCGGCCTCGTCGGCAGACTCGAGCCGCTCGAGGAACGCACGCCATAGCGTCGGTTGCTGCGCGCTCAAAAAGCGGCAATTGGCCTGCACATCGACACTGCTCCTCGCTTGCGCGCGCGGCAACAGCATCTGAGGCACCCAAGCGCGAGCCTTCGGGCACATAGACCATGCCGAAGATCTCGGCGCGGGTGGGCATGGCTCGCTTCCAAGCCAAAGCTTCTGTGCTTGTTCCAAACCCGCGCAGGTCGGTGAGGATCAGTTCGCGGCGCGAGCGTGCGGGCCAGTCGGCAAAGCAGTCGGTCACGCCCGCGCGTTCGCGCAAGGACTCAGCCGCCAATACGGCTGCAGCGTTACCGCGGAGGAAGCGTCGATAGTCGTCCAACTGCCCGAGATCGAGCGTGCTCGCACGCGCATCCAGCGACGCATGAGCCGCTACGGGGGCCGCGCGAAGCCGCTGTCGCCACCGGCGGTAGCCATCAGATGGTCCGCGCGTGGGCATGCGTATCCAACACGATGCGCAATGTGGCGTCGCTCATATCCAGGGGAGCGGAACGGTGACCCAACACTTACATCGTGCGACGGCCAGTCCGTGGGGCGGGATGCGGATGGGTTCCTGCGCGAAGGTATCGAGCAAGCTTTTTTGGAACGCGCAAAGCCTGTGGACCGGAATCGCTGGTGGATCCGCAATTTCTCCGAGCCCGAAGCCAAACTGAGGTTGTAAAAGATTCCTGGTCACATGGCGGTAAATGCGAGGTAGACACCGTGTGACTTCTGTCACAGAACTAGCACCCCGTTCTCCCGACACTCACGACTCAAACTACGAGGGGACGAACATGAGGGTGCTGATCATATTGATGATCGTCGCCGTGATCGGAGTCGGCGTCGCTTACTTGACGGGCTGCCTGGACCGGATCCTGCCGCCGGAAATGTAAGTGCGGGTAGCACGTTAGCCACCTAACTCGACTTCACCTTCCGCATCAGCCGATACGCTGCTGGAATCACCAGCATCGACAGGATCGGCGCTGTCAGCATTCCCCCCACCATCGGTGCTGCGATGCGGCTCATGATCTCGGAGCCCGTCCCGCTGCCCCAGAAGATCGGCAACAAGCCCGCCACGATGACGGCCACGGTCATCGCCTTCGGCCTCACCCGCAACGCCGCACCCTCGCGCAGCGCGTCGTCCAGCACGGCCATCGTGAGCCCGACACCCGCATCGACACGGGCCGCAATCGCTTGCTTCAGGTAAAGCAGCATCACCACGCCGAACTCGGCGGCCACGCCAGCCAGAGCAATGAATCCCACACTCGTGGCGATCGAGAGGTTGTAACCCAGCGCGTACAGGAACCAGAGACCGCCGGTGAGCGCGAAGGGCAATGTTCCCAATATCAGCGCGGCCTCATCGATGCGGCGGAAGGTGAAGTAGAGCAGCACGAAGATGATCGCCAGCGTCGCAGGCACGACGACCTTCAAGCGCTCGTTCGCGCGCTGCAGATACTCGAACTGACCCGAGTACGACACGGTCATGCCGGGCTTCAACTGCACTTCGCGCGCAACGGCCGCTTGCAGATCGGCAACCGTGGACGCGAGATCGCGACCGCGCACGTCGACATACACCCAGCCGGAGAGGCGGGCGTTCTCGGTCTTCAGCATCGGCGGGCCTTCGCTCAAGCGCAGCTGCGCCACGGTGCCGAGCGTGATCTGCTGCCTGGCCGGTGTGAGGATCGGCAACTGCCTCAAGTCCTCCACGGAATCGCGCAGCTCACGCGGATAGCGCACGTTGATCGGGA
>JBEVDW010000503.1:0-5533 GCA_040513115.1 Steroidobacteraceae bacterium | reverse complement strand
GGCAAGAGCGTTGCGTGTGAGTTGCCACACGCCTGGAGCACGTCGAAGAGGGCTCCCAATGTGGGCACCACACTCGCGCCACACCGCATCGGCTATCTGCAGGACTGGATGATCGGCACGCAGAGCTTCAAGGATCAGTTCGCGATGTCCCGATTCGCCTTCGATGAAGCATACGAACAAGGTTTACTCGATCGGCCAGTGGAACTGGTGCTGCGGGAAGTCGAAGGGCCTCCATACGCTCAGGTGCACCCGATCATCGCGACCTACAACGAGCTCATCGAGAAAGGGCAGTGCATCGGTGTGATCGGCCCGTTCATCACGGATGTGACCAAGCCGCTGCGCAAGGTCATCGAGCGCGCTCGCATCCCGACCCTTTCGTACTGCGCCACGGTCCATTTCGCCGGTGAATACTGCTTTCAGATCCCGAACGGAACGTTCATTGACGAGACCGCGCTCATTACCCGTCATCTGCAGAAGCTGGGCGTGAAAACCGTCGGCGTCATTCGCGAAGACAACAGCATGGCGGACGAGTACGTCGACTTCTTCCGTCACAACGCGCGTCTGCGCGGCATCGCGATTGCGACCGACCAGCTGATTGCCACTTTCGTCAAAGATCCTGCGGCCGAAATCGAACCGAAGCTCAAGGCGATTCGCGACAGCGGCGCGCAGGCGATCGCTTTTCTCGCGTACGGTCAAACCACTCACCAGGTCGCCACCGCATTCCAGAAGCTCTCGGCGAGGTGGAACTGGAACGTGCCGCGTGTGACGGTCACGACCTGGGTGGGTGTGACGTGTCCGGGCTTCACCTATTTCCCGGAAGACATTCGCGATCGTCCGGAGTTGCTGGAAGGCTGGGTGGGTGTCGATCAGCTCGACGAACGCAACACGGTGTTCCAGGCCGTGCTCGATCGATTCGAACGCAAGCACGGTTATCGACCATTACACTGCTATGCCTCGTGCGGTTACGACTTGGGCCAGACCATGGCATTGGCTCTGTCGCGCGCGAAGCCGGCAACGCCGGAAGCCCTGAAGGTCGCGCTCGAAAGCATTCGCATGCTGCCCGCCGCGACGGGCGGCGCAGGCACGGTCATCAGCTTCGGACCGCACGAACGTCGCGGTTACAAGGGACTGGACTACGTGACGCTGCGAACGGTGCATAAAGGCGAGGAGATGCTGGCGGCGCGTGCGTATCCGGAACTGTATCCAGCGCACCGTTGATCGCGTGAGGCATCTTGCATGAGCCTTCTGGCAGGTCGCGTCGCATTGATCTCAGGCGTCGGTGAAGGGCTGGGCCGTGACACGGCTATCCTGTTTGCACGCGAAGGCGCGGATCTCGTCATCGCTGCGCGCAAGCCCGAGATCATCGAGCGTGTCGCCGGCGAGATGGCAGCCATGGGAAGGCGCTGCATCGCGCTCACCTGCGACATCCAGGATGCGGATGCCTGTCAGCGCGTCGCTGCTGCTGCAGCGAGCGAATTCGGAAGCATCGACGTGCTCGTGAACGTCGCTTACCGGAGCGATTATCCACACGGCTATGCCTCGCTGCTGGATTCACCCCCTGACTTGTCGAACTGGCGCGGGCCGTTCGAAGTGAACGTGTTCGGCACGCTGCAGATGACCCGGGCCGTTGCGCACCATATGGTGAAGCAGCGCAGCGGCCGCATCATCATGGTGAACACGATGATGTCGGAGATGGCGATGGTGGGCGGCGGCGCCTATTCGGGCTCGAAGGCAGCGCTGCAGCAGATCACGAAGACGCTGGCCCTCGAGCTCGGGCCCTTTGGTATTCGCGTGAACGGCATGCATCCCGGCTACATGGGCGGTCCGCAGGTCGATTTCGTCATGCAGACGCGGGCGGAAGAGAATGGCACGACCGCAGCGGCGGAGCTGAAGAAAGTCACCGACCAGCTGCCGCTGCGATATCTGTCGCCCACGAGCGAGTACGCCGGCACGCTCCTGTATCTCGCCTCGGATTTGTCGATCAATGTGACCGGGCAGTCGATCCACGTGAATTGCGGTCAATGGATGAGCTGATGGTCGTTAGCCCGCAACCGTGCATGAGCATGAAGGCGCGCAACGGATGATTCCGCGAGTGCCCGCAAGTGCTACCGAGCTGCTTTCATCTGTACGCGCGAAAGAATTCCCGCAAGTCGCTGATCACCTGTCCGGGCTCTTCCATCGGCGAGAAGTGGCCACCCGAAGGCGAGTAGTTCAGGCGTTGAATGTTGTATGTCCGTTCGATCCAGCGCCGCGGCAGTCGGACTACGTCGTTCAGGAATGCAAGCACGGCGGTCGGCGCGCGCACGATCGGCAACCCCTGGTGCACGGGCGTCCAGGGATGATGTGCCGCTTCGTAGTAGAAGCGCGCCGCGCTCACGAAACTGTTGGTCAGCCAATAGAGCATGACCTTGGTCAACAGGTCATCCTTCGTGAAGCGACGCTCCACATTGCCGCCACAGTCGCTCCAGTCACGCACCTTCTCTACGAGCCAGGCACACAAGCCGACCGGCGAGTCGTGCATTGCATAGGCGAGGGTTTGCGGCCGCGTGGTTTGCACGGCCATATAGCCGGAGCCCGAAGCCATCATGCCCAGGTTGGACTCGTGCCAGCCTTCCTCGCCGGGCCCGTAAAATTCCGGTCCGGGCAGCCCAGCCGAGAACACATCGAGCGGAACGGTGGTCACCAGATGCACACCGAGCAGGTGCTCGGCATGTGCGTGTCCCAGTTGCGAGGTGACGAGGGCACCCCAATCCCCGCCGTGAGCCGCAAAGCGCGGGTAATCCAGGACCTCGCGCATGAGTCGTACCCACAACTGCGCCGTGCGCATGAACTGCACACCGGGCGTGGTGAGCGGAGTGGAGAAGACGTAGCCGGGCAACGACGGCACGATCACATCGAAGGCGTCGCGCTCGTCGCCACCGTGCGCGGCGGGGTCCGTGAGCGGGCCGATCAGCTTGCGGTAGTCCCAGAATGTCCAGGGATAGCCGTGCGTCAGGATGAGCGGAATGGGATTAGGTCCGCGGCCACGCTCATGAATGAAGTGAATCGGGATACCGTCGATGTGCGTGCGGAAGTTCGCATGCGCGTTGATCGCTGCCTCGTGTACGCGCCAGTCATAGTCCTCGAGCCAATACTCGATGAGCGATTCCAGGTAGCTGCGCTGAAAGCCGTAAGCCCATTCCTCGTTCGCGACGTCGTCCGGCAGCTGCGTAGCCTCGAGCCGCGCTCGCAGGTCGCGCAGCTGCTTCTCGGGTATGGCGATTCGGAACGGTACTTTCATGGCCAACTCCGGCGTGCGCTGGTGTTGGCGTTTATACACGATCCGTACTCAATGCCGGTGCACGACATATTGGACGGGCGGGCAGCAACGATGAGACGCTGCATCGCGCAAGCTGAATGTTTCGATGCAGGTGACGACTGCACAGGAGAACCCCATGCTGACCCCGCAAGATGAGAGCCTGTTGCATCAGGCCGCCCTGCCGTTTTCTCAGACCACGACGACCGATCACCGCTTCTACGATCGCGTGTTCTTTGCGGTGTTCGATCCCGCCGGCGCGGCTTCGGTAATGATGGGCATGGGCCTGTACAAGAACATGAACGTGATCGATGCCTTCTCCTGTGTCGTCCGCAACGGCAAGCAATACAACATTCGCGCTTCGCGGCCCCTGCGTCCGGACCTCTCAACGAGCGTGGGGCCGATCAGATTCGAGGTACTGGAAGCCTACAAGTCGCTGCGCTTCAGTGTGGCGCCAGGTGATTACGACGTTGCATTGGATCTCACCTGGAGCTCGGACATCATGCCGTTCCTGGAGGAGCGCTGGGAGGGCAACTTCAAGGTCGTGAATGGCCGCGTGGCCACCGACACGCAGCGATTCGACGGCATCGGCCGTTGGAATGGCTGGATCCAAGTGGGGCGGGAGCGATTGGAGGTGAAGGACTGGTGTGGTGGCCGTGATCACTCCTGGGGTACTCGCGGCGGTGTCGGGGGTTTCGAGCCCGTGAATGGCGAGAGCCACGCACCGAAGGAAGGCTGGTTTCTGGGGTACTTCGTGTATGGGGACGGCAAGGACATGGCCGGCTACACGCTGTGGACCGAAGACGGTCAGCGTAATTTCCGTTCGTTCGAAGGCACGTTGCGATGGCGCGAAGCGCTCGGCAAACCTGACTTGAGACTCGTCAGCGTCGATCGAGAGATCGTGTTTCCGCCCGACAGGCGTCAGTTCAAGTCTGCGCATCTGACGCTGCGTGGTGCAGACGGTTCGACCTGGAAGCTCGATTGCGACACCCCGATTCCGGGCACGATCCTGAAGGGCTACGGCGGCCACGGCGAAGGCTTCAAAGATAAAAAGGGATTCGGCGTCTATCGTGGCAACCTGGTCGAACATGATGTGTACGATTTGTCATCGCCCGACATGGTCGGCTTGCCGGTTGAACAGCCGCTCATCATCAAGCTGAACGGCAAGCCGGGTTACTACGGCTGGGGCACCATCCTCGCGATCGGCGAGCTCAAGCAGTACGGTTTGCGGCAACAGACGCAGGAAGAGTTGCACCGTTACAGCATCGCAGTGGACAACTTGAAACGGGAGGAATGAGCATGGGCGTCAGTCGAGGCGACGCCTGACGCAGCAGTCTTGCTGAACAGCCATGAACGCGTCTCTCCAAAAACCATGGGAGAACAACATGCATAAATTGAGGGACATCGGGATTGCTGCACTGCTTGCGGCGCTGTCGATGCAGGCTCTGGCGGCGAGCGGTGCTGAACCGCAAGCGCTCGTCACGATCGACACCGGCAAGCTTCGCGGTCAGGTCGAGGACGCGCTCGCTGTGTATCGCGGCGTGCCATTTGCAGCGCCTCCCATTGGGGATCTGCGCTGGCGTGCACCGCAACCAGCGGCGAAATGGGACGGCGTCAAAGAGGCGTTGAAGTTCGGGCCGCGGTGTCAGCAGCTGCCGCTTGAGACGGCGCCATGGCTGTCGAAGGGCATGGTCGTGAGCGAAGGCTGCCTCACATTGAATGTATGGGGCCCGAAGGACACAAAGAAGAAAGTGCCGGTCATGGTATGGATCCACGGCGGTGCCTTCACGATGGGTGCAGGATCTGAGGCGCCTTACCAAGGTCAGCATCTTGCCGGCCGTGGTGTAGTCGTCGTCACGTCAACTATCGCCTGCGGGCGTTGGGCTACTTCGCTCATCCGGCGCTGAGCAATGAAGACTCGATGGTGGCGAAATCTATCGAGCGATGGCGCCGTGGTGCAACCTGGCTTGTGGCGCGAGCGCCTGGAGTTCGGCAGCGAGTCGGACTGGAGATGAAGCTCGATCATACACTGGCGAAACTGAGCCAGGTGTAGCTGAAGCACGTGCAAGGCTTGCAGATCGCTGTCTATCCGCGCGAGGTGTTCCCGGCAGTCTTTGGACGCCTCTACCAGGAGCTCACCAGCCACGGTGCGCAGCTGGTGACCTGTCCTGAAGTGAACATCGAGTTCGCGCGGCGCTTCGCGGCGCGGCGAGGAATCGCCATGCTGACGTCGGATGC
>JBEVDW010000502.1:0-18093 GCA_040513115.1 Steroidobacteraceae bacterium | reverse complement strand
GAAGCGGGTGCTGAGCGGAAGCTGGCGCAGGAGAAAAAACAAGCGGCCGCACAGAAGCGATCGACTGCGCGGTGATCATCGTCAACTTGCTTCACACCCTGGAGTGCTCATGAAACTGTATTACTCACGCGGCGCCTGCTCTTTGGGGCCACACATTCTGCTGCACGAGATCGGCGCCAAGTTCGAGTCGGAAGCCGTCGACCTGAAAACGAAGAAAACCGCCAGTGGCGCGAACTTCCTGGAGATCAATCCGAAGGGCTATGTCCCCGCGCTGGTGCTGGACAATGGCGAGTTGCTGACCGAGGCCGCGATCGTTCTGCAATACATCGCCGATCGGAAACCGGAAGCCAAGCTGCTCGGTGCTCCCGGCACGCTGGAGCGTTATCGCGCGCTCGAGTGGACGCACTTCGTTTCCACGGAGATTCACAAGAGCTACGGCCCCTTGTTTGCATCGGATACGCCGGCGGAATACAAGGAGATCGTCAAGAAGAAGCTCATACAGCGTCTCACCTATGTGGATGGTGTGCTGTCCAAAGGCAATTACCTGACGGGCGCGCAGTACACCATTGCTGATGCTTATCTGTTCGTGACGTCGAACTGGATGGGATTCGTCGGCCTCGATGCCGCGTCGTTCCCCAACCTCGCAAAGTTCAAGGAGCGCATGGCCGCTCGACCCGCCGTGCAGGCCGCCATGAAGGCGGAAGGCTTGCTCAAGTAGCGGGGAGTCTCGTTCCGATGACGAATGCTTAGGGTTCCATCTGATGCCACAACGCAGTTGCGGCACGGATCCTTAGCACCCGTGGCTCCGGCCCGGCCGATTCGTGATGCATGCCTCAGTGCAAGGTCCGCAGGGCCTGCACTATTGCCCCCGAACGAGATATCCATGAAGTCCGACCTCGAACAAATCACAGTAGAGCCTGACGCCTTTCGCGTCGCCAAGGAACAGGTGCTGCTCAGCTGCGAGCTGCACGCTGCGCTGGTGGCGTGCGTCTTCGATGACACGCAAGGCGCTGGTGGTGTCATTCACCTGCGCTATGTTGCGTCCGTCGATGGCGCGCCGCCCGAGCTCACCGACAACACGCTGAGCTCGGATTTGCTGTTGCTCGATAGCTTCTGCAAAGAGCTGCGGCGCCTCGGCGCACGCAAGCAGAGCTGGCGCGTTCGCGTCTTCGCCCATGTACCTCCCGGACCCAAGAGCGATGAGCATGCAGCGACCGTGCTCGACCTGATCAAGGCGTACTTCTCGGACGGACGCTGGGCGCCCGAATGCCAGGAAATCAGGCGCGAATCAGCCGTCGTCGTGCGCTTCGACCCGCGCGAAGGCCGCTTCTGGCTGCACGGCAGTGGCGGCGAGCTGGCACCCGCGGCGGGTGCTGCGCGAGTCCTCGCATAGCACACGCTGACCACTGACCCACACCGAAACGCTCGGTAAGCTGTGCGCTCCTTCGGCTCCGCCGGAATGCCACGCGTGGACGTGACCCTTCGATTTATCCCGGTTCGTAACCAGGACCAGCTCGCGCAGGTGGCGCGGATGGCGCACGAGATCTGGTACGAGTACTACGTTTCCCTGGTCGGTCGTGCGCAGGTCGACTACATGGTGGACCGCTTCCAGAGCGTGCCTGCAATGCAGCTGCAGCTGGCCGAAGGCTACGAGTACTTTCTGATCGAACGCAGCACGGACGCGATCGCGGTCGGTTATCTCGCTGTTCTGCCCGAGGTGTCCGCCAAAGCGCTATTTCTCAGCAAGTTGTACGTCTATTCCACTGCCCGCGGAACCGGCGCAGGCCGGCAAGCTCTTATCTTCGTGGATGTTCTGGCCCGCGAGCGAGGTCTGCAGCGGGTCTGGCTGACGGTTCACAAGCGCAACCCGTCCCGGTTCGTTTATGAGCGTCTGGGTTATGCGACAACCGCGTCCATCGTCACCGATATCGGCGGCGGATTCGTCATGGATGACTACCGAATGGAAAAAATTCTCGGTTGACGCGTTGTAGGCGTGTCGCCCCGCTTGCGGGCGCGGCCCCTGGCTCCCCTATGTGACATAAAAGGGCATACTCGCCTTCATGAGCGCCTCGATTGATAAAGAGGATTCGACCGATTCAGGCGGCGGCGCGCGCGAGGTGCTGGCCTCATGGCTGGAAGCTCATGCGGCGGGCGAATGCGACACCCCTACGATGCAGGGCGGCTTCCTCGACGTTTGCCGGCGTAACCATGAGGCGCCTTGGGATGCGCTGGCCCTGCTCGATCAGTATCAGCGTCGGGGCAAGTTGGAACCGGATGTCGCGCGCGTCCTGAAGAGCGAGATCGCGCAGATGGTGTTCGGTACGCCCACCGAAGCGAGGTCGCATGCACGCGAGAGCGCGCCGCCGACGCAGGCTTCGAGCTGGCGCACCCCGGGCCCGACCGCCGCCCCGCCGATGGTCGATGACGAAGATGAGTCTGAGGCAGAACCTGAGGAGGACGAGGAGGATGCCGAGGCACCGCTCGTGCCTTCGCGCTCACGCCCTGTTTCGAGCATTCCGCCACGCGCCGCCAATCCGCCGGTTCAGTTTCCGCTGCGACCCGAGGCGCGCCCCCCGCCTGCGCGAGTGCCCCAGACACGCGCCGCGCTGCGCACGCTGCGTGTGCGGTACGAGCTCCAGAACATTCTCGGGCGCGGCACAGACGGCATCGTGTATCGCGCGCTCGATCGCAATCGACAACATCTCGCCGAATCGCAGCGCTATGTCGCGGTCAAGATCCTGCACGCCGATCCACCGCTGAGTTCGGACGCGCTGATCGAATATGAGCGGCGCGCGCATCAGGCACAGTCGCTCGTCCATCCCTACATCGTGCGCGTGCTGGATTTCGATCATGACGCTGACGTGCACTTTGTCGTCATGGAGCTGCTCCAGGGACAGTCACTGGAAACGCTCCTTGAGCGAGGTGGCTTTGCGACCGATCGGGTTCTGAAGATCATCGCAGACATCGGTTCAGCGCTGGCGTATGCCCATGAGCACGGCGTCATTCTGGGCAATCTCACACCGCGCAAAGTCATCGTCACACCGGCTGGGGATGCCAAGGTCATCGACGTTGGATTTCCAGCGACCTATGACGGCAGCGGAACCACGCGATCCGAAGCTCACTATGCGAACCGCTATACCAGCGCGGAACGGGTCAGCGGCGAGCCGCTGACCACGAGTGACGACGTCTACAGTGTGGCTTGTATCGCGTACGAGTTGCTCACGGGACGACATCCGTACGACGGGCGCTCTGGGGCGGCAGCGCGTCTACATCAAATGCGCCCCGAACCGATCAACCTCTTGTCTCGGCCGGCGTGGCTGGGACTTGAACGAGCGTTGCGCTGGACGCGCGCGGAACGCGATCTGACGGCCTCCCAGTTGATCGCGTCGTTGACGAGCACTGAGTCGTCTGCCGAGTCCGAAACGGCGATCAGGGCACCGCGTCGCGAAGCACAGCAGACCGCACGCTCTCACAAAGGCATCTGGTTCACCGCGATTCTGTTCGTGCTCCTGGCAGGCGGGGCGGCGTGGTGGCTGCTGCCCGCTCCAGAGCGAACTGAGGTTGGCGATCGAATCGAGGCTGTCAGGAACGCTGCTACCAGCCCGTTACCGCCAGCGGTGCAACCTGTTCCGCCGCAACCCACCGACACGGCTCGCTCGCTGGAGAGCGGCCAGCTGATTCCGACGCAACCGGCTGGGTCAGCGACCGGACCGTCTGCGCTTGAAGCGATCACCAACGGTGGCCCCGCGGCGAAAGAGAATCCGCCCGCGACAGCAGCCGCACCTGCTGCCCCGGCGGCGAAGTCAGAGTCAAACGCTGCGCAAGCGGAGGCGAGCGCTCCTGGGAATGGCGTGATCGGCTTCCCCAAAGACACGTACGTCGTACGTGAAAGCGACGTTGTGGTTCGAATTCCCGTAGTGCGTACGCGTGGTACGCGGGGTGAGGTGTCCTTCCAGTGGCGCATCGAGCGCAATTCGGCAGAGCCCGGCGCCGACTTCGCAGCCGTCGGGCCAGGCCGCGAATACATGGCAGCAGGGCAGAGCAGCACGGTGCTGCACATTCCACTGGTATCGGACAGTCAGCGCGAAGGGACTGAGATGTTTCTGGTCCACATCGACGAGGTCGGCGGTGGCGCTCGTCTCGGCGAATTGACGCGCGCTGCCGTTATCGTGGTAGACGACGATTGACCAACGACGGTGCGGTCACGTCGAATTAGCCCATAACAATTCATCGCGATGCGGGGCCAGTCGTGAACTTGCGTTTGAGCGAGCATTCGCTGCGATGGCGTGTGAGTCGCGCCGAAGTTGATGTGCTCTTGTCGGGCCGTGCGGCAAAGCTGCTGCTTGCGCTGCCGCGGGCACACAGCTTTCAAGTCGTCGTGCGCATGAGCGCAATCCAGGGGTGGCAATTGGATAGCGATCCGACCGGGCTGTGGCTCACGATTCCGCGGGCAGAGCTGCAAGCACTGGCTGACTCACTGCCGACGAAGGAGCCGATCGAACATACCCTCGATATCGAGGGCCATGAGCTCAAGCTGAGCTTCGAAGTCGATGTGAGAGAGAAGAAACGATAACGCGGGAAGTTGTCGGTTTGCTGTGCAGCCCCGACCGGATGCTCACTCGCGCGCGACAGCGCGATAACCGATATCGCGACGGAGCTGCACTCCAGGCCAGGATATGGCATCCACAAGCGCATAAGCCTGCCGCTGTGCCTCGCTGACGCGCTCGCCCAAACCAACGGCGCACAGCACGCGGCCGCCGTTTGTCATGACCTGGCCGTTCTGCAGCTCTGTACCCGCATGAAATACCTTCCCGGGCAGCGCAGCGGCACGATCCAGTCCGGTAATGACATCGCCTTTGCGGACGGTGTCTGGATAGCCGGCTGCGGCCATGACCACGCCAACGGCAGCCCGACGGTCCCACCGTGCCGTTCGTGTCGCGAGCTGGCCGTCGATCGCCGCTTCACACAGCTCGACGAGATCCGACTGCAGGCGCATGAGGATGGGCTGCGTCTCCGGATCACCGAAGCGGCAGTTGAACTCGAGCACGTTCGGCGTACCGTCCGACGCGATCATTACGCCGGCATACAAGAATCCGAGGTACGGTGTGCCTTCCGCTTTCAACCCGCGCACCGTGGGCCACATCACTTCTTCCATGATGCGTTTGTGGATGGCCGCAGTGACGACAGGTGCTGGGGAGTACGCGCCCATGCCGCCGGTGTTGGGTCCGCGATCACCGTCGAATACGCGCTTGTGATCCTGCGACGTCGCGAGCGGCAGGATGTGGTCGCCATCGACCATCGCGATGAAGCTCGCTTCTTCGCCTTCGAGAAATTCCTCGATGACGATCATGTTGCCGGCGGCGCCAAACTGACCGGCGAACATGGCTTCGGCCGTTTGCACCGCTTCTGCGGTGGTTGCGCAGATGACCACGCCCTTGCCCGCAGCGAGCCCATCGGCCTTCACCACCAACGGAGCGCGTTGCCGCGTCACCCAGCTGCGATCGAAGTTGCGCTTCGTGAACGTGGCATAGGCCGCCGTGGGGATCTTGTGTCGCGCGAGAAACTCTTTGGTGTAGGCCTTCGATCCTTCCAGCCGCGCCGCCTCCTTGCGCGGACCGAAACAGCGCAGGCCAGCCGCGGCAAATGCATCGCACACGCCCAGGACGAGCGGGATCTCGGGTCCAACGATCGTGAGTCCGATGCTCTCGCGCTGTGCGAACGCAACGAGAGCCGCAATGTCATCCACAGCGATCGCAACGTTTTGAACGCGCTGTTCGAGCGCCGTCCCGGCATTCCCAGGCGCGACGAAAATCTGTGAGACCTTGGGCGACTGCGCGACTTTCCACGCCAATGCGTGCTCGCGGCCGCCAGACCCGATGATCAGAACGCGCATACGGAACCTCAGTGCCTGAAGTGACGCATGCCCGTGAACACCATTGCGATGCCGTGTTCGTTGGCCGCGGCGATGACTTCGCTGTCGCGCTTGGAGCCGCCGGGTTGGATGACGGACTTGATACCGAAGGAAGCCGCGACATCGAGGCCATCGCGGAATGGGAAGAACGCATCCGACGCCATCGCAGCGCCCTGAACGCTCAAACCTTCGTCCTGCGCCTTCATCGCTGCGATCCGCGACGACACGACGCGGCTCATCTGACCCGCGCCGACGCCGATAGTCATCTGATCCTGTGCATACACGATCGCGTTCGACTTCACGAACTTGCATACGCGCCAGGCAAACAAGAGATCTGACAGTTCGCCTTCCGTAGGCTTGCGCTCAGTGACTACCTGCAGATCTGATGGCAAGACCTCGCCGTCATCGCGCGTCTGCACGAGCAGACCGCCGCTGACGCTGCGGTACTCCTGCGCGAGCGTCGAGCAGGTGAGTCCGCCGGTGGCCAGCACACGGACGTTCTCCTTGCGAGCACAGAGCTCCAGTGCTGCCGGCTCGATTTCCGGCGCAATGATCAATTCGACGAACTGGCGTTCGACGATCAACTGAGCCGTCGCCGGATCGAGCTTGCGATTGAATGCAATAATGCCGCCGAAGGCGGAGGTCGGATCGGTTTTGTACGCACGTTCGTATGCGGCACCGATGGTTGCCGCGATGGCGACGCCGCACGGATTTGCATGCTTGACGATGACGCACGCTGGCGCGTCGAACTGGCGCACGCATTCGAACGCAGTGTCGCCATCCGCCAGATTGTTGTACGACAGCGACTTGCCCTGCAGCTGCTGCGCATTGCCGATGCCGCAGCCGCGATCATTCGGTGCCGCGTAGAACGCTGCACGCTGGTGCGGATTCTCGCCATAGCGCAGATCCAGGCGCTTCTTGAACTGCAGTGACAGCGACGCAGGAAACTCGTCTGCGGTCGCATCGAACACACGGCTCAAATAGCTCGCGACAGTCGCGTCATATTGCGCTGTGTGTGCATACGCCTTTGCGGCCAGCCGCCGGCGCGTGTCCAGCGTGATGCCGCCCTGCGCCGCGATTTCATCCTGTACGCATGCATAGTCAGCGGGATCGACGACCACGGCGACTCGCTCGTGATTCTTGGCCGCGGCACGCACCATCGCGGGACCGCCGATGTCGATGTTCTCGATGGCCTCGTCGATCGTGCAATCCGGCTTCGCGATGGTTTGTGCGAAGGGGTAGAGATTCACTACCAACATGTCGATGGGCTCGATGCCATGTGCTTGCATCACGCCCTCGTCGACATTCAGGCGACCGAGCAGTCCGCCGTGAATCTTGGGATGCAGCGTCTTCACGCGCCCATCCATGATCTCGGGGAACCCTGTGTGCGCCGACACTTCTTTCACCGTGATGCCGTTCTGTTGCAACAGGCTCGCGGTGCCGCCAGTCGACAGGATCTCGACGCGGCGCTGACTGAGCCCACGTGCAAATGGAATGAGGTTCTGCTTGTCGGAAACGCTGATGAGCGCGCGGCGAATGGGTGTAATCACAGTAGTGTTCAAGTCGACAAACCGTAGGTCTTGAGCTTCTTGCGCAGCGTGCCGCGACTCAAGCCGAGGATATCGGCCGCGCGGCTTTGATTGCCTTGTGCATATTCCAACACGGCTTGCAGCAGGGGCTCCTCGACTTCGCGCATCACGAGATCGTAGAGCTGTCCCGGCTTGTGCCCATTGAGCGTCGCGAAATAGGCGTTCAGCGCTTCCGCCGTTTGCGTACGCAGCGGCGGGATGACGCGAGCAGACGGCCGGTAAATAGGCTCGCGGCGGGTCCTGCTTTTTTTCTTTGTCGCCATGCCGTCACCGTTGACGTGAGTCACGCGGCCACATCTTCGGACCGCATTTCCATTGAAACGAGCGCATCGAAATAGGTGCGCGTGGCTGCCAGCTGTTCGTGAGGGTCTTGCGTGGTCATCACGGCAGTACAAAAGGCCTGCGCTTGCGCGCGCCCTCTGGCATACCAACCGATGTGTTTGCGCGCGATCCGAACTCCAGCCTCTCCCCCATAGAAGGCGTGAAGGTCGCGCAAATGGGCGAGCATGATATCACGGACCTCCGCGATGGAAGGCGGGTTGGGCAGCACGCCAGCACGTAGGAAAGCCGCGATCTCGCGAAAGATCCAGGGCTTGCCTTGTGCGCTGCGGCCGATCATCAGTCCGTCGACACCGGTTCGGTCAAGCACTTGCTTGGCCTTCTGTGGCGAGTCGATGTCACCGTTGGCAAACACAGGGATGCGCACCGCAGCTTTCACTGCGGCGATCGTGTCGTATTCCGCCGCGCCCTCGAACATGCCCGCGCGTGTGCGGCCATGCACCGCTATCGCGAGAACGCCGAGGTCCTCCGCCATCCGCGCGATCTCAACGGCATTGCGCTGCTCGTCGTTCCAGCCTGTGCGCATCTTCAAGGTGACGGGTGCATCCACTGCTTTAACGACAGCACGCAAGATCTCGTGCACCAAGGCTTCATCGCGCATGAGTGCCGAGCCAGCCGCCTTGTTGCACACCTTCTTCGCAGGACACCCCATGTTGATGTCGATGATCTGCGCACCCGCTTCGACATTGAGGCGCGCAGCGTCGGCGAGCATCTGCGCATCACCGCCGGCGATTTGCACGACGCGCGGTTCGGGCTCGTCGCTATGGTCCATTCGCAGGCGCGACTTGCGCGTGTGCCACAGACGCACATCGGACGTGAGCATTTCTCCGGCTGCGAGCCCGGCGCCCAAGCGCCGACACAGCCGTCGGAACGGCAGGTCCGTCACGCCGGCCATGGGAGCGAGCGCGAGATTATTGTCGAGCGCGTAAGGACCAATCGCGAGCGGCATACCGGGTCGAGAGCTTAGGAAAGGGGCGCGAGTGTAGCGCCTGCAAGACGCGTGTGCCGTTACCGGTGCTGAGTTTCGCGCGGCAGCCGCATTGACGGTGTCTTCATCACGGCGCCTCTTCTGCGCACACGACGCCGGCCGTGCGCTTCAGGCACAAATCGAAACGAAACCCTTCCGCTTCGGGGCCTGGATCGGCGATGGCCACGCGTGCTTCGGCCTTCTGGTTGGGCGCGAGCAAGCCGCTGTTGGGTGTGGACGATGCGTATTCGTCGGGCCGGAACTCACGTGCGCGCACGGCACTACCCCAACGGTCTTCGAGCACGAGCTTGAGCAGCGGATACGGCTGCGGATAGCTCGCGCGATTGGTGATCGTGGCACGCACTGTCAAGGTGCCGGGGGTGGCTGGGTCCGCCATGACACCGCGCTGCTTGATGTCGTAGGCGCTCAAATCCCAGTCAGGGTCCAGCTGCATGCCGAACGCGGAGTACACATTACTCAGCCACGGTCCGACGCGCGGATGGCGCGCAAGCTGAGCCCGCTCGTGATGCACGATCTGAATGATCAGCAGCAAAACGAGCGGTACGAGCGCCACTTTCCAGAGCTTCGGTGCGGGCTTGCGCGGCTTCGAGGTGTTGAGCAGATCGAGCTCGTGCTCGATGGGTGCCGCAGGCGGTGGTGACTGCGCTGTTACCGGCGTCGATACGAGCTGTGCGGCTTCTTCGTCGCTTGCGTCCAGCCGACGTTCGGCCTCGCGCAGCAATGCTTCATCTTCCTCCGCCACGCGCCGCGCCAGGAAGCGAGCACTGCTTTCGAACGGTGGTGTGTCGGCGTCGCTCTCTGCGACCGTCTCACCCGGCGCACCTTCGAAGACATGCACCTCGCGCACCACTTCTTCAGCCACATCAGGATTGTGACTGTCTCCATGCAGGACCCGATACGTCCCCGTGATCTCGATGCGCTGTCCCTCGAGCGTGATGTCCTCTTGCGCTGGCGGCTCTTCGACGACGATGTTCTCAGAGCGCTCAGGGGCTGGCGGAGCGATGGGCTCGCGCGCGGCGCTCACGGGCTCACCGGGAGCTAGCGGTAGACCCTCATCATCGAGCAGCCGCATCGTCGCATCGAACTGCGTGCGACAGCGGCCGCAGCGAACTTGCCCGCTCGCGGCACGCAGGATCGCGGGTGTGATGCGAAAGGTTGTCTGGCACTCAGGGCATTGAGTGAGCATGTGATCAGCAGTTCTTGCGGGTGCCTACCAATCGCACCCAGTCCTCACGCGTGGCAACCGGCTCGAAATCGAAGGCTTGCGTGTATGCCTCCCGGACTTGGTCTTGCTGTGATCGCAGCAGGCCGCTCAAAACCAATTGACCGGCGGGACGCACCAATGACGTCAGCGCTGACGCCAGGGTGCAGAGTGGTTCGGCGAGGATGTTGGCCAGCACCACGTCGCGAGCGGCATCAGGTGGTTCTTGCGGCGACAGCACGCGCAAGCGCTCCGACACTTCATTGCGACGCGCGTTCTCGCGAGTGGCGACGGCCGCTTGCTCATCGATGTCGTACGCCACGGCGTGGGTTGCACCCGCCTTCAGCGCGGCGATCGCAAGAATGCCCGAGCCGCAACCGTAGTCGATCACTTCGCGGTTCGCGGCGGCGCCGCGCGCGAGCCATTCGAGACACAGCGCCGTGGTCGGATGCGTGCCCGTACCGAATGCGAGTCCTGGATCCAGCTCGATGATCGTGGCATCGGCATCATCGGGTCGTTGTCCGCCTGGGCACACCCACAGATGTGCCCCGAACTGCATCGGCTTGAAGTCCTTGAGCCATTCGCGTTCCCACGCTCGATCTGCAACGGTTTCGAAGCGGTACTGCGGGAGCGTGCGCACGCCCTGCTGATTGAAATTCGTCAACACCGCGAGCGGATTCATCGTGCCGGCGAACAGTGCCTTCACTCGAACTTGCGGCCACAGCGGCGTTGCGCCGGGTGCGGGCTCCAATATCGGCGTGTCGGCTGCATCCTCCAGCGTCACGGACAGCGCGCCGGCATCGAACAAGATGTCCTCATAGAGCGAAGGGTCACTGCCACCGACGTCGAGTGTGAGCTGGAGAAAGGGCATCACTTGATCCCGAGACGGCGCTCCAAGTAGTGAATGTCCAGGCCGCCAGCCTTGAATGCGGCGTGATTGAAGATTTCCTGGTGCAACGGGATGTTCGTCTTGATGCCTTCGATCACCATCTCTGACAACGCATTCTTCATGCGCGCAATCGCCGTATCTCGATCCTCACCGTATGCAATGACCTTGCCGATCATCGAGTCGTAGTACGGTGGTACGACGTAGCCGCTGTAGAGATGACTGTCGACGCGAATGCCCGGGCCGCCGGGAGCATGGAACAACTTCACCGGTCCGGGTGACGGGATGAAGCCCTTCGGGTCTTCAGCGTTGATGCGACATTCGATCGCATGACCCCGGATATTGATGTCGTTTTGTGTCCACGACAGCCGCTCGCCCGCCGCGATGCGCAGTTGTGCCTTGACGATGTCGATACCGGTGACGAGCTCGGTGACAGGATGCTCCACCTGCACGCGCGTGTTCATTTCGATGAAGTAGAACTCGCCGTCCTGAAAGAGAAACTCCAGCGTGCCCGCGTTGCGATAGCCCACGTCTCGACAGGCAGCTATACACCGCTCGCCGATCATCTTGCGTTGCTTCGAGCTGATGCCGGGCGCGGGCGCTTCCTCGATCACCTTCTGATGTCGACGCTGCAATGAGCAGTCGCGCTCGCCGAGATGGATCACGTTGCCATAGTGATCCGCGAGCACCTGGATCTCGATGTGGCGCGGCTTCTCGAGGAACTTCTCCATGTAGACCTCGCCATTGCCGAAGGCGGCCATGGCTTCGGCTTGAGTGACGTTGATCGCATTGATCAAAGTCGCCTCGCTGTGCACGACGCGCATGCCGCGTCCGCCGCCGCCGCCGGCGGCCTTGATGATCACGGGATAGGCGAGCTCGCGTGCGATACGAATGCTGTCTTCGGGCTCCTTGCCGAGTGGACCGTCTGATCCCGGCACGCACGGAACGCCCGCTGCCTTCATCACTTTGATGGCGGACACCTTGTCGCCCATCATGCGGATGGTTTCGGCTTTCGGGCCCACGAAGATGAAGCCGCTCTTCTCGACGCGCTCGGCGAAGTCCGCGTTCTCGGAGAGGAAGCCGTAGCCCGGGTGAATGGCGACCGAGTCCGTGACCTCCGCCGCACTGATGATCGCAGGCATGTTCAGGTAACTGTCTTTCGAAGACGGCGGCCCGATGCACACGGACTCGTCGGCGAGCAGCACGTGCTTCTGGTTGTAATCCGCGGTCGAATGCACGGCTACGGTTTTGATACCGAGCTCGCGGCAGGCGCGAAGAATGCGCAAGGCAATCTCCCCGCGGTTAGCAATGACGACTTTTTCGAGCATTTGTGTTGTACGTGACTGGACTTCGAGCGGCAGGGCTTGAGACCTGAGGCCTGCGACCTGGGGCGAGATATGAGCTGGCTCGGAGCTAGGTACCTCCGGTCCCACGCCTCAGGTCCCAGGTCCTATTCGATGATGAACAGCGGTTGCCCGAATTCGACGGGCTCGCCGTTCTTGACCAGGACCGCCGTGACACGGCCGGCCTTGTCCGATTCGATCTGATTCATCATCTTCATGGCCTCGATGATGCACAGCGTGTCGCCGATGTTGACCTCGCTGCCGATATCGACAAACGGCTTGGCTCCTGGCGCAGGCGCGGAATAGAGGGTCCCGACCATCGGCGCAGTGACGGTGTGCTCGGGCTTGGCAGGAGCGGCAGCTGCTCCAGCTTCCGGTGCCTTCGCCACGGCAACAGCAGGAGCGGCGACGCCTGCGCCCGGCATGCTGGCCGCGGCCGCGTATTGCACGACCGGCGGTCCCAGGGGGCTGCTGGAATGGCGACTGATGCGAACCGATTCCTCCCCCTCTTTGATCTCGATCTCCGCAATGCCGGATTCTTCGAGCAGTTCGATGAGTTTTTTGACCTTGCGGATGTCCATGTAGACCCTCGTTATTGATTTCCGCGCGCTCGCCTCAGCGCGAGCTGTTTAACTGGGCTGCTGCTGCTCGCAAGGCGAGCTCGTATCCCATCGCGCCCAGCCCGACGATCGTGCCGTGCGCCACGTCAGAGAAGTACGAGTGATGGCGGAAGCTCTCGCGTGCGTGCACGTTGCTCAAATGGACCTCGATGAACGGGAGGCCCACCGCCAGGAGAGCGTCGCGCAGAGCGATGCTGGTATGGGTGAAGGCAGCAGGATTGAAAAGGATGTAGGCGACGCCGACCGATGGGGCGCTCTGGATGCGACCGATCAGCTCGGCTTCCGAATTACTTTGATAGGCTTCGATCTCGTGACCGAGCTCGCCTGCCAGGGTCTGTAGCCGGGCGGTGATGTCCGCCAGGGTGCCGGCACCATAGATGCCTGGCTCCCGCGTCCCCAACAGATTCAGATTTGGGCCGTTCAGCAGCAGAATTTTTGCCATAGCGGCAGGTTGCTCGGGTTCAAGTTGCCTGCACTTGGCAGCAAATGGCGGCGAGTTTACATAGAACTGTCGCAAATTTGCTAGCCGGCCCTCAGGCGAAGCCGGCGGCAGGTATCGCCCTAATGAGCGTCCAGTGCCTGGGCGACGGCGATGCGGGCCTGCGACGGAGTCTCCTCGCCACGATTCACCCGCGACACGGCATCAAGGAGGGTAGTCAGCTTCTCTTCGGTGAGTTCGCCGGGATACACCGCCACGATGCGGCCCTGGCTGTCTGTGAACGCAGTGATCGGGAAGGCCGCGGCCTCCACACCGAAGGCAGCGAGAGCATCGAGTCCATCCTGCTCGCCGATCAGCAGCGGATAGTCCAGCTTGATCTCATCTGCGTACTGCAGCACGTTCTCGCGTTCATCTACGGCGATACCGACGACCTGGAATCCTTCTGAAGCTCGCGCCTTCTGAGTCGCGGAGAGCAACGGAATTTCCCGACGGCAGGGTGCGCACCAAGTGGCCCAGAAATTCACGATCAAGGATTTGTTCGGCCAGCTGTGGATCGAAACCATGTCCCCAGCGCGATTGCGTAAGGAAAAGTGCGGCAGGGTGTCGATCGCTCGCACCGGTGGCTTCTCGATGGGCGTGGGAGCCAGCGAGATGGGTGGAGTGGGGTCGGGTTTCGGGGCGATCGCAAACTTGTAAAGCGCAAAGCCTGCTGCGGCGGCAGCGATTGCGACGACGGCATTCACGAAGAACGAGCGAGTCACGACGGGATCCTGCAATACGAAGGGCGCGAAAGGTACAGCAGAAGTCCCTCGAGAGGGACACCGGCTTATTGCTGGGCGCGCTGGACGTGAGCCGCAAACTGCTCAGCTGGCATGTAGCCCACGACGCGAAAATTGCGCCGCTCGCTGCCATCGGCGGCGAAGAACGCGATGGTGGGTGGACCGAAAATGTGGAAGCGCTGCATCAGCGCTTGATCCTCGGCATCGTTGGCGGTCACGTCTGCCTGCAGCAGGACTGTGTTCCCAAACGCTGTTCGAACCGCCGGCGTGCTGAACGTGTACTTCTCCATCTCTTTGCACGAGACACACCAATCTGCATAGAAGTCGAGCATGAGCGGCTGGCCGGCCGCGCGAGCGGTTGCCAGCTCCCGATCGAGATCGCCTGTCGTCTTGATGCGGCGAAACGCGGTGCTATGTGCCGCTTCCATGCCTGGTGCGCGCGCGGTCAATCGATCGAGCGGTTGAAGCGCATCGTGGCTGCCGCTGGCGGCGCCAACGAGCAGCAGTACGCCGTAGACGATGGCAACCAACCCTGCGCCACGCACAACGGCCGGCCCAGCGCCGCCATCGCGCCGCTTCAGGGAGAAAATCCACACGCCGGTGGGAATGGCCAAGACGGCATACATCAGCAACGTCAAAGGCCCGGGCACGAGGCTCGATGACAAGTAGGCGGCAACGAACAGAAAGAGCACGCCAAACAGCTGCTTGACCGTGTCCATCCACGGTCCGACCTTCGGCAATAGCGTTCCTGCCGAAGCGCCCACTGCAAGCAACGGCACGCCCATGCCCAATCCGGTGGCATACAAAGCGCCTGCGCCCCGTGCGACCTGACCTGTCTGGCTGATGACCGATAGCGCGGCAATGACAGCGGGCGCGACACACGCGGTGACCACCAGCGCCGAGAGCGCACCCATGATGAACGTGCCAATGAATGTGCCGCTCTTCTGCTGGTTGCTCATGTCGTTCAGCCGCGTTTGCCAGGCGCTCGGCAGCTGCAGGTTGTAGAAGCCGAACATCGCGCAGGCGAGCACCACGAACAGCAGTGCGAACGTGACGATGATCCAGGGCTGCTGGAAGAACGCCTGAGGGGCTTGCTTGAACGCGAGCACGAACACTGCGCCCGCTGCTGCGTAAGTCAGCGCCATGCCTTGTACATAGGTGAAGGCGAGGGCGAAGCTGCGCGAACGCTTCAGGCCGTCGCCCTGGCCGACGATGATGCCGGACAGGATCGGGATCATCGGCAGTACGCAGGGTGTGAGCGACAATCCCAGCCCGATCAAGAAGAACGTGCCGAGCACGGCCAGTACATTGCCGCTGCGAACGATCTCGGCGAGCCGATCCTGCTCGGCCACGAATACGCCTGTGCCCGGGGCAACGCTGGCCGCAGCGGTCGTGGCCGGTAGCTGAACTTGAACCGTCTTTATGATCGGGTTGTAGCAGAGCCCCGCTTCAGCACAGCCTTGATAAGTCACTCTGAGTGCGACAGGGATTGCGCCGCCGGCACTGCGAGAGATGGGCACGAGCGCCCGCAGTTGATCGTGATACACCTCGGTCTTGCCGAGAAATTCGTCTTCCTTCGGTATGCCCTGCGGCAGTGTCAGCGTGCCAATTTGCACTCCGGCCGTGTCGGTGCTGACTTTCACGCGTTCTTTGTAAAGGTAGTAGTCGGGTGCGATCTGCCAGTCCAGGATGAGTTGGTCCGCGCGCGCCACTGTCGTCTTCAGCGCGAACGCCTGGTCGGGAGGTAGAAAGTCCTCCTGTTCTGACCGGCCACCGCCGAACAATGATTTGAGTCCACCACTGTTTGCCTGCTGCGGGACTGCGACCGTGGTCGTCCACGTCGTCGGGGGATAGCACAGACCCTCATCGGCACAGCCCTGCCACTTCAGGGCCAAAGCGACGCTCTGCGGTCGCGTACCCTGGAAGCTGATTGGGATCGGGAAATCCACCGACCCCCGATAGATCTCCTGAGTGCCGAAGAACTCATCTTCGTGCGGTTCCCCCTTCGGCCATTCGGGTGCCCCAAGCTGGACTCCCGCCGTCTTCGTCTCGAACCCCAGGCGATGTCTATATAAGTAGTGCTTCGGCTCGACGCGCCAAGTGACGATCAGGCGTTCGCCGTCGATCCGCGTGGCGTAGTGGAACACCTCCTGAGGCGGCTTGAATTCCTGGGCGGAGCTCCACAATGGCCAGACCAGCGTCAGCACCAGAATTGCCAGCGCTGACGGCATTGCTGAACAGGGGAGTTTCGAGATCAACGCCATCGGGTTACTTCTCAGAGGATTGGCCCACTGCAGCACGTAGCCAATCGAGATAGGCCTGGCTGCCGCCTTCTACTCGGAGCAGAACCAACTCCGGAAGTTCGTAGGGATGAAGCTCTTTGAGCTTCGCCTCGATGCCCGGCAATTGGTCCTGCGTGGTCTTGATTATTAACAGAACCTCCGCGTCGTCCTGGAGACGGCCGTCCCAGATGTACATGGAGCGCACGCCGGGGAGCCGATTCACACAGGCCGCGAGGCGCTCTGTCACCAGGGTCCGGGCGATGACGGCAGCGCACTCGTCATCAGGACAGGTTGTCAGCGCAATAAGGGGCATCGGGGGGCTCAGTGCAAGTGGCGGGGCGTCCGTTGGATGATGAAGTCGCGGTGGCCGGAAATTAATCCCTCTCTTCGGGCTTGAATTCCAAACTTCGCCGCCTATTATTAGCACCCGCTGGGGGTGAGTGCTAAAGGTCAATGGCCGAAGCCCGACCCCCGCGAACCCTTAAATCCAATCCCAAGATCGATCCTGAATCGAGGTTTGAGCTATGGCTGAGAAACTGAAAATCCGTCCGGTGCACGATCGCGTGATCATCAAGCGTCTCGAAGAGGAGCGCACCACCCCCGGCGGCATCGTGATCCCCGACTCCGCAACCGAGAAGCCCATCAAGGGCAAGGTCATCGCGGTAGGCAAGGGCAAAATCCTGGAGAACGGAGAGGTTCGCCCGCTCGACGTCAAAGTCGGCGACAACATCCTGTTCGGCAAGTACAGCGGTACCGAAGTGAAGGTCGACGGTGAAGACCTCCTCGTCATGCGCGAGGAAGACGTCATGGCCGTGATCGAAAAGTAATCGCTCTACCCGACAAGAATTCTCATCAGAGGTTGAACTCCTATGGCAGCTAAAGAAGTACGTTTCAGTGATGACGCCCGTCAGCGGATGCTGAGAGGCGTGAACATCCTGGCGAACGCAGTCAAAGCCACCCTCGGCCCGAAGGGCCGCAACGCAGTGCTCGAGAAGAGCTTCGGCGCCCCCACCGTGACGAAGGACGGTGTGTCGGTCGCGAAGGAAATCGAGCTGAAGGACAAGTTCGAAAACATGGGCGCGCAGATGGTGAAGGAAGTCGCTTCCAACACCTCCGATGAAGCCGGCGACGGTACGACCACCGCCACCGTGCTCGCCCAGGCGATCGTGCGCGAAGGCTTGAAGGCCGTCGCCGCCGGCGCCAACCCGATGGACCTGAAGCGCGGCATCGACGCAGCGGTGAACACCGCTGTGGAAGAACTGAAGCGCCTGTCCAAGCCCTGCAAGGACCAGAAGGCCATCGCGCAGGTCGGCACGATCTCCGCGAACTCCGACGAGTCGATCGGCAAGACGATTGCCGACGCGATGGAAAAGGTCGGTAAGGAAGGCGTGATCACGGTGGAAGAAGGCTCGGGTCTGCAGAACGAGCTCGAAGTGGTCGAGGGCATGCAGTTCGATCGCGGCTATCTCTCCCCGTACTTCATCAACAACCAGGCGAATCAGACCGCCGAGTTGGAGAGCCCGTACATCCTCCTGTACGACAAGAAGATCTCCAACGTGCGCGAAATGCTGCCGCTGCTCGAAGGCATCGCGAAGGCCGGCCGTCCGCTCCTGATCGTTGCGGAAGACGTCGAAGGCGAAGCGCTCGCCACGTTGGTGGTGAACACCATCCGCGGCATCGTGAAGGTTGCTGCTGTGAAGGCCCCGGGCTTCGGCG
>JBEVDW010000501.1:0-6803 GCA_040513115.1 Steroidobacteraceae bacterium | reverse complement strand
ATTCATTTCAGATCGAACGGCCGATCGCGAGGCGATGGATCTCCGAGGTGCCGAGATAAATGCGATGCACACGCGCCAGTGTCCACATCTTCGAGATTGCCATCTCGTGAGCGTAGCCCATGCCGCCGTGCAGCTGCAGGCATCGGTCCATCACACTGAATTCTGTTTCCGATGACTTCAGCTTGGCAATCGAACCTTCAATGGGATCGGTCGGCCCGCGCAGCGAGTTGGCGAGGCAGCGATCGATGTAGGCCCTGAGCACGGTGAGCTCTGCCTTGATGTCCGCCAGCGTGAACTGGGTGTTCTGAAATTCGAAGATCGTCTGGCCGAAGGCCTTGCGATTCCTGACGTACTCGACCGTCAGATCGAACGCCAGCTCCGAGGCAGCCAGGAAGCGGGCGGCCTCCGCGATGCGCATGTCATTGATGACACCCATCGCCTGCTTGAAGCCGGAGCCCTCTTGCCCGCCGAGGAGTCGATCTGCCGGAACGCGAACGTCGTTGAAGAAGACTTCGCCTTCGACGGCGCAGCCGCGGTGCAACGTTTCGATTCGATTGCCCAGCGTAACGCCCTTCGACTTGGCATCGATGAGCAGGCACGCCAGAGTAGTCTTGCCGTTCGGCAACTCCGTTCGCACGATCGTGGGTAGCAGCGTCAGCATGCTGCCGTTCGAGATCCACGTCTTGCTGCCATTGACGATGTAGTCGGATCCGTCCCTGCGCGCGAACGTACGAAAGCCCGCTACGTCGCTGCCGGATTGCGGCTCCGTGAAAGCAGCTTCTGCGATCGTCTCGCCACTCGCATAGCGCGGCAGCCACTCTTTCTTCTGCTCTTCGGTCCCGCCCGCCAGGATCAGGTAACTCGAACCATCGATGCACAATCCCACACCCAGGCTGGCACCACCCGTCGAGTAGCCATGTTCTTCGTGCAGAATGGTGTGGTGGATGAAGTCGCCGCCCATGCCGCCGTATTCAGCTGGAATGCCCGCCTGCAACAGCCCGTACTGCGCCGCTTTCTTGAACAGGCCTGGATCGAAGCCGCCAGCCTTTTCCCACTCCTTGATGTTGGGTTCGACTTCGTCTTTGAAGAAGCGTCGCATCGTGTCCCGGAACTGCGTGTGTTCTTCGGAGAAGACGCTGCGCGGCTGAGTGGAAAGCATGGGAGTGGTGGCCTCTTGTATTGATTGAAAATTAGCAGCGACTTCTCGTTCAAGCGGATTCCCGACCGTCGCCAGTCAGGCGCAGAACCTGATCGAGCGAGGGTAGCTCCTGTTGGGCGGAGTCGAAGCCCGAGGAACGGAACCATGCACGCTCACGCAGGTTCTGCGATGCAGCCTGTTTAAGGACGGCCGCGATCGCATCTTTGCGCGAGGTGGGGGTTCCATCCGCGTTCGTCGCGGCAATGAGCCCGTCGACGGTTGATTTCAGCGACTGCAATCGAGTCGAAAGCAGTTGATGTGTCGGAATGGCGAGTGCCGCCATCGGCTCCGCTTCCTTGATCGCCCTGTTTGCGACTTCCTTGTGCTCTTCCGTCTGCGATCCACCGGAAACGATTCGAGTCAGCTCTTTGAGCAACGCGACATACTCGCGCAACTCCACCATGTCGTATTCATAGGTGCGATCGGCTTGATCGCTCAGCAGGCGGAGATTGCCCAACAGGATCTGCGCCTGGTCGCGCGCCAACTGGTCGTCTCGGTTGAGCGCAGGGATGATGACTTCGGTCATCGAGCGCAGCATCGATTGCAAGCGGGCGGCGTGGGTGGGAATCATCAGAGCACACCCTCCAAGGACTCGCGCAAGGCTTTGAGCGTGATCGGTGCCGTTGCGAGCAGCCAGCCGACGCGGATGTCTTGATGTGATTTCTGCCCGTACATCACACGCGCTGCCGACGCCGTGGAATTGATCGCGCTGCGCCAGCACGTGAACACATGGTAGTAAGTGAGGCGTGCGGGATCCACTGGCAACCCGGAGTGACGTTCGTACTCCGCAAGCAATTGGTCGCGAGTGATGAGGCCGCCGGCCAGTTCCTCGCCGTCTTCGGACGTCTCGCGGAACAGGGGATTCAGAAAGAAGGCGAGGTCGATGTGCCGGTCGCCGAGCAGCACCAGCTCCCAGTCGAGGATGGTGGTGATGCGGCCGGTGTCAGGATCGAAGAGAAAATTGCCGCCACGGAAATCTTGATGAACGATCGAGACATAGTCGATGGGCGGAGCGTGCTCACGTAGCCATTGGGCACCGATCGTGATCAACGGATTGCGCTCGACGCAATCCTCTTCCCACACGCGCTGCCACCAGTTGATCGCGCTCAGCACACCTGCGTTGGACCCTACGGGTGGAGGATCGAACGCACTCATGTCGGCGTTGCGCCAGTCGAACTTCGCGAGCTCTGCGAAGTAGCGCACGAACTGCGGTGCAAGCAGCGCCCGGTACTTGGGACCGAATCCTGCGCGTGTGCTGTATGCGCCGTCGCGCGGCGGCTTGGTGATGCCTTCGCAGAAACCATAGATCAGCGCCGGCTGGCCGAGCTCCTTGCCATCGGGATCGATCCAATACAGCGGCGGCACCGGGATGACGTCGCGTACCGCGGCCAGGGCCTGATACTCGCGCAGCGGATGAGTTTCGACGATGGATTCGGTGGGACGCATTCGCAGTGCGAGCTTGTCGTCGTGCTGCTTGCCGTGCTCGTCGGTCCATTGCAGGCGGAACGCGAATTGCTCTTTCGAGGAGCCGCCGGCCAGGGAGTGGATCTCCGATATCGTGAAGCCTGGTGCGATCCGACGGTCGAGAAAGGTCTTGAGTCGTTCGGTTACGGTCGCGACGGATTGGGATCGGTGCGGTGGCCCTGACCTGCCACGCATCTTGGCCGTGAGCGTGGCGTCGATCAGCTGCTCGGTCGGAAAGCGCTGGCGAATGTTCTCGATGAACGCGTCGGTGGGTTGCTGCTTTTCGTCGGCTGCGATCACTGCGGTGGCTCCGTGTACGCATCCACGCGCGGCAAAAGGTATGAGCGCTCTGTATGGCCATCGTGGAGCTCACCATCCACTTTGAACACGGAGCCTTGCTCGTACGTCACGACATGCGCGATGCCAGGCGTGACCCCGTCGAAGATCTCCATCGTGTCCGTCGTGGAGTGGGGCAGGCAGCGGCGGGTCTGGGCTTCGATGTCGATGGTGCCGCCCGCATAGACCAGTTGCATCGAGTAGCTCGAAGAAGGCGCATTGCTCGATTCGAGAAAGGGTGGATTCGGGCACGTGGCGGCGTGGATTCGACCGCCGTCCCAGATCACTATCTTGTCGAGACCGCGCACGAACCCGTTAGGTGACAGGTTGTCCATCACGGTCATCGCAAACGAGCGTCCCCGTGACAGGTTGCCGTGAATCCAGCAGTGGCGACCCATGCTGCCCACGTGCCGCGGGCCGCGCGAATGGTCGTGCCAGCCGAAGCCGTCCATCGCGACGGTCTCATCGCCGTACCGGATCGTGCCTTTGAACCGGCCGGTTTGCTCGATGTGGAACTTGCCCCAGTCTTCGCCGTCGATGCCGGCAGTCATGTCCCACATGGGCACAGTCGACGTGAACTCGATGTTCAGGTCCATCGATGATTGCGGTGCCTCGGGCAGGGGCCCGCGGCGCAACTCTGCGTCGGTGGTCGGCCGAGTCGGGCCCCGATACTTGAGCGTCCATGCTTCGCCCGGTGTCGTGCAGAGGAGATCGAGAAGGGCAGACGACACGCCGCGCGGATTGGGCCGGTAACCCCAGGCGCGGTGAACCAGATAGGTTGTTCCCGGCCAGTACACGAGCACCTGTTCGCGCCAGATGCCGCGGTCGTAGGGCCAGCGACTGCAATGAATCCAGAAGCCGATGTCGCGTCGATGATCGTAGCCGTCGAAGCAGAAGTTCTCCCGCCACGAAGGATCATCAGGCAGTTGTTCGACGGGAAGTTCTTCTTTCCAGGAAGTGCTCATGGGCGGCTCGAGAGGGAAGAACACGCCGCGCCAGCTGGCGCGGAGAGGTGGACTATCGTTGCAAGTAACGTCCGAAGGCCGCTGTGTACTCGGCAAACTCCCGCTCGATCTGAGCGGCAGTGAGCCCGCAGGCCTCCAGCGAGTACTCGTGCCGTATCTCCGCGCTGCCGTGGCGATCCGCTTCGAGCCAGCTTTCGATCGATGCGGCCACTGCAGGGGTGAGTTCGACGTTCAGGAAATCGTATGACCGTCGCACCACGTCCATCGGTTTGCGTTCGATGTCTTCATAGGCGACATCGAGCACGTTGGCGCCGGTATTGGCTTTGCGCCATTTGAGATGACGTCGAATGGCGGTGGAGAACTCGTGCAGACACCAGCGGCCGATCGCATGCGCATCGACGTGCTCCGCGTACAACTTGCGACTTTGCTTCACCACCGCAGCAATTGAAGTCACGATCGTGACGGGATCGCGATGCGACATGATGAAGCGGGCACCGGGCATCGAATGCAGTATCTGCGCCTCGAATCCCAGGTTCGGCGGCGACTTCAGGATCCATGGCTTGGGTTGCTCGCGGTGGAACTGCCACTGCAGGTATTGCAGCAGTTGCGCGAGGTATTCGTACGTGTAGCTGCGATCACGCCGCTGGATCCAGTCGTAGTAGCTGTCCGCGCTCGCGAAGGCCATCGGATACATCGTCTCGAACGAGAACTCCAGCAGAAAGGATTCCTCTTCGACGGTGTGCACCGCGATGTGATGTGCGGCATTGGCCGCAGGATTCGTGGAGTTGCGCCACGCGACGTAGCGCTCCGCTTCTGTGATACGAGGATCCTTGCCACTCGACGCACCAGGAATCCGCGCGGGATTGAAGACCTGCCAGAACAGCGGGTCCTGGAAGGAGCCGCTGGCTGCGAGCATACGCTGCAGTTTGGTCGAGCCGACTCGCGGCAGACCCGCAATCACGACGGGTGGCAGCAACGCTGTCTCGAGTATCTCTGGATGTGCGGTGAGATCCGCCGTGAAGCGCAGCCGATTCGCCACGATGCGTTGCAAACGTTCGACCATCGACGCCTTACCGGCGGGGGAGAGTCGAGCCTCCTGGTTCACCGACTCGACGAACTTCTCCAGCCCCGGAAGGAACGCGACGTCGCCCAGCTCGGATAGCCCGGTGGTGCTGCGAGCTGCGGCAAGAATCTGTGCTGTCTGGATCGGCTCTGCTGTCACCGCTGCTCTCTTCGTCGATGTGCTGCGATCACGACCTCGGTGCATCAGTTCGTCAGCGCGCACAGGGTCCCGCCATCCATACGAGTCGGTTCGCGAGTCGCCCTGATTCTTGGACTGACCTTGAGCCGCTCAGCGGAGACGGTGGCCACGAAATCAGCGAACGCCTTCACGCGGCCGAGCCTGCGGGCGTTGGTTGGGTAGACGATGTTCAATGGTGTGCTGAGTCCCGAGAACTCGGTCAGGAGGGGCACGAGCAGCCCTTTGGAGATGGCATCAGCAGCGGAGTAGTCGGTCACTTGCGCGATGCCGACACCATCGATCGCCAGGTTGACGAGCGCGTGCACGGAGTCGGAGCGAATTCGAGGTTTGCAGGCGTGTTCGACCAGCGCCCCGTCGACGAGGAAGCGCCAGTTCTGCAATTGTCCCGTACGCTTGGCAATGGCGCCCAAGCGGATGTGGCCCGCGAGATCATGGACGGTTCGCGGCGTGCCATGTGCTGCGAGATACGAAGGGGATGCACACGTGACATACATGAGCGGATGCAGTGCACGCGCGATCAGCCGTGACTCGGGCAACTGCCCGGTCCACAACGCGATGTCCATGTTCGATTCGATGAACTCCAGGCGCTGATCGGTAAACAGGACTTCGAGCTCGACTTGCGGATGGCGCGATGCGAACTCGCTCAGTCGCGGTGCGATCACCACGCGCCCAAAGCCTTCGGGCAGCGATACGCGTAGTCGGCCTGCCGGCTGGGTGCTCTGGTCGCTGAGCGCGCGCTTGGCTTCCTCGACGGCGACCAACAGCTCGTGGCAGCGGGCGTGAAAGATCACACCCTCGGGTGTGAGTGCCATGGAGCGCGAATTGCGCGTGACGAGTTTTGCACCCACTTCCTCTTCCAGTCGGGCGATGGCCTTGCTGACTGCGGAAGGGGTGATGCCCATACGACGCGCGACACCCGTAAAGTTGCGTTCGCGGGCGAGGTGAGCCAGTGCGGTCAATGCTGACAGATCGAGTGAGGATGTCATGCGCGCTACTCCGCTCTGCTGCACGCGCCGCACACGTTGCGACGGCGACTGAGTGGGGGGAATGCGGATGGGGTTCTCGCACTCGAAGCTGGACTCCAGGCCGTCTCGAAAATCAGCATCGGGCCAGAGCGTAGGGTCGCGCATGGGCACATGGGACGGAAGACGAGGTGGCTTCGATCATAGCGGCGGAGGTCGCCGCCGGAATGCTCGGCGAGGGCAACCCTGGTATGCCTGCCATGCATCGATCGCGGGATATGTCGGCTGGAAGGGTTCGTTAAGCTGACGCAAGGATGCGCGTGCATCGTGAATGTCCCCCTGTTTCCGAGTGTCTCTTGACGCTTACCTCTGTGCGGCGCGGCGTCGCAGAATATGTAGGTAGCGCACGAAGAAACGTAGTTAGCGTACAAACGAGTGGCATCATAGCGCCCGCCACTGCATTCGTCATGAGACCGTGAGGCCGTCTACCGCACTGCGGCAGAGGCATGCTTCCGGCCGACGATGTGTTGCCGATCGGGTGATGGGTGATTTGAGAGGTCTCGATGAGTAACGTCGATTCAGCCAGTCCGAATGCTGGCCGGTGGAGCCGATTGCTG
>JBEVDW010000500.1:0-13096 GCA_040513115.1 Steroidobacteraceae bacterium | reverse complement strand
TGGGTCGCACGATCGCGCTCAGCTGCTATTCGTTGCGCCTGCACGGACATCACGATGGCGAACGCCAGCACGAATAATACGAAAGCGGCCGCTGCGGAAACGCCGAAGGCATGCTTACGGACGAAACGTTTCGAGTAGTAGAACCAGTTTCCTTGCCGAGCTGAAACCGGTTCGCTGGCGAGATAGCGACGAACGTCGTCCGCAAGCTGCTCGACCGAGCTGTAGCGGTGCTGCGGTTCCTTGCGCAACGCCCGCATGCAGATGGCATCCAGATCGCCGCCGAGCCGACGGACCAAACGTTCGGCACTCACATCGCGAGCAGCCGCAATGTCATGAACACCGATAGCTCCCTTCATCGGATGCTCGATCGCTCGCTTGATGGCAGCGCTCGGACGTGGCGGATCGTTGATGCAGATCAGCCGCTCCAGCTCGAGCTGCGTGGTGGAGGAGGGCACCACGAAGGGCCGCGTGCCCGTGAGCAACTCATAGAGCACGGTGCCTAGCGCGTAAACATCGCTCGCGGTAGTCACCGCTTGGCCGAGAATCTGCTCCGGGGCGGCATACTCGGGTGTGAGCAGCCGGTCGTTCATACGCGTGAGCGCTTGAGCCGCGACGACATCGCCGGCATCCAGGAGCTTGGCAATGCCGAAGTCCAGGAGCTTCGGTGTGCCGTCCGCCGTGACGAGTACGTTGGCCGGTTTCAAGTCACGGTGCACGACCAGGTTCTGGTGCGCGTACTGAACTGCGCCGCAGACCTGCAGGAACAGCTCGAGCCGCTGCTGAATCGGTAGCCGCTGTTGATCGCAGTAGACATCGGCGGTCTTGCCCTCCACGTACTCCATGACGAGGTATGGGCGGGCGTCCTCGGTCTCGCCTGCATCGATCAGTCGGGCAATGTTGGGGTGATTTAGGTTGGCGAGGATCTGCCGCTCGGCGCGAAAGCGAATGCCGAGCTCGGGATGGACCGCCGCGCTATCGACGAGCTTGATGGCGACTTTGCCCAGGTACTGATCGTCGGCACGCTCGCCCAGATAGACAGTCCCGGTGCCGCCATAACCCAGCACGCCCGTGATGCGATAGGCGCCGATCTTCTGGCCCACAATAGCCTTGCGGCGATCGCGGGTGGTCTCATCAATCGCGTTGCCCAGTGCGTTGGTCAACGGACCGGTGCCGGTGCCCATATCGCAGGCCAGCAGACTCAAGACTTCCTGCGCCAGCCCAGGATCGTCGGCACATTCTTGGATGACAAAGGGCTCGCGCTGTCGCTCGGGCAGGTCGAGGGCACGCGAGAACAGATCTTGAATTCGATCCCAACGTGCATCCGATGCACTGCCCGGCAGGGAGGCCATGGGTGTTTCTTTTCGACTAACTTCGTGGCGGTCGGATCTGCTTCAGGATCCAGGCCTTGGCCAAGCGCAGGTCGCGATCCACGGTTGCCTCCGAGATCTTCAGCGTCTCGGAGATTTCTTGGTACGTGAGCCCGCCGAAGTAGTGCAGTTCCACGGTTTCGGCCAACCGCGCGTTGTGAGAGGCAAGGCGCTCCAAGGCGTCGTCGATTTCCAGAACGTCGATATCACCCGCGGTTGCCGGGCCGACGTCGATATCACCCAGTTCCTCCAGTGAATTTGTGACGGCTGTGCCGCCGCCGCGCTTGGCGCGCACCCGCGACTTCGCATGATCGACCAAGATGCGCCGCATTAGTCGAGCTGCGACGGCGAAAAAGTGGGCGCGGTCTTGCCAGGAAACGTTCATGTCCACGAGCCGGACGAAGGCTTCGTGGACTACCGCAGTTGCTTGCAATGTGTGGCCCGGGCGCTCGCGTCTCATGTACCGTCGGGCCCGGTCGCGGAGCTCTTCATATATGAGAGGCGTGAGCCTTTCGAGGGCATTCGAATCCCCTGAGCGCCATGCGGACAGGAGCCTTGTGACGGCTTGGCCTTCCGGCGCGCTGGGATTGATCGTGTTGTGTCCCATTCCTGATCGGTCCCGGCCTGGGGTGCTATCGAGCTTCCGAATAGACGATGCGCTCCATTCTGGCACGCCTTGTTCCCCACGCGGCAAGTTTTACCTGGGATCACCTCTCACATTCGCCGAGGGCGCCGTAGACGATTTCCGTCGGGGCTTTCCACAGCAGTTGGATCATCGATGTCCTGAATTTAGTCACGGCGAGTGCGTAGACGCCTCTTTTTCGTGACGAGGGTCACATCTCTCCGTCGCTTAAGCCTGTGAAGCCGATCACACGATCGGAGCGTGTTCGCAGCTTTTGGAGGGGACTTATATGCGTAATCTATTCCGTTCGGTTCTAGTTGTGGCTGGGGTCGGCATCTCAATCAACTGTTTTGCCCTGAGTGGCCAAAGCATGCGGGGAGGTCATGACTCCTTGGATGCCAGCGCTATGTCGTACCCGCAGGACAATCCTCGCTATCCGCAGCAGGACAACCCCCGTTATCCGCAGCAGGACAACCCTCGTTATCCGCAGCTAGCTCAAGACAATCCTCGCTATCCCCAGCAGGACAATCCTCGCTACCCACAGCAGGACAACCCTCGCTACCCGCAGATCGCATAAGAACCACAGCACACACTCGCGGCGGTCGCTTCATGCGACCGCCTTAATTCACATCCATCGACTGTGTCTGCTCCCCACGACAGCCCAACGAAACGTGCGACTGGTCACATGCATGCATCTGGATTGCCTGCCCGCGTCACACTTCGTTCGTTGACATATCTGCGACCCCAAAGCACCCTAGCTCCTCGTTGCAAAAGGCAAACTCACTGAAAGGTGAGGACGCAAAGCCACCGGTCTAACGGAGCTTCCTAAGACAGCGGGGTTGCCAGCAGTCGGTCACCGGCCGGTGCGACATGCTGCTTCCTTTGGTCGTGCACGTCCGCGACCTGTGTGTCTCGCGTTCCCACCGCTACGCGACCAACGACACACTCACGACATGGTTCAGTTGTTTCTCTTGGTCCTGCAGAGCCATCGTGCCTTCGTGGTCACGATGCAAGCCGTCTTGTTGATGGGCGCGTTCTTCATCGCGACTCATGCGCATGCGGCGCCACCGGTTGGTGAGGCCGCGCCTGACTTTGCGTTGCGTGCGCTGTCCGGTGAGAACCAGCGGCTGTCGGAGCATTCCGGCGAGGTCGTGTTGATCAACTTCTGGGCCAGCTGGTCGGGGCCGTCGCGACAAGAGATTCCCGCGCTGGAGGATCTGCACGCGAAGTATCAGCGTGCGGGCCTCGTGCTGTTCGGTATCAACCTCGACGATGACGTGGACCGCGCGCGCGAGATGGTGAAGACCTTGCGGGTGTCCTATCCCGTGCTGACCGATGCACGCAAGGACGTCGCGCGCGGCTATCAGGTGAGTGCCATGCCGCTCACAGTTCTGGTCGATCGCGAAGGTGTCGTGCGCTTCGTGTCCGAGAGCTACAAGCCCGGCGATGAAGCGCGTTATGCGCAGGAACTGCGCAAGCTCCTCAACGAGTGAGACATCGAGGCAATGCATTTTCATTCAGGTGTGAACATGATCGTGCGCAAGTGCTTACAAGCATTGATCTGTGCCCTCGGGCTGGGACTGTCGTCATTGGCGGGAGCGCAAGGCGTTGGCTCGCCGGCAACTGAGCCTGCCGCGATTGCGCCAGCGGCCGACGCCGATGGAGCTGTAGCAGCTACCAACGAGAAGCAGGAATTCCGCAGTCTCGATGAGGATGTGCAGGCGCTGAAAAAGGAAGTGCTCGATCTCAATCGCGAGCTGTTCGTGCTGGAAGAAGAGCTGCTCTATCCGGCGAGCACGCAGGTTGCGGTGTTCGTGTCCATGGATGTTGGTGACTTCTTCACGCTCGATTCGATCACGCTGAAGCTCGACAACAAGGAAGTGGCCAACTACCTGTACACCGAGCGCGAAGCCGAAGCCCTGTTGAAGGGTGGCGTGCATCGGGTGTTCATCGGCAATTTGAAGGTCGGCGAGCACGAGCTGGTCGCTTTCTTCACGGGCAAAGGTCCGCACGTGCGCGACTATCGTCGCGGCGCGAACCTCAAAGTAGAGAAGGGTGTGGGCGCCAAGTACGTCGAGCTGAAGATCAGCGATCGCGCCGTCAAACAACAGCCCGAGTTCCTCGTGAAGCAGTGGGAGTAACTTCCCGTCCACTGCCATGAAGTTTCTCGTGTCACAGTTGGCGAAGCGCGTGCGTTACGCACGCCTGACGGTGTTGGCGGGCGTCACCGCGTGTGTCGGCGCGAATGCGGCCCAGGCGCCAGCAGTAAGCACAGCGGCACCGACAGTCGGGACGCCTCAAGCCGTGCGCGATCTGCATTGGGGCGAGGTGTTGTTCTATTTCTATCAGGACGACTACCTCGGCGCGCTGACGCGACTCGATGCGGCACAGTCCTTGAATCGCGTGTCGCACCATCCGATCGAAGCCGAGTTGCTGAAGGGCGGTCTGTACCTGTCACTCGGCCAGCATGAAGAGGCAGGCCGCATCTTCAAATCGTTGCTCAACGACAACGTACCGCCGGACGTCCGCAACCGCGCGTGGTTCTATCTCGCAAAGGTCTGGTATCAGCGCAACTATCTCGCTCAGGCCGATGAAGCCCTGCGCTCGATCAATGGCACATTGCCGGGCGAGCTCGAAGCAGAGCGGCGTCTGCTGCACGCTCAGGTGTTGATGTACCTGGATCGGTACGACGAGGCGCTGGCGCAATTGGAAGGCTGGCAGCCGGCCAAGAAAGAGCAGGCGCAGATGGCAACGTGGCAAGCCTATGCCCGGTTCAACATCGGTGTGGCGCTCGTGCGCAAGGGACGTATCGACGATGCGCAGCGCTACTTGGATGAAGTAGGCCAGGCGACCGGCGCCACCGCTGAGCTCGCAGCGTTGCGCGACAAAGCGAATCTCGCGCTGGGTTTTGCACTACTTCAGGCGAACCGTCCGGCCGACGCGAAAGTGGCCATGCAACGCGTGCGGCTCGAAGGGCCGCATTCGAACAAGGCGTTGCTGGGCGTCGGTTGGGCTGATTCTAGTCAGAAGCAATACAGCAAGGCGCTGGTGCCGTGGCTGGAGCTGCGTGATCGCAACTTGCTCGATGCTGCCGTCCAGGAATCCTACCTCGCAATTCCTTATGCCTACGCGCAGCTGGATGCCAATCGCCAGGCAACCGACTACTACCTTCAAGCTGTCACGGCCTATGAGCAGGAATCCAAACGCATCGATGAATCGATCGCGGCGATCCAGGCCGGGCGCTTGCTCGATGCAATTCTCGAGCACGACAAGGCGGACCAGACGGGTTGGTATTGGCAGCTGAAGAACCTGCCCGACGCACCCGAAACACGCTACCTCTATCACTTGCTGGCGACGCACGAGTTCCAGGAAGGACTGAAGAACTATCGTGATCTGCGCTTCATGGAGCGCAACCTCGCTGCCTGGCAGTTGAGCGTGGAGGCCTTCCAGGACATGGTCGACACGCGCAGACGCGCCTACGCACAACGCTTGCCCTCCATCGAGACCAGCCTGGACAAGGTCGATCTCAATGAGCTGGAAGCGCGCAATGCGGATCTCGGTGCGCGCATGAATGCGATCGAGCGCGATAACGACGTGGCTGGCCTGGCGACGGCGCGAGAGCTTGCGCAGTGGGCCAAAGTGAAGAAGCTCGAGAGCGTGTTGAGTCGCGCCGATCAGAGCGATCCGCTCGTGCAAGAGATGAGCGAGAAGACGCGCTTGCTCGAGGGTGTGCTGTTGTGGAACTTCAACGGTGCGTACAAAGCGCGCGTCTGGCGCGAGCGTAAGCAACTGCGCGAGCTCGACGTGGCGCAGAAGGAAGCGCGGCGTCGCTCGGTGCTCGTACAGCGAGCACGCGAAGAATATCCACGTCGCACCGAAGAGTTCGCGACGCGGGTTGCAGGATTGCAGCCGCGACTGATCGACCTGTCTGCACGTCTCGACGCGGCGGCGCAGAAGCAGAATCGCTACCTGGCGCAGATCGCCGTGCGTGAGCTCGAGGCGCAGAAGCAACGTCTCGCCGCGTACTCGTTGCAGGCGCGTTTCGCGTTGGCATCGATTTACGATCGCGCCGCGAGCACTTCCCCTTCGGGAGCCAAGCCTGAGGGAGGCTCCGTTCCGGTGCCGGTCGAACAACCTGCGCCGACCGGGAGCGTGCCATGAGCACGCATCCTGCCGCCCGACTGCTCGCTGGTGCGATCGCTGTCCTGCTCGCGACCGCTGCCGTCGCTGCGGATCGCAAAGCGAAGACGACCGGCACTATCAAAGATCTCGAGAAACGCGAGATCGTCGTGAAGCCCGAGCCGCCTTCGGACGTTCAACCGCAGCAGGCGATCGAGCAGTACCGCAAGTTCCTCGAACTGAATTCGGATAACCCCGCGTTGAAAGCGGAGGCCATGCGCCGACTGGGCGACTTGCAAGTCGAAGTCGACGAGCAGGCCCGCGGCACGGGAGAGATCGTGGATCCTTCTTCGGGCTTGCAGCTCAAGGATGCGATCGACCTCTACGAGAGCTTGTTGAAGACGTATCCCGACTACGCTCGCAACGACACGGTGATGTACCAGCTGTCGCGCGCGTATGAAGCGCAGGCCAAGCCGGATCGCGCGCTCGTCGTGCTCGATCAGCTGGTGCAACGCTATCCCAATAGTCACTGGATCACCGAAGCGCAGTTCCGTCGCGGCGAGATCCTGTTCAGCAAAGGACAGTACCGGCCGGCTGAGGACGCGTATGCAGCCGTGATCGCGGGGGGGACTGCGACTGGCTTCTACGAACAAGGCCTGTACAAGCACGGCTGGTCGCTCTTCAAGCAGAGCCGCGGCGAGGAAAGCGCCGTGTCTTTCTTGAAGCTGCTCGATCGCGTGATGGCGCGCGACGGCAAGTTGCGCGATGCACAGACGCTCACACGCCCTGAGCGTGAACTGTCAGCAGATGCATTCCGAGCGCTTGCGATCATGGCGTCGGATGTCGACGGCCCCGACACGCTGGACGCCATGTTGCGTGAGCGCGGCGATCCGGTCTATGCCCACTTGCTGTACGAAGCACTCGGCGATCTGTACATCGAGAAGGAGCGTTACCAGGACGCTGCGAAGGCATATGAAGCCTTCGCGGCTCGACGCCCGGACGACCGCTATGCGCCATCGCTGCAAGCGCGCGCCATCGCAGCATACGACAAGGGCGGATTTGCATCGCTCGTCATTGCCGGCAAGCAAGCCTTCGTGGAGCGTTACGCCTTCGGCTCACCGTTCTGGGCACATCGCACGCCGCAGGATGCGCCCGAAGTCGCGGCGCAGCTCAAGTCCAACTTGAAGGATCTCGCCGAGTACCACCACGCACGCGCGCAGAAGTCGAAGCAATCGGACGACTATGTCGCAGCGGCACGTTGGTATCGCGCGATGTTGGAATCGTTCCCGCAAGATCCCGAAGCGCCAGCCACGCGCTATCTGCTGGCCGAAGTGCTGTTCGACAACAAGCGGTATGCCGAAGCTGCGCAGGAATATGAGCGCACAGCGTACGAGTATCCGTTGCATGCCAAGTCGCAAGCCGCCGGCTACGCAGCGCTCGTCGCGTACGACAAGCAGGAAGCCACGTTGAGCGGCGCCGAACGCGCGGCATGGCACCGCAAAGGGATCGAAAGTCAGTTGATGTTCGCGACCAGCTACCCGGAACATGCAGAAGCGGGCGTCGTGATGACGAAGGCGGCGGAAGAGCTGTTCAAGCTGAACGAATTCGATCGCACCATCGAAGTGACACAGCAAGTGCTCGCGCGCCAACCGCCCGTGGCGCCGAATCATCAACGCACGGCGAGCACGCTGCTGGCCCATTCGCTGTTCGATCGCGGTCGCTACCTAGAAGCGGAAGCCGCTTACCTGAAGGTACAAGGCTTGCTGCCGGCGAACGATCCTGACCGGCCTGCAGTCGTCGAGCGCATCGCCGCTTCGATCTACAAGCAGGCAGAAGCAAAGCAAACGGCGGGCGACACTCAAGCTGCTGTGAATGATTTCTTGCGCGTCGGCATGCTGGCGCCGGGAGCGAAGGTGCGTGCCAATGCCGAATACGATGCGGCGACGCTGCTCGTGAACGCGGGACAGTGGCAGCAAGCAGCGGAAGTCTTGGAGGGATTCCGTCGCAATCACCCCGATCACGAGCTTGCACCCGAGGTTACTCGCAAGCTGGCCGTGGCTTATCTCGAGACCGGTCGTGGCGCTGCATCGGCCGCTGAGTTCGAGCGCATGGCTGCCAATACAACTGAGTCGGCTGAAGCGCGTCGCACCGCGCTGTGGCAGGCAGCGGAACTATATGAGAAGGCGCAGCAGCCGGCTGATGCCGGGCGCGTGTACGCCGTCTACGTCGAGAAGTTCCCGAGCCCGTTGGACCCGGCGGTCAATGCGCGCCAAAAGCTGGCAGACATGGCCGGTCAGCAGAACGACGTGCGCACACGGACCAAATGGCTCGATGAAATCGTGCGTGCCGACAAGGCGGCCGGCAGCGCACGCACCGATCGCAGTCGCTACCTGGCTGCACGCGCAACGTTGGAATCAGCTGATCCTGCTGTGGCGGGTTTCCAGGCTGTGAAACTGGTTGCGCCGCTCGATCGTTCGCTGAAGCAGAAGAAAGCAGCGATGGAGAAGGTATTGTCCGTCTACGGCCGCGCTTTGGATTATCAGGTGGCTGAAGTGACGACCGCGGCAACCTACGGCATGGCCGAGCTCTATCGACAGCTGGGTGCCGACCTCATGAGCTCCGAGCGGCCGAAGGAATTGAGCGCAGAGGAACGCGAGCAGTACGACGTGCTGTTGGAAGAACAGGCGTTCCCGTTCGAGGAAAAGGCGATCGAGCTGCATGAGGTGAATGCGCAGCGTACGAAAGACGGTATCTATGACCCCTGGGTCCAGCGTAGCTTCGAGGTGCTGGCGAAGCTGAATCCGGCGCGGTATGCAAAGGCAGAAGTGGGAGAAGACTATGTTTCCACGCTGCGGTGATCTTTCTCGGCGCTTGTCTTTGGTCGTCGTGATGGCGATGAGCCTCGCAGCTTGCACTTCTTCTCCGCCCAAGGAAGCAGCGCCCGTTACGAGCGAGGCATCCGCAGCCGCGGGCCAACCGACGGCAACCGATTCGCCCGAAGCGATTGCCGACTACGAACGCGCCATGCAGCTCATGAGCGCGCGTGACACCGCGGCAGCCGAGCGGGCGCTCAAGGAACTCGCAGACAAGCACCCGACCTATGCGGGTCCGCTGATCAATCTTGCGATCCTGCATTCGAAAGCAGGTCGCAATGGCGATGCGGAATCCGAGTTGAAGCAGGCCATACAGCGCAATCCCAACAGCGCCCCTGCGCATAACCAGCTCGGCATTCTGTATCGCAAGCTCGGGCGCTTCAAAGAAGCAGACGAGGCCTATCAACAGGCCGTCCGCAGCGATCCGAACTACGCGCTCGCGCATTTGAACCTGGGCGTTCTGTACGACCTGTACCTGGAACAGCCGCAGCGCGCCCTCGAAAGTTACGAACGTTACTTACAGCTCGAGCCGAATCCCCAGCCGAAGGTTCAGAGCTGGGTGAAAGAGCTGCGTACGCGCCTGGGCGTCCACGAACCTGCGGCGGCTGAAGCGGCGCCGGCAGCTGCGCCCACCACCGCCCCAGGGGCAGGAGCGTGAGATGAAGACATCGATCCCAGGGGCGATCGCAATGGTTCTCGCGGTATGGGCGGGGTCGGTAGTGGCGGAAGATGCGCCACCAGCAACCGCACCCGAGAAGCCAGCGCAAGCAGCACCGGCATCGGCGGAGCCAGCCAAAGCGGCTGATGCCCCCAAGACTCCGCGCCGCCGTAACGCAAACGATCGCCTGGACCTGGACACGACGGTCGTGACGGGCAACCGTGAGTTGCCCAAGGTGCTGTACATCGTCCCGTGGAAGAAAGCGGACCTCGGCGAGCTGCCCGGGCAGCCGTTCAATACGCTCCTGGACGAGGCCCTCACGCCCGTGGATCGCGACGTTTTTCGTCGAGAAGTGACGTATTACGACGCTGTTGCGGCGGGTCGGGGCGCGGGTGAGGTGCCTGCACCCTCCGGATCGCCTACAGGCAAGGCGCAGTGAGAATTGGTTCTCGGCATTGAATCGTTTACCTAACGCATTTTTCGTTTCTCAATCACCAGCTGCAATTCGGGCCTGAACAGGTGACCCGATTCCTTTAAGGAGCCGTCGATGGAGTTCTATCACTTCATAGTCAATTTCTTCCGCGAGGGTGGATTCTTCCTGTATCCGCTCGCGGTCATCTTCGTCGTCGGTGTGGCCATTGCCATCGAACGTACGGTCTACCTCACCAAGGAGATGGTGCTGAACCGTAACGTGTGGAACGAAGTGACGCCGCTCATCGGAGCCGGCAACTTCAAGCAGGTGGTCGCCATCACGTCGAAGTCGAAGTCGGCGATCGCGACGGTGCTCAACTACGGCATCGCACGGCTGGCCACCGCCCGACGCCGCGACGACGTCGAGAAGGCAATGGACGAAAGCCTGCTCGAAATCATTCCGCGCCTGGAGAAGCGCACGCACTATCTCTCGTCGCTCGCCAACATCGGCCTGCTCACGGGTCTGCTCGGCACCATCATCGGCCTCATCGGCGCGTTCGCCGCGATCTCCACCGCGAACCCGGCGGAGAAGGCCAGCTTGCTGGCGGCGAGTATTTCGGTCGCGATGAACAACACCGCCTCGGGCTTGATCGTCGCGATCACGCTGCTGTTGGCGCACATGTTCCTGGAAGCGAAGACCACGAAGTTGATCGACAGCCTGGAAATCGCCGCCGTGAAGTTCCTGAACGCAGTCGTCGAGCGCCGGCAGGTGCCTGAGGCTGCGCTCGACGAGGTGGTGTCCGCACCGACTCGCGCTGCTCCGGCTCGCGGGATGGCCTGAGCCATGTCGCAGTCGAAGGCCGCGGGACGCGTCCAGCGGAATCACCGCCGGTATCGCGGTCGGCACGGACTCAACGTCGTGCCGATGATCGACATGATGGTCATCCTCGTGTTCTTCCTGATCTTCTCGGCGGTGTTCACGCGCACGCATGTGCTCGAGCTGAATCTGCCGGGTGCGGATGCCGCCGTGCCGGATCTGCCGGAAGGATTGAATCTCGAGGTGATCGTGCGTCAGTCCGGGATCGATGTGGCTGACCGCGGAACGGGTGTGCTCAAGCAGTTACCGCGCGGCGCGGGTGAGTACGATCTCAAGGGCCTGTCGGAGTACTTGCAGCTGGTGAAATCCAAGTACCCAGAGCACCGCGACGCCACGATCCTGCTGGAGCCCGAGATCGCTTACGACACCTTGGTGCAGGTCATGGACACGGTGCGTGTATTCGCCGTGCCCAATTCGAGCTGGGACATGGCCGAGCTGTTTCCGAACGTGTCCGTGGGAGACGCGCCGACATGACCCCTTATCGCATCAAGCGGCATCGCAAGCGCGAGCATTCCCAAGACTCGCACATGGCGCTCGTGCCGTTCATCGACATGCTGATGATCCTCTGCGTGTATCTGATCACGCAGAACTCGGATGTAGAGATCCTGCCGAACAGCAAGAACATCTCCATTCCGCAGTCGGTCGCGATGACGCTGCCGCGTCCGACGGTGGTGGTGATGGTCACCAAGGAAGACGTGCTGGTCGACGGTCGCTTCATCGCCAAAGTCACCGAGGTCGCTCAAGCAGAAGACAACGTCATCGCGCCGTTGAGCGCTGCGCTCAAGAGTCAATCCGATCGCGTGCTCTCCAAGGCCGCCGAACAGCGTCCTGAGGAGCGCGAAGTCACGATCATGGGTGATCGCGGCGTGCCCTACAGTGTGCTGCGCAAGATCATGGCCACCTGCACCGATGCCGATTACGGCAAGGTCTCACTCGCCGTGATCGAGCGCGAACGCGCGACGACGGCGAAAGGGTGACCCGCCGTGAGTAGCGCGACGCTCAATCTGGCTCCGTATTACCGCCTCTACGAGCTGCCGTGGTCGCCGACCCAGGAGGTCGAGCAGCGGTTCCGCAAGATCCTGCGCAACCTGCTGATCGTCTTCGCCCTGTTCGCGATCGTCATTCCGTTTCTGCCTGTGCAGGATCGCAGCGAGCGCGTCGCACCCGCCATTCCGGATCGCGTCGTGAACTTGGTGCTCGAAAAGAAAGCGCCGCCGCCACCTCCTCCGCCGCCGAAGGTCGAGCCGAAAGAGGAGCCCAAGCCTGAAGCCGTAAAGCCCGAGCCGAAGCCGCAACCGCAGCCCAAGCCTGAGGAAGCGCGAGAGAAGGCGAAGAACACCGGTTTGCTCAAGCTCCAGGATCAGCTCGCTGATCTACGTGACAACACCATCGTCGAGAAGGCAGCGCTGACGAAGAACCTGACCGGCGCAGTCGGTGAGCAGACGCGTGCGGAACGTTCGCTGATCACATCACGCGTGGGTGCGAGCAGCGGCGGTATCAATACCGCGTCGCTCAGCCGTGGATATGGCAGCGGAGCAGGCTCGCTCACCGGTCATGAGACGACGCAAGTGGCCTCGGCCACGCTCGCGAAGGAAGCCAATGACGGTGGCGCGCGCCGGACCTCGGACAGCACGAAGGCTGCCCGCAGCCGCGAAGAGATCGAGCTGATCTTCGATCGCAACAAGAGCGCGATCTATGCGCTTTACAGCCGCGCCCTGCGCACGAACCCGGAGCTCAAAGGCAAGCTGGTGCTCGAGATGACGATTGCGCCAGACGGGTCGGTGACGAATTGTTTGGTGCTCTCGAGCGAGCTCAACGACGCCGATCTGGAGCGCAAGCTGGTCGCGCGCGTGAAGCTCTTCCGCTTCGAGGCACGCGATGTCGAGACGATCACGACGACGAAGCCAATCGACTTCTTCCCGGCGTGAGAACAGGTCAGCTGGCGATTTGGGTAGCTGGTCCGTTGGCCAGAGGAGTGATTTGGAACATGGGCACGAACCCCTCTGGCCAGCAGACCAGTTGACCAGCAAGCCTTCTTGCCCCTTCACCTCATCGCAACCGCCGTTATGAACATCGAATCCGAAATCCGGCACTTCAGCGACCTGAGCAGCATCGACCAGGCGCGCTTCCTCGCGCACTTCATGTACGAGCTCACGCTGGAGGCGCGGA
>JBEVDW010000499.1:0-5024 GCA_040513115.1 Steroidobacteraceae bacterium | reverse complement strand
CGCCATCGGTGAAACCGATGCTTCCCGCGATCCCACGCGTTGCCACCGGACCGCCGATCAAGGTGTTCACGTAGCCTCCGGGCCAATGATCGCGACCCGTGCCGCCTTTCGCGTTTGGCGTCCGTCCGAACTCGGTGCGCAGGATTACCAACGTATCGTTGAGCGAGATCTTGCCCGGCGCGGGCGTAGCACTCGCATCGATTACTTCAGCGAGCGTCGCGGCCACATTGAACACGTTGACGAACTGAACGAGGACGCTATCGCCATGCGTGTCATATCCCGCGCCGCCGGACTGCAGCAGCCCGCCATCGATGACGCCGACATAGCGCGCGCCGCCGGAGACTTCGGGCTGCGATAGCAGATAGGCGGCCGACCGAATCGCTGCAGCTGTGCGATTCAGCGGCGAGAACGGCATCCCCGGCAGGAACGACGCGCAAGCTTGCGTATTCGCCGGCGTGAGCACGGGACCGGCACCGCTGATCAAAGTCGACAACTGCGGTGCGGCCAGCAGGTTGTCCAGGCTGCTCTTGTATGCGGAATAGCCCTTGCTACGCACGAGATCGCCGGTCGTCCACCGCAGCTTGTCCGCGTAGGCCGCGTTGTAGAAGCGAAGCAGCGTATCCGCCTGCATCGTCATCCCGGCACGCGCGAGTTGCGTGCTGATGCTGCTGATGGACGTGCCCATCATCAGGAGCAAGGGTTTGTGCTCGCCGCCATGTGTCCCGGTCGCGGTCATGCCCTGGAAGTTGTCGCCGACGGTGGCGCCGCCATCGGGCATGAAGACGTATGAGTACGGCAGCGGATGCGCCGCATTCGCATGTCGATGACTGATGGCGGCACCGAGCCCGGCGAAATTGGGTCGACCGAGGACGTGTCCGGTGAGGTTCAGTGGAATTGCGGCTTCATGCGGCTCGAGGTTGTGGTGCTGCACGACCATGCGCGCGCGGTTGAAGATGTCGGTGCGCCACAGCGGCTTGGTTGCGGGTCCCCAGTGCACAGAGCCAAGCGCATCGTTGCCGAACGATTGTGTTTGCGTCGCCGGTGAAGGAATGCCCGTGCAGCCGGCGCTCCAATCCAAGTCCGAAACCTGCGCATCCATGCCGAAGAACGGATCGGCGATGCCGTTACGTACATAGAACGTTTCCCACGGCGATACGGCGCCGTAGAGAAAGATCTCGAGCACCTTGTGCCCCCCCGCCGGAAGCGAGCCGAGCACGCCGGGATCCGCAATCTCGCCCCATGCATTGGCGCGCCGCGGCACGCCCAATCCCAAACCGGCGCCCAAGGTCCCGGCGAGCGCACCGGCCATGAAACGGCGACGAGACACTCTCATAGGACTCCCCTTGTCCTGATGGGCCACGGCACACGGGCGCGATCATCGCGCGATCTCGTCGGCAGAGCCATCGGACGGAAGGGAAGTTGCGGCCGAAACCAAGACGGCTTAGGGCCATCATCAGCGCATCACCCTGGCCCTGACTCGGGCGGAACACCCCGGATCTCAACACTGTGCACTGAGTCACACGCTGTCGCTGAAATCGGTCGCTGACATGGGTTGCCTGACAGCGGCGCATCCTGTCAAATGAGCCTTGAGACAACATGCGTGCATTTGAAACCGTGTGTTGCCACCAAGGGCAAACCCGCCGCGAGGCGGGGACGCAAAGCCTCCGGTCTTCGATCGTGAAGATAGCGGGGTTGCCGAACGGCCGCGCCACATCAGCGTCGTCGTTTGTATCGCCCGTATCGCCCCGAAGCGATCCGGTTGATGTGCGTCCTTTGCTCGTGATCCGAACGACAGTCTGTCCAGCCCAAGCGCGCCAGCGCGAGAGCGGACAGCACGAGGGAGACGCACATGGGCACTGGGCGCTCGCGCATTGCGCTGTTCACGGCAGCGTTGCTGTTGTCATCCGCACTGACCGGCTGCGGTTTTGACGATGACGACTCTTCATCGAAGACGCAGAGTGCAGCTGCAGCTGCAGCTGCAGTAGCAGATGCGCCGTCCATCGCGCCCACCACAGATCCCACTCCGAGCCCCAGCACGCAGGAACCGACACCGCCGAGCCAGCCCACGCAAGCTCCCGTTGAGCTTCCGCCCATCGTTGCAAGCGTGATCGGTTCGGCCACCGTGCAATGGGCAGCGCCGCAACAGAAGACCGATGGTAGTGCGTTGCAGAATCTCGCCGGCTTCACCATCGTGTATGGCACCTCTGCCAACAATCTCAGCAAGAGCATCCGCGTCGAGAATGCAAGCATGGATCAGTACGTCGTCGAGCAACTCCCTGCCGGCACGTACTACTTCGGCGTGAAGGCTTACGACGCGGCAGGTGCAGAAAGTGAGATGTCGAACTTGATGACGAAGGTCATCAGTTGATTCGCGCACGCTAAGAACGTTTTTGGAGCGCGGCACCTCCGCGTGCTGCTGCAGCCTTCGCACGATCCTCACGATTCGCGCCGATACTCGTCATCCCGACGAGAGCGAGTGCAGAATCGATGAAGCGAACGATCGTCCTTGCGAGTGTGCTGTCATCTCATCCAGCACTGGCTGATCCCCTGCACGACATCGCCGCTGGCGCAGTTCAGCACGAAGAGAGCAGGTGGGTCTTCCCGCTGCGAGTTGCCGCCTTCACGCGAGTGGGAAGCCCCTCAAACGCTCGACGGCTCGAGCGACGCGAGCGCTTACTACGAGCTCGTCATCAATGGTTCGCACATGCTGGCGGCCGTGTATGTCTACGCCTCGGGTTCATCGCTTGCCCCGGCATCACCGGCGTGCTCCGGCCGGCACGGCCACGCGCTTCGAGGTTGGTCAATCCCGCCGCTGGGTAGGCGTCAAGCTGTGCAAGCTACTGAACACACCGTGGCCTACATCGTCGACACGGGTCCGTGGCTCATTGGCATCCGCGCCCTGGCTGTCGGGGGTCCGCGCGCGATGGAGCAGCTGGACGAGTTCGTTCGCGAGCAGGCCTGGGACAGTCTGGCGATCTCGAACGAAGCCTGTACCGGGCCGGCCTGCAACTGAATCCTCATACGGCTGTTGCCCGGCCCCGCGCTCCTGTGCTATCAAGCCTTCCCATGACCTTCGCTTCCGCCCGCTATTGGTTCTACTTTTACTTCTGGCACCCGAAGCCACTGGCGGAAGGCTGAACTCGATTTGATCTAGAGAACCCGAGTACACCCATAAAAACCGCCAGCCACCTGGCGGTTTTTTTTTGCCGCCACCGACTGGCCCATTGGAGCCACCATGCACGCCCGCACCGACGATTTACGAATTCGTGAGATCCGGGAGCTCGTCACCCCCGAGCAGGTCACGAATGAGTTCCCCTGTACCGAGGCCGTCGCCGCCACCGTGGCGCAAACGCGCCGCGCATTGCAGGAGATTCTTCACGGCCGCGACGATCGCCTGGCCGTCGTCATTGGGCCTTGCTCGATCCACGATCCAGTGGCAGCCATGGACTATGCGCGTCGACTGAAGGAACAGCGCGAGCGCTTCAAGGGCGAATTGGAGATCGTCATGCGCGTCTATTTTGAGAAGCCGCGTACGACGGTCGGCTGGAAGGGCTTGATCAACGATCCCGATCTCGACGGCAGCTTCAATATCAATCGCGGCTTGCGCATCGCACGTGGACTCTTGCGCGACATCAACGAGCTCGGCCTGCCCGCCGGCTGCGAATTCCTCGACATCATCACGCCGCAGTACATCGCAGACCTCGTTGCCTGGGGCGCGATCGGCGCACGCACCACAGAAAGTCAGGTGCATCGCGAGATGACATCCGGTTTGTCGTGCCCCGTCGGCTTCAAGAACGGTACCGATGGCAACGTGAAGATCGCGATCGATGCCGTGCAAGCCGCATCCCACGCACATCATTTTCTGGCGGTCACCAAGCAGGGGCACAGCGCCATTGCAACCACCACCGGCAATGCCGACTGCCACATCATCCTGCGCGGCGGTAAAGCACCGAACTACGATGCAGCCAGTGTCGATTCCGTCTGTGAGCAATTGAAGACAGCGAAGTTACCGTCGCGCATCATGATCGATGTGAGTCACGGGAACAGCAGCAAGAAGCCCGAGAACCAACCCGCAGTCGCCGCCGACATCGCAAACAGAATTGCCGCCGGCGAGGAACGCATCGCCGGCCTCATGGTCGAGAGCCATCTGCAGGCGGGGCGGCAGGATCTCGTTGCAGGCCGGGTTCCGGAGTATGGCCAGAGCATCACGGATGGCTGCATCGATTGGCAGAGCTCGGTGGCCGTCCTCGAACAGCTTGCGCGTGCGGTCGCACAACGTCGAGCACGAGCGCAGGTTGCGCGCAAAGCTGTGGGCTGACGGATCCAATAGGCGAATTCCTGTCACTCTGCAACGCAGGGGACGACCGAAGGAAGTGACGCGCCAGGACCGGGATGGGGCCGACCCTCTCCGTCTCACTCGTAGCGCTCTCGTTACGCCGACTGCGGTTGAAACCGCATCCCCCACAATGCTGCAATCCACGTCCCAACGGCGCATTTTCGCGCCAGCAGAGACCTGGCCATGCTCTTCGAACAGATCGCAAGCGGTGGTTGTCGGTCCTATCTCGTGGGCTGCGAGGAGTCATGCACAGCGGTCCTCTTCGATCCGGAGCTGAAGCAAGTCGATCGCTATCGGGCCCTTGCCGCGCGCGATGGTCTGCGCATTCAGTATGTGATCGACACACACACGCACGCGGATCACTTTTCAGCGGCGCGTCGCATCGGCGAGCTGCTCGACGTGCCGGTCGTGATGCATCGACGCAGTCCCGCACCGTTTGTCGACATGCGACTGGACGACGGCGACATGCTGATCGTCGGCAAGCTACGTGTGCACGCCATGCACACGCCTGGACATACCGCGGACTCGATGTGTTTCCATGTGGAGGATCGACTCTTTAGTGGTGACACGTTGCTCATCGGAGCGACAGGTCGAACCGATCTGCCAACAGGCGATCCGGGTGCGCTCTACGACAGCCTGTTCAATCGGCTGTTGCAGCTCGATCCCGCACTCAAGGTCTTTCCGGCGC
>JBEVDW010000498.1:0-3830 GCA_040513115.1 Steroidobacteraceae bacterium | reverse complement strand
CGTCCTCGGGGCGCGACTGGTCATCGACGTAGTTCGTGCTGACATCGACCCGGATTTTGTGGCGACTAGTTCTTTTCATGGCGGCGCACTCGTTCGGGAGTGCGTCTAGTTTAGGCAAGTACGTACTCATACGCACCTCACGATGTGCTGATTCCGGCGGTTATGACAGCCGGCCAACGCTTCAGGCCTTCGGCAGGCGCACAGCGAGTACGTCGCACGGCGCCGCGTGCAACACGGCGTCTTCGGTGAAGTTGAGCAGGATCGCCAAGCCATGCCGCTCCCGACTGCCGAGCACGATCAGGTCGCAGTGCAAGCGCTGCGCGGCCCGGATGATCTCCGCTTTGATGCTGCCCGACTCCACGATCTGGACCGCGTCCTGTAGCCCCAAGCGCGTACTGAGCTGGGCCAGCTTCGTGCGCGCGCGCTCGATGAGCTCGCTTTCGATCTGCACGGTGGGCAAGAGCGCCTCGCCCATCGGCTCGACGGGTACGTATTCGACCACGTGCAGCAGCGTGATGTCGGCTTGATACAGCGCCGCGATGGATTTCGCGCGCTCGCCGATGCGTTGGCTGTCTTCGGTCAGATCGACGACCAGCAGGATCTTCTTGTAAGCGCCCATCTAGTACCTCTTGATGCGATTTTGGGGTCTCGAGGTCGGTCGGCCGCCGGATTATATGACTGGTTTTTTTTCTCGCTGCCACAGGTTTGCGAGCGCCGCAAACCGAGCAGGGGAAACGGTTTCCGCGCGCGCACCGGGGTCGATGCCGGCCGCACGAATCAGCTCTTCTCCCAGCAACGCCTTCAACGCATTGCGCAGCGTCTTGCGCCGTTGCGAGAACGCAGCTGCGACCACCTGCTTATACGCGCTCCGATTGTCGATGGTGAAGGGAGGTGCCGCGTACGGTCGCAGGCGAACGAAGCTGGACGTCACTTGCGGAGGAGGACGGAAGGCGCCCGGACCGATGTCGAACAACGGTTCGACTTCGAGCCACGGCGCGAGCATCACGGAGAGCCGACCATACGCGTCATCGTTGGCTTGCGCGGCCATGCGGTCGACCACCTCCTTCTGCAGCATGAAGTGCATATCCAGGAAGTGCTCGCGTTGTTCCATGAGTCGGAACAGCAGCGGTGTCGATATGTTGTACGGCAGGTTGCCCACGAGTCGCAGTTGCTGAGGTGTCGTGCGCAGTGGCGCGAAGTCGAAGTCGAGCACGTCCGCTTCGTGGATGTGCAGCGTGCCGCGGTCTCTGGTCTTGATTGCCAGCTCCCGGATGGCATCGCGGTCGATTTCCACGGCGTGCATCTCGTGCACGCGCGCGAGGAGCGGCAGGGTGATGGCGCCCAACCCTGGCCCGATTTCCACCAGCGGCTCACCGGGATGCGGATCGATGCTGCTCACGATGCGCTCGATCACGCTCTGTGCATGCAGGAAATGCTGGCCGAAGCGCTTGCGCGGAATGTGACGGGACATGTGGGTCCGACTTCCTCTGCTTACGAAGCGGAGGAAACGCGACTCGTTTGAGCCAGCTCGATCGCGAGCACGGTGGCGGCAGTCAGGCTTCCCGCATCGGCAGTGCCCTTGCCGGCGAGCTCCAGCGCGGTGCCGTGATCGACAGACGTTCGGATCAAGGGCAACCCCAGCGTTACGTTCACGGCATGGCCGAAGCCGGCGTACTTCAACACGGGCAAGCCTTGGTCGTGATACATGGCCAGCACGGCGTCCGCGTGTTCCAGTAACCGCGGAGTAAATGCCGTATCTGCCGGTGCGGGGCCTGTCAGATGCATGCCTTCGGCTCGCAGCGTTTGCAGCACCGGCAGGATCACTTCGATTTCTTCCCGGCACAAGTGTCCGTTCTCGCCGGCGTGCGGGTTCAATCCCAGCACGAGAATGCGCGGGTGATCGATACCAAACTTCCGGCGTAGATCGTGGTGCAGGGTACGCAGCACCGTCGTCAGCAATTGCGGTTGGATTGCCGCAGGTACTCGGGCGAGTGGCAAGTGAGTGGTCACGAGCGCGACGCGCAAATTCTCGGCGGCCAACATCATGACAGGCAGCGCTCCGCCGGAACGATGCGCCAGATACTCGGTGTGGCCGGAGAACGGAACGCCCGCATCGATGATCACGCTTTTCTGCACGGGTGCAGTCACCATCGCCGCGAACTCGCCGCTCATGCAGCCGTCGCACGCGCGATCGAGCAGATCCAGCACGTAGCGCGCATTCGCGGTGTTCAGTTTGCCCGCTGCGACCGGCTCCCGGACTGGAACGTGCATGACCTGCAGTTCACCAGACCGATGGGCTCGAGCGCAGTGACCCGGGTCGTAGTAGGAGATGCGAACCGGGACCCCCAGATCCCTCGCGCGTGACTGCAGCAGATGTTCATCCGCCGCGAAGATCAGCTGGGCGGGCCACTCGTGCTGTGCGACGGCCAGGCAAAGGTCGGGGCCAATGCCAGCAGGCTCGCCGGAAGTGATGATGATTCGTGGCGTGGTGCTCACGGCGAGTCGTGAGCGCGGCAGGGGCCGCGCCGTTACATGCGGTAGTCGACGAACGCTTCGTCACGCAAACGACGCAGCCACAGCTCGGTTTCTTCTTCGGCCTTGGACTCGCGCAGGGCTGCAAAGGCGCGATTGCGGCGCATGTCATCGCTTACATCGTGCACGCGTCGTCCCAGCAGCTGCACGAGGTGCCAACCAAACTGTGTCTTGAACGGCTCGCTGATCCCGTTCTCGTTGAGCGCATCCAGTTGTTTCTCGAACTCCGGATCGAAGGTGCCGGGGCCAGCCCAGCCTAGATCTCCGCCACCGGGTGCGGAGCCCGGATCCTGCGATGTGACGGCCGCGATCGCGCCGAAATCTTCGCCGCCCGTGAGCACGCGCTCGCGAATCTTCGACAGCTTCTGTCGCACGGTCTCGTCGTCTTCCAGCTCGTTGGTGCGCATCAGGATGTGACGCGAATGGATTTGCGACTGCACCGACTGCTGCGAGCCGCGCACTTCGTTCAAGCGAAAGAGGTGGAAGCCACTCGGTGTGCGGATCGGCTGCGTCACTTCGCCCGGCTTCATCTTCGCGATCTGCTCGCTCGCGATGGAAGGAATCTGAGTTGCCTTACGCCAGCCGAGGGCACCGCCTTCGATATTCGTGCTGCTCTCGGAATAGGAAACGGCGAGCTGCGCGAAGTCCTGTCCCGCGGCGGCTTTGTCATGCACCTCTTTGGCACGTTGCTCGCGTGCGCTCAGTTGTTCGGGTGTAGCGGCGACAGGGACAGAAATGAGGATGTGAGAGAGGTTGTACTCGGAGTTTTGATCCGGAGCGTTCTGCTGGCGCGCCATGAACTGTTCCAGCTCGCGCGGCGAGACATTGATGCGCTGGAGCACATCGCGTTGGCGCAGCAGCTGCAGGGTGAGCGTCCGGCGGATCTCATCACGGTAGTCGCGATAGTCGATGCCTTGCTGTTCGAGTGTCTGTGGCAGATCGCTGAAGTTGATGCCGTTGCGTTGCGCCACGTCGTTCAACGCGCCGTTCAACATTTCGTCCGACACCTGAATGCCGATCTTGTCGGCGCGCTGCAGCTGGATCTCCTGCAGCACGAGCCGTTCCAGCACTTGCTTGCGCAGCACGGTGCGGGGCGGCAGCTCGGTTCTTTGCTGACGCAGGCGCTCGGTCACTTCGTCGGTCTCGCGCTCCAGCTGGCTCGACAGCACCACGCCATCGTTCACGATGGCGGCAATGCGATCCAGCAGCTGACCGCGCGCGGACAGCTCGCGCGTCTGGGCATGCGCGGTGGCGCCGAAGACAACGAGGGCAAGGGCGCAGCAGCGCACGATCAGGCT
>JBEVDW010000497.1:0-6921 GCA_040513115.1 Steroidobacteraceae bacterium | reverse complement strand
TGATACTGAAGGTCAAGAGTCCCATGGTGTCCTCCGTTCGAGATACGCGACGAGCCGCTCGCCGTCTGGCTCCAAGGGCACGAGTCCAATTCGCGAGGTGCTCACGCTGTGTCGCCTAACGCCCCGCGTGAGCCGCGAGCAAAAGCGCATCGTTTTTGCGAGTCGGGCGCGCCAGCGCGAACTCCACGCGGTTGTTATGCGAGCTACTGATAAATCTCAATGGGAGTGCCAGCATCTACTGCGCTCCAAACGACATCCATATCTTTATTCTTCAACGCTATGCATCCGTCGGTCCAATTGAATAGCTGAGACACAGGCGCGAGCCAAGCCAGACCATTCTTCTGGCCATGGATCATGATCAAACCACCTGGCGGAACGCCCTTCGATTTGGCTTTCGCCAAGTCTTGAACATTCGGGTAAGAAATGTGGATCGACTTGTAGAAGGCGCTTTGTGCGTTTTTTGAGTCGAGCACATAGCGCCCTTCCGGTGTTCGTTCATCCCCCTCGCGTTCCTTGTGTCCCTTCGGGCTTGCCCCGAAAGCCACCCGAAACGATTCGAGGGTCTGTCCTCCGCGCTTGAGGTACAGGCGCGACTCTGACTTCTTAACCACGACAAGATCAGCCTTCTGTGCCGCCCAACTCGTCAATGGGCACACGACAACCAGAACTAGCAGTGCTCCTATGACGCTTTCACGCATAACAACAAATAGGCGACCTAAACGTCGCAATTTGGAATGACACGTCCGCTGCTACGAGGCCGACTTCCTGCATCTGTTCAAGTCCTTCTGACGTTTTTGTTGTATGCCTTCTTGGAAGGATAGGCGACAAGGCGGAAGGCTAGTCGTAGCGCTTGGTCGCAGTCAAACTCGTGCCCAGCAATGACGGATCTTATGACCGCGCGAGTGTCGCCGCGATACGCGCATGGTCATGGGCGCGAGGCGAACAGGTATGCTCCGCTAGGTTTTTTGCACTGCATCCATCAAAACAGAAAGTACCGCTGCGCCAGCGGCAATACCTTCGCCGGCTCACACGTCAGCGGCTGCCCATCCGCACGCACCTGATATGTCTGAGCGTCGACCTCGATCTGGGGCTGGTAGTCATTCAAGACGAGGTCCCGCTTACGTACAGTGCGTGTGCCTCGTACCGCGACCAACCGCTTCCTTAGCTTCAGGCGCTCCGCCATGCCACTGTCCAACCCGGCTTGCGATACGAAGCTCACCGACGTCGCCGATCTCGCGCCACCCAGGGCACCAAACATCGGCCGATAGTGAACCGGCTGCGGCGTGGGGATGGATGCGTTGGGGTCCCCCATCGGTGCCGCTACGATCATCCCGCCTTTGATGATCATCGCGGGCTTCGCACCGAAGAACGCCGGACGCCACAGCACGATATCCGCGAGCTTGCCGATCTCGATCGAACCGACTTCGTGTGCGATGCCGTGCGTGATGGCGGGATTGATCGTGTACTTCGCGACGTAGCGGCGTGCGCGGAAGTTGTCGGCGCGTGCGTTGTCCTGCGGCAGCGGGCCGCGTTGCACTTTCATCTTGTGTGCGGTTTGCCACGTGCGCGTGACGACTTCGCCGATGCGGCCCATCGCCTGCGAGTCGGATGAGATCATCGAGAATGCGCCGAGGTCGTGGAGGATGTCCTCGGCGGCGATGGTTTCGCGGCGGATGCGGGATTCAGCAAAGGCGACGTCCTCCGCGATGCCTGGATCCAGGTGATGGCAGACCATCAACATGTCCAGGTGTTCGTCGACCGTGTTGATGGTGTACGGCCGCGTGGGGTTGGTGGATGACGGCAGGACGTTGGCTTCGCCGCAGGCTTTGATGATGTCGGGCGCGTGTCCGCCCCCTGCGCCTTCGGTGTGATACGTGTGGATGGCGCGTCCTTTGAACGCGGCTATGGTGTCTTCGACGAAGCCGGACTCGTTCAACGTGTCGGTGTGGATGGCGACCTGGATGTCGTACTTCTCCGCTGCAGCCAGGCAGTTGTCGATCGCGGCGGGTGTCGTTCCCCAGTCTTCGTGAAGCTTCAATCCCATGACGCCGGCTTCGATCTGTTCATCGAGCGGCGCAGGCAGGCTTGCATTGCCCTTGCCGAGCAGGCCGAAGTTGATCGGCAGCTCTTCGACGGATTGATACATGCGCTCGATGTACCACGGGCCTGGTGTGCAGGTGGTTGCTGTCGTGCCTGCTGCGGGACCCGTGCCACCACCGATCATGGTGGTGGTACCGGACATCAACGCATCATCGACCTGCTGCGGACAAATGAAATGAATGTGTGCATCGATGGCGCCGGCAGTGGCGATCAATCCCTCGCCAGCGATCGCTTCAGTGCCTGCGCCGATGATGATGTTCACGCCGGGTTGCACGTCGGGGTTGCCGGCTTTGCCGATGCCAACGATGCGTCCGTGCTTGATGCCGATGTCCGCTTTGACGATGCCCCAGTGATCGAGGATCAATACGTTGGTGATGACGGCATCGACGACTTCTTTGGACGTGCGCTGTCCCTGCCCCATGCCGTCGCGAATCACTTTGCCGCCGCCGAACTTCACTTCATCGCCGTAGATCGTGTGGTCGCGCTCGACTTCGATGATGAGCTCGGTGTCGCCGAGGCGAACACGATCGCCGACGGTGGGGCCGTACATTTCGGCGTAAGCGATACGAGTGATACGAGTCATAGCTTGCCCATCACCCTGGCGTTGAAACCATAGACCACGCCGTCGCCCGCGTACGCGACGAGCTCGACTTCGCGCTCCTGACCGGGCTCGAAACGCACGGCTGTGCCCGCGGGAATGTTCAAACGGAAACCGCGCGTTGGCGGGCGATCGAACTTCAGTGCGGTGTTCGTTTCGTAGAAGTGGTAGTGCGAGCCGACTTGGATGGGACGATCGCCGGTGTTGCCGACGCGGACTTTGATCGTGGCTCTGCCGGCGTTGAGCTCAATGTCGCCGGGTTCTGTGAAGAGTTCGCCTGGGATCATGTGATGTGCCTTTGTCTACCCCCACCCTGTCCCTCCCCGCTGCGCAAGGGAGGGGACGCGTCGATCAATCGGCGCCGCAGGCTCAAGGGATTGGGTTGTGTACTGTCACCAGCTTCGTGCCGTCTGGGAAAGTCGCTTCGACCTGAACCTCGGGAATCATCTCGGGAATGCCATCCATCACGTCGTTGCGCGAGAGGATGATTGTGCCGTAGCTCATCAACTCCGCGACGCTCTTGCCGTCGCGCGCGCCTTCCAGGATCGCGGCGGAAATCAGTGCGACCGCTTCCGGGTAGTTCAACTTCAATCCACGCGCCTTGCGGCGCTCGGCGAGGAGCGCGGCGGTGAAGAGGAGGAGCTTGTCTTTTTCTCTGGGGGTGAGTTCCATGTGCGATGGATGAGTAGCTCGTGAGTTGTTGGACTATGTGGCCCAAATACGTGGCCGTACGGCCGGAATGCCAAACAGAACTGGACGCAACACCTGCCACACGTCGATCAACGCAGCGCGCACGGACTCGGCTTGCTGACCCAGGCTTCGACACACGAGCACGCCGTCGACCAGCGTGACCGCAATCTGCACCGCCGTGCTTTGCACGCTGCGAGCGAGCTCGACCCATTCGCGCCGCGCGGGCCACGTCAGCATCGTACCCAGGCACGTTTGATCGGCCCATCCCCAAGCCGCCGTCAGCGCGTCCGCTCCACCTCGGACCTGCAAGCGGTCGAGATAACGTGGCGTGTCGCCGCTCCATAGCTCGAATCCAAGCTGCAATGCGCCGGCTTCGAACGGCTGCTTGCGTGCAGGCAAGCCGAGGCATACGACTTCCCATCCGATGAAGCGCGACTCGGCAGCGACGTGCACACGCGTCGTCGAGCGAGCGCAAGCGCCGGGATAGTAGATCGTCTCCTGCGGCAGCCATTCGAGACTTGCGCCCGTCAACGACAGGCGTTGCAGCTGCCGCGCAATCGCACCTTCACTGCGATAGAACTTCGCCGCCGCCGGCGTCGTGATCACCGCATGCGCGCCCGGGCCGCAATCGACATCGAGCGTCAGCTCATCGCCACCGACGACTCCGCCGGGAGGATGCACGATGTAGCTGTGACAAATCCCTCCTTCCGGATAGAACGGACGCTGAACGATGAGCGGCCCGACATGCCGACGATGCGCGAGAACGGTTCTATCCGCTCGTGACTCGTAGCGCAGCTCGAGTGCAGCCTGCCAGCCCGACGTATCCAGTTGTGCAACCAACTCGCCTCACACGCTCAAGTGATGCCTGACCATCTCATCGCTGAGCTCGCCCATCTTGCCGCCGACAACCACGCGACCTTTGTCGATGATGCGGAAATCGCTGGCCACGCGCCGCGCAAACGGCAGCTTCTGCTCGACCAGCAGGACGGTGAGATTCGTCTCGCGATTCAGGCGGAGGAGGATATCTCCAATCTCGTGCACGATGTTGGGCTGAATGCCTTCGGTCGGTTCATCGAGAATCAGCAGGCGCGGCTCCAGCACCAGGGCACGACCGATGGCGAGCTGCTGCTGTTGTCCACCGGAGAGATCGCCGCCGCGTCGTCGCAGCATTTTCTTCAGCACGGGGAAGATCTCAAAGATCTGCGCCGGCACGTCGCGCTTGCGATCGGCGCGCGCTCCCAGACCGATGCGCAGGTTCTCCTCCACTGTGAGCTGAGAAAAGATCTCGCGTCCTTGCGGCACGTAACCAATGCGCATGCGAGCGCGCCGGTCCGCGGCCTGTGTTCGCAGCTCGATGTCCTCGTACTTCATCTGGCCCGACGTGATCGGCAGCAATCCCATGATGCACTTCAGCAGCGTGGTCTTGCCCATGCCGTTGCGGCCCATGAGGCACGTGATCGAGCTCTGAGGCACGAGCATGTCGACATCCCAGAGAATGTGGCTGCCGCCGTAGAACTGATTTAGGGATTGGATGTGGAGCATTCACTCACCCAAGTACACCTCAACGACCTTCGCATTCGCCTGCACTTCGTCGATCGTTCCTTCTGCCAACACGCTGCCTTCGTGCAACACGGTCACCCGCTTGGCGATCGAGCGCACGAATTCCATGTCGTGCTCGACGACGACGACTGAATGTTTTCCTGCGAGCGACAACAACAGCTCAGCCGTGCGCTCGACTTCCTGAGGCGTCATGCCGGCAACGGGCTCATCGACGAGCAAGAGCTGCGGATCCTGCATGAGCAACATGCCGATCTCGAGCCACTGCTTCTGTCCGTGCGAGAGAGTGCCCGCCATGGCGTGCCGGGACTCGGAAAGATTGACCCCTGCCATGACTTCTTCGATGCGCGTTAGTTGCTCGCCGGTCAGCGGCTTGGACAGGGTGTGCCAGATGGTCTTGTCGCCGGCAGCCGCGAGCTCGAGGTTTTCGAACACGTTGTGCTTCTCGAAGACGGTGGGCTTTTGAAACTTGCGGCCGATCCCCGCCTGCGCGATCTCAGGTTCGGTGAGTGTCAGCAGATCGATCGTTTGCCCGAACCAGGCTGAACCGCAGTCCGGCCGCGTCTTGCCCGTAATGACATCCATCATCGTGGTCTTGCCGGCGCCGTTCGGGCCGATGATGCAGCGAAGCTCGCCGACATCCACATACAGCGTCAGCGCGTTCAACGCCTTGAAGCCATCGAAGCTGACGGTGAGGTCTTCGAGATACAGAATGGTTCCGTGCGACAGATCGGGCGACGGTTCTTTGTCGCTGCGATATCCGCGGCCGATGATCTTCTCCCAGCCGTTGCGCACGAGGGCTTTCGCGTTCATGGCTGCGCCTCGAGTGCAGGTGCCGCTTTGCCGGCACTTTCACGAGCCGGAACCTTGCGCACCGACGCGCCGAACAACCCCACGACGCCGCGTGGCAGGAACAAGGTGACGAGCACGAACAGGATGCCGAGGGCATAGAGCCAGTATTCAGGCAGAGCGGCGGTGAAGTAAGTCTTTGCGTAGTTCACGAGCACTGCGCCGGCGGCCGCGCCATACAAGGTGCCTCGTCCACCTACCGCAACCCAGATGACGACTTCAATGGAGTTGATCGGTTGAAACTCGCTCGGGTTGATGATGCCGACCTGCGGTACGTACAGCGCACCAGCGATGCCGGCGAGCACAGCCGAGAACACCCACACCCACAGCTTGTATGACTCCACCCGATAGCCGATGAAGCGCGTACGGCTCTCCGCATCACGCACGGCTTTCACGACTCGGCCCGCACGAGACAACGTCAGGTACTTGCACGCGAGAAATCCCAGGCCGAGCGCAATCGACGAGGCAACGAACAACGAGATGCGCGTGCTCGACGCATTGATGTTGAAGCCGAGGATCTCCTTGAAATCCGTCATGCCGTTGTTGCCGCCGAAGCCCATGTCGTTGCGGAAGAACGCGAGCATGAGAGCGAAGGTGAGCGCTTGCGTGATGATCGAGAGGTACACGCCCGTGACGCGTGAACGGAACGCGAGAAAACCGAACACGAACGCGAGCACGGCAGGCACCAGCATGACCATCAGCATCGCGAACCAGAACATGTCGAAGCCGTACCAGAACCACGGCAGCTCCTTCCAGTTCAGGAACACCATGAAGTCCGGCAGGATCGGATCGCCGTACACGCCGCGCGGGCCGATCTGACGCATCAGATACATGCCCATGCCGTAACCGCCGAGCGCGAAGAACGCAGCGTGACCCAGACTCAGGATGCCGCAGTAACCCCACACGAGATCGACGGCGACCGCGAGCAACGCGTACGTCATGTACTTGCCGATGAGCGTCATCGTGTAGGTCGAGACGTTCAGCGCGGAATCGGTGGGCATGAACGCATGCAACGCAGGCACGCCGATGCCGACGAGCAGCAGCAGCGCAAAGAACGCCTGCGTACCACGTTCGGTGCGCAGCGCATTCATCAATGGCGAATCGGATACAGCCATCACGCCTCCGCC
>JBEVDW010000496.1:0-3592 GCA_040513115.1 Steroidobacteraceae bacterium | reverse complement strand
AACTGATCGATGCGATCAGGCTGCAAACGCAATTGCAGACCAGCGATCGTGTACGACTCGTCGCGTTCGGCACGACGAATGACAAATGGCGGTCGACGTCGATCTATTTCGACCAGCGCCAGCACTTGCTGGGTCACGTGCTCGACGGCGAGTCGCGACAACGTGGCACGCGCGCGCGTCGTCGAAGGAATGGCCTGATTCGCATGCAGTTGCGCCAGCTCGCGCACGCGGCCTCGCAGCTCGACCGGGTCCATCGCCAACAGCCGCGCCTGATCTCCCAGTTCGAGCCACAGTGATTCGAGGACTCGATGCAGCAGCTTGCCGCGATCGGCAGGCTCCAACCCCGAGCTGACACGCGCCAACGGTTCGGCTCTGAGCCTGAGGGTAGCCTGCGCTCGAAAGGCACACAGCGATTGCAGCTCGAGCGTGCGAGCGCCTCCTCGTGCGATGCGTTCCTGCAACGCCGGCGCGCGATCGTCGGCAAGCACTTCGAGTGCCGGCCGAGCGGCGAAGATGGCGTGTTGCCAACTGACATCTGCCTTCGGCAAGGACAGGTCACCTCGAGGCAGAGATGCCAGCAGGGGACTCATCTGCAACTCGGCATCTCCTTCCGCGCGCGGCCAGCTCAGCACGATTGATTTCGCGCTGGACAACAAGCGTTCGAGCCGGATGCGTGTGTGTTTGAAGTTCGCATCGGCCGAAGATTCCGGCATTCCCGCCAGGCGTTGCAACGCGAGCGGAATCAGTGGATCGGGGTTGATGGGTGCAGGCAATTGCGTCGCGTCGAGCCCTGCAATCCACACGGCATCGAAGGACATACCCGAGACCGTCGTTGGATCGATGATCGTCACGGCCGCGGCCGGGGTCTCCGGTTCGAACGGCGTATCGAGTGCAAGGCGACCCAGCTCGCGCAGGGCTTCGGCCAGTGACACAGACGAGGTCACCGAATCCAGACTCCCCAGCTCCGCGAGCGTGCCTTGGAACTTCACCATCGTTTGTTGCTCGACACTGGAGAGCGTGCGTTCTCCCGGCCAACCGAATGCTCGCAGCAGCGCGTGGAAATGTTCCGCCCACATGCTCGGTATTGCGCGCGATGGCAACGCACGCTGAAGCCGCGTGACCTCGCGCATGGCGAATTCCAATTGCGTGCATTCGGTGACGGCTGCCCAGCGCTCCAGCTCGATTGCATCCCACCGGTCGCGTTGTTCCTGCCGCAAGCGTGCATCCGCCCGTGCACGCACGTCGCACTCAGATTCAGAAGCTCGCAGAAATGGCGACCGCAGCACCCGTCCAGCCACACGACTGTTGCATTGACCCTGAACCAAGTGCAGAGACAGCAACGCCGCATCGACGATGGGGAAGTGCGCGAGCGGTTGTGGTGCCGCAATGATGAAAGGCGGCGGCGCGGTCGATTCGGTCAGACCGCGGCTGGCCGGGGCAAACACTTCTTCGAAGCGCCTTCGGATCTCGTCGTGTCGAGTCGCCACATCCGCCATGATGATGGCGATGGAGCGCTGCTTCGCCTCCACGCACTGGCGAGCCCATCGTGCCGCTGCTTCGACTTCTGCTTCGCGATCCTGCAAGCCGACGACCACGATGTCTGTCGCGGGACGTGGTGAGGCCATCGAACGAATCGATCCCTGCCCTTCCCAACGGGTGATGAGTCTGTGCAGCGCGGGCGTGTGAGCATCGAAGCCCACGAGTGCGATCGGCTCAGGCGGTGTCAGATTCCCATCCCATGCCCATTGAGTGAGCTGCGCTTCGTCCAGGGCTCGCAGCGATGCGCAACGTCGCATGAACTCCAGCGACCAGGCGTGCAAGGCTGCTGGCTCTTCCGCATCGAACTCCAGCAGTCGATCGATCGGAATCAGATAGTCGTGCAAGCGGCGCCAGCTCCGCTGTGCGATACGTGCCGCCGCACTGGGATTGAGCAGCTCTTGAGCGAGGGGATGCGAAACGACGATCTGTTCCCAGATCAGTCGCGCTTGCGCGGGGCTCAATAGACGCAGCGGCTCAGTCGTCTTCCCACGGGCACGAGCATCCAGCCATTGCTGACGCAGCCACGTGGTCCACGGCAGCACGACAGGCGTGCGCCATGCAGTCAACGACTGCTGTTGCGCGTGCGTGGCGTAAGCCGTTCGGAGCGCGTGGGCGAGGCGACGGCTGGCGGTGAGTACGGTGACGCCAGTTGAAAGGTGATGATGAAGGTCCACAGGGGTGGACTATAGCTGCGACGGGGCGCTAGCGGTTGCGCCGCCCCGGGACCCGACCCTTCCCGTCTTCTACTTCTTCGCCGCCTGCAGCACCTTCAGCTCCGGCGCTGGGCGCGATACCGGCTCATCGCCGTTTGCATAGCTGTCCAACACTTCTTCCATGCGATTGAACACATCTGCGATCACTTCGGCACGCGGCAGGTTGGTGATGCGGAAGTGATTGCGATACGGCGTGTTGAAGCTCGTGCCGGGCGCGATGAGCACATGCTTGTGCTCCAGCAGATCCATGGCGAACTGCTGATCGTCGAATTGGGGCAGCACGCCGGAACGGATACCGATGAAGGCGTAGATCGCGCCGCGCGGGCTCTGCGCTTGCAGGTACTTGCTGCGCGCGACACCTTCCAGGATGGCTTTGCGCGACTCGAACAAACGTCCGCCGGGCCGCGTGAGCTCGTAGATGCTTTGATAGCCGCCGAGGGCGGTCTGCACGGCCCATTGACCCGGCACGTTGCTGCACAAACGCAGCGATGAGAGCTTGTCCATCGCGCCGATGTATTCGCGCGCATGCTCGACATCGCCCGAGAACACCGCCCAGCCGACGCGGTAACCGCAAGCGCGATACACCTTCGACAATCCGGACAGCGTGACGCACAAGGCCGTGTGAATCAGCGTCGCCATGGGCACGAACTCGGCGCCGTCGTAGAGAATCTGGTCGTAGATCTCGTCGCTGAACACCACGAGGTGATGTTTCTCCGCCAACCGCGCGATCGCCTCGAGCGTCGCGCGCGAGTACACAGCACCGGTCGGGTTGTTGGGATTGATCACGACGATGGCGCGCGTACGCGGGGTGATCAGCGCCTCGATCTCCTTGACGTCGGGCTCGAAGCGGTTCTCCGGCCGACACGGATAGTGCACGGCCTTGCCGCGATTCAAATTCACGGCCGCGGTCCACAACGGATAGTCCGGACTGGGGACCAGCACCTCATCGTCGCTCGACAACAGCGCCCGCAACACGAGGTCGATCAACTCGCTCACGCCATTGCCCATGAACACTTCATCGGCACTGACGTTGCGCACGCCGCGGCTCTGTTGCTGCATCACGATCGCTTCGCGCGCGGGGAAGATGCCTTTCTGGTGGCAGTAGGCCTCGCTCGCACGCAGGTTTTCGATCATCGCGAGCCGCATGGTTTCAGGTGTGCGAAAACCGAAGACACCCGGATTGCCGATGTTCAGCGGCACGATGTCGTAGCCCTGCCGTTCCATTTCATTTGCACGGCGCGCCAAGTCGCCACGGATCTCATAGCGGACGCTGGCAAGGTGGGCACTGGGTCGAACGTTACGGGTACTCATGGGCAGCACACAGAAATTTGCGAGAGCGG
>JBEVDW010000495.1:0-18952 GCA_040513115.1 Steroidobacteraceae bacterium | reverse complement strand
TGTGATCAATCGTGGCGCCTGCGCCGCCGCCCCAGCGGCCGCATTACACTTCCACGCCATGAAAAAACTCATCGCCATCGTCGAAGACGAGCCCGCCATTCGCGACAACTACGCCGCTGCCTTCCAGCGCAGTGGCTACGGCGTGCGTACGTACGGCTCGCGGCCCGAGGCGCTCGAAGGCTTCAGAGCCAGATTGCCCGATCTTGCGGTCATCGACGTCGGACTGAAGGACGAGCCGGAAGGGGGCTTCGATCTCTGTCGCGAGCTACGTTCGATGTCGGCCGAGCTGCCGATCATCTTCCTCACAGCGCGCGACAGTGAGCTCGATGCAGTATCCGGCCTGCGGCTCGGTGCCGATGATTACTTGACCAAGGACTTGAGCCTCACGCATCTGCTGGCGCGCGTGAATGCGCTGTTCCGACGCATCGATGCACTCACACAGCCCGAAAGTCGCGAACAGACGCTCAATCGCGGCGATCTCATGATCGATGGCGCACGACTGCACGCCACGTGGCGCGACCAGCCGCTCGGGCTGACGCTCACAGAGTTCTGGATCGTGCACGCGCTCGCCAAGAACCCAGGTCACGTCAAGAATCGCCAGCAGCTCATGGATGCCGCGAATGTCGTGCTCGACGACAACACGATCACCTCGCACGTCAAACGCATCCGTCGCAAATTCCAAGCTATCGATGCCGCCTTCGATCGCATCGAAACCATGTACGGCATGGGCTATCGCTGGAACGAGCGCTAGGTCGTTGTTCATCGCGCGGCACGAACCCGAAGCATGAAACATACTCTGTCGAGTGCCACCCAGGCACGGGGATGTGCCCGTCGCCGCAGGTGGCGAGCGAAGGGGAAAAACCACGCTTTTTCACCTGAGGTACAGCGCGAGTGGCAGGATGCCCGAGTCGCTGTTTCATACTAGACACACCGCCAAGCGCCATGTCGCTGCGCGCGAAACTACTGCTGTTGAGCTTGCTCACGCTCGTCCTGCCCTGGGCGGGCTGCCGCTATGCGCAGCAAATGGAAACGGCGTTACGTCGCGGACAGGAAGAGTCGCTGCTCACGACGGCCGATGTGCTCGCCAAAGTCGTCGCAGCTGAACCCGAGTTGCTGTACCGAGTGCCCGAATTGCGCGAGCGCTTCGATGCTTCCCGTGGCGATGTGTTCGCGCCGCTGCTCGATGCACAGCCCTTGATTGACGGCTTTCCCGATGAATGGCCCGAGCCTGGCCGCGCGGTACCCGGTCTGCAGTCGACACTGCGCCTTGGCGTGCACGGTCGCAGCATGCAGCTCTACATCGCGGTACACGACACGACCCTGCGCTATGAAGCGCCGAACGGCGAAGATGAGCTGCCTAATGGCCGCTTCGATCGCGTCGTCGTATTCATGCGCGATGACTTCGGTCGCGAATACGCCTGGTCCTTGAGCGCGCAGGCGCCGGGGCCGTTGATCGCACGCGCTTGCGACGTCGGCAGTCCTTGGAACCCGCTGCCTCAACGCATCAACGCAGTCGAAGGTGTGTGGCGAGCAGCGCCGCGCGGGTATGCGATCGAGTTGCAGGCGCCGCTAGCGCTGTTCGGCTCGCAGCTGTCCGTCTTCGCAGTGGACGCGAATGGTCGGACTCCAAGCCCTATGCCGCTCGCGTACTTGCACATGGGATCTACCGCGCTACGCCAACGACTCGCGCCGTATGTGCCAATGGGCACGCGTGTATCCGTCATCGACAAGCAAGGGTGGCTCCTCGCCCGTGCGGGATCCGTTACGGACCTGCCGCAACCGGCGTCTTACGGCATGCGCGCGACGGAAGATGGATTTCTTCGTTCCGTGTACCGCCCCCTGCTCGCACGTGAAGCGCAGGCAGCCAGTGCCTATGGCCTTCCCTATGGCATGTGGGGTGCGCCGGTCGATCAAGCGCGTGGCGGTAAAGCGTCGGCGATATGGTTCGACGCCGGCGCCGGGGAACCGTCGCTCGTGCGTGCCGCTGCGCCCCTGCGAAGCCAAGGCGAGTTGCTCGGCGCCGTGTTGGTGGAACAACCTGGCGAACGACTCATCCACTTGCGGGATCGCGCGCTGAATCAACTGCTCAACTTCACGTTGCTTGCCACGCTGCTTGTCGTCGGCATATCGCTGCTGTTCGCCGCGCGACTATCACAGCGGATTCGCCGACTCAGCCTCGCGACCGCAACAGCAGTCGGCCCGGAAGGGCGCATCGACACAAACATTCCTGGAACGCAGGCGAGCGATGAGATCGGCGCGCTTGCGCGCAGCTTCAAACAGCTGCTGGCACGCGCCCAGGAATACACGAGCTATCTGCAAACGCTGGGCTCGAAGCTTTCGCACGAGCTGCGCACACCACTCACGATCGTCAGCTCATCGCTCGACAATCTGGCGGCGGACTCGAAAGTGGCAGGCGATGCGCGCGTCTATCTCGATCGTGCCCGCCAAGGCGCTGCTCGATTGCATACGCTGTTGAGCGCGCTGTCCGAAGCGACGCGCGTCGAGCAGTCGATCGAGCAAGCCGAGCGTGTCGAGTTCGATCTTGCGGAACTGGTGCGATCGATGGGGCACTCCTATCAGCACACGTTTGCAAATCACCGTGTGAGCGTGAGCGCACCTCAGACAGCATGTCCTTTCACTGGCGCACCGGAGCTCGTCGCACAGCTGTTGGACAAGCTCATGGACAACGCCGTGGATTTCACACCCGCCGGCGGCAGCATCGCGCTCGGCTTGACGGCATCCGCCAGCCACTACGAGCTGAGCTTGAACAACGAAGGCCCGCCGCTGCCTGCCGGGTCGAACGAACAGCTGTTCGAATCACTTGTGAGCAACCGTGCTGCCGCGACCGACAAACCTCATCTGGGACTCGGGCTCTTCATCGTGCGACTCATCGCGCGCTTTCACGGGGGGCGTTGCGAGGCCGTGAATCGCGACGATGAACGCGGCGTGATCATGCAAGTGAAGCTGCCACGCGCTTGAGAGTGTCGAGGTCTTTTACAACCGCTATGTGAGCGGTCGACAAACCTCGCGCGCCCTCTAGCGTAACGCGCTGTTTAGGCGTAAAAGACGCAACCCATGGCACACGCCTTGCTTCGATGACCAGCGCTGCAGCTTGCGAGCAAGCGCGGCAGTTCGGGCAGAGAAGCGGTTGGCTCCGCTAGTGGGAAGTGCAAGCAGAAGGGTGGATGCGACAAAATCAGAGTGCGGCTACCGGACAGAAGATCACAGAGAACGGTAATCCAAAAGCAAGAAAAACCTGCCGCCAACAAACGGAAGCCCCGCTCAAGCGGGGCTTTTTTTTGCGTGTCTTTTATTTCTGCTTCCACGCGCCCGAACTGTCCTTGTAGTACCAACCCGGCGAAGCACGATCGATCCAGCGCTGCGCAAAAGTCGAGCGGATATCGCTTTCCCACTCCGGATGTCCATTCGCCGCCGCGATCTCGCGATACAGGTTGGCCCGATCGGCATTCTCATCGCTCACCAGTTTGCGCGCGGCATTGCGCTCCGGCAGAGGCACGACATTCAGGTCCCGTAGCTCGACGAGACCATCGGCCGTGAGCCCGACCGCACCCGAGTCGTAGTACTTCTTCAATTGCGCATGACGCGCTTCCATCGATTGCGTCAGCTGCCGCACGGCCGGCGTCGCAATGTTCAGATCGGCTTGCGCATGCGCAGGCGCGATCAACAAGTTCAAAGCGCCCTCGGCCGCGGCCAACAGCACACCCTGCACGGGCGCACCGATCGAGCCGCGCTTGTCATCCGCTTTGGGCTGGGCTGGCTGCGCCGACTCACCCCATACATCTTCGATGATGCGATCCGCGGCCTTCTCGGCTGCAGCGGCCGGGAAGTAAACGTTGATCGTCACGCAGGCAGACAACAGCGCGCAGGCAGCGGCCAGTTTCAACGGTAGATAACGCAGCATCGAGAACTCCTCTGACAGGATGAGCGTGTTCGCTTTCTGGTTGTGCTCCAGTTAAGGAGCGCAGCCGTGAACGCGCAATGAATACCAAACGGATGCAGTCTGCAACCCTCGTACTGTGTGAAGGTCATCGCACTGTGGGGCCGCTCGACTCGGTCGCGGCCTTCAATTGGGCCACCATGCGCGGCCAATCCACACGCCGTGCGCCTGCGATGACATCAATGCGCGGCAGCCCCTTGCCCTTCACGAGGTAGTAACCGTTGTTCGGCGCGGGCGCCACACCGTTCATATAGCAAATCTCATTCGCCAGGCGGCATGACAGGCCCAAGCGGTCGTAGTTGAATTCTTCGAAGAACTTGAGGAAGCCGCTCGACAAAGCCGCCGTCACACTCGCGCCGCCTCCGCCGAGGTTGCCGATGTTGGCGACGGCGCGCTGACTGATGCGATGACGCGAGCGATCATCGGGCGGCGTGTACAGCGACGCATCGAAGCTGACCGGTGTCCAGTTGAACAGATGCAGGTCGCGCACTGATCCTGAGAGCCGGCCCGTGATGCGGCCGAACGAGAACGCTTGCGTGACGAGCGCCAGATCCAGCTTGTTCAACTCGATATCGGCCTGGAAGCGCGGCCACTGACCCAACGCATCTTCCAGCCGCAGATTACTCAAGCTCACGAGACCGTCGAACACTTGTGCTGCCAACGTGGTGCCAAGCGTCACCACGCCCTCACGCATGCGCAGCTTCGAGATCTTGCCGCCGATCTGGCCGCCGAACTCGGGCCAGCCGAAGGCACGACACAACTGCGAGACGCTGATCGGCTGAATGGTGGCATCGACCATGAAGGCGACCTGCGGACTCGCCAGGTTGCGCACTCGAAAGCTCTCGAGCTCGATGGCACCGTCGAACAACGGAATGCGTGCGGCTTCGAGCAGGCGCACGTTGCCCGCATTCATTGCCAACTTGAGCTCACTCCCACCGAGCTCTAGGCCGAGTAACGTGCCGCCTGCAAAGCGCACGTTGGAGGGTGGCACGTCAGCGGACTGCTCCTCGCCACTCCAGTGCCAAGCTCCATTCAGCTCGCGGATCGCAAAGCTGCGCGTGCCGTCGTCCAGCGTGAGTGCCTCGAAGCTGAAGTGAGCGGATTGCGGCACACTGTTCGTGACAGTCACTTCGCCGTGCAACGCGCCCGAGCTGGTGATGGATTTGAAGCTCGTATTCACAAGATAGGGCTGCAAGTAGCTCGCGTAGGCGCCGGGGAATTGCAGCTTGCGTAGATTGAGCCGCAATTCGCGCACGGGCTGCGCAGCCGCCAGCTGCAGCGTGACACTTCCCGCCGCATCGAGTACGTCCGAATGGTTGATGTTGAAGTGATCGAGCGCGAGTGCGCCCGCCTGCGTCCACACACCGCGAGCCTCGAGAGTAATCGCATGCGTGCCGAAGTCGAGAAACACGGGCTCGAAGTACGCCTGGCCTGCCGCCGAGCTCACACGCGCATCGATGTGCCAATCGCCACCGGCGCGGCGCAACGCTGCGTCGATTGCGAGACTCAGTTTGTCGCTCGCCAGCGTGCCGCTGTCATTGTTCGCAGTGAGCTCACGCACTTCGCCGCTGACACGAACGGTCGAGACGGTGAATGCAGCTGAATTCCCGCCGTTCGCTTCGACCTTGAGAGATGCGAGTCCGCTGCCGGAGATCGCTGGCAGCCCCAACTTGGCCGCGCGCGCCAGTTTGAGCAATGGCTCGAGCGCGGCCCGCTGCAAATCGACGGACGCCGACCAGCGCTCACCAACGAGTGCAACCCGTGCCGCCGCGCTCCCGCCCCCGATGCGCAAGTCGCGCAGAGCGACTCGGAGGCTGCCGTCGACACGACCATAGTCGACGCTCGCGCGTACGCGTTGACGACCCAGCACAGGAAACTCCGCTGCGACCAGCGCGTCGGCACACGCGATCCGAGCATCGGACAGGTGCACGTCGCTGCACTCGATGCTCACATCGCGGAGGGTCTGTCCTGCGGCTTGCAGCGCCAGCTCGCCGACTCGTGCGCGTACCCGCATGCCCGTGTCGGTGATCTCCAACTGCGCCTGCACATCGCGTGCTCCAAAGCCCGCGCCCTCGACGCGCGCGAACCGCAGTGTGGCATCATCGAACGCCAACACCACGCCGGTTGCGGTCAGTGCCAGCGCTACGAGGATGAGAGATCGAAATGAGCTCATTCGCGTCGAAGGTATTGAACGTTGGCTGCGACTTTGCGTGCCACGCTCTCATTTCTCAACCATCGCAGGACTCGGGCAAACGCATCATGAACCGACGCGTCTTGAGCATGACCCTCGCATTCGTTCTCGCTGGTTGCGCCTCCGAACCGCCGCCGGCCGAGCCGGCCGCCTCCGCGTCGCCGAGTCGAGTCGAAGCGCCGAGCGCGGCACCCGATGACGCTGCGATCGCCCGCTCGATCGCTGCAATGGAACGATCCGCATCCGATCACGCAGAAGATGCCTGGCGGCAACCGGCGACCGTGCTCGGCTTCGTGCAAGCACGACCCGGCATGCAGGTGATCGACGTGTTCGCCGCGGGCGGCTACTACTCCGAATTGCTCGCGCGTGCCGTCGGCCCCAGCGGCAAGGTGATTGCGTACAACAATCCGCCGTATGCGCGTTTTGCAGGCGATCAACCAGCAAAGCGCTTCGGCTCGGGCCGCTTGCAGAACGTAGAAGTGTTGACGGCTGAAGTCACCGAGCTGTCGCTGCCCGCAAACAGTCTCGATGCTGCATTGTTCGTCCTGTCCTATCACGATCTCTATTGGCGCCCGGCAGAAGGCGGTTGGGAGCGCACCGATCCCGCGGCACTGCTGCGCACGCTCCATCAAGCGCTGAAGCCCGGCGGCATCGTGGTAGTGCAAGATCACGTGGCAGTCGCGGGAAGCGAGCCGCAGGCCACGGCGGACAAGCTACATCGGATCGACCCTGAGCGCGTGAAACAGGATTTTGCAGCCGCCGGATTTCGTCTGGATGCGGAAAGCGACGCGTTCGCTCACGCGGATGACGATTTGAGCAAGCTCGTCTTCGACCCGGCCATTCGCCATCGCACCCATCAATTCCTGTATCGATTCAAAAAGGCGGACGGCGAATGACTAGTGGAAAGGATGTACGCGCCCTGCCGTGCGGCCGATCAACCGCTCTGCTTTTCTCTTGGCGCTGAAGCGCAATCGCGGTAGAAAGGCGTCACGGGATCGAGCACTCCACGAAGTGCCAGTAGAACCATTGCTCCATGGCCAAGCGCGCTCTCATCGTCGATGACTCTCGCTCTGCGCGAGTGATCTTAAGCCGCATGCTGGAAGGCTATGGCTTGAAAGTCGACGCGACCGAATCGGCGGAGCAGGCGCTGACCTTTCTCGAGAACGTACGCCCCGATGTCATTTTCATGGACCATCTCATGCCCGGCATGGATGGCTTCCAGGCTGTGCAGGCCATCAAGAGCAATCCCGCGACGGCCATGATCCCGGTGATCATGTACACCTCGCAGGAGGGCGAGCTATACGTGAGCCAGGCACGCGCGCTCGGCGCAGTGGGCGTACTGCCGAAGACGGTGAAGCAGGCCGATGTATCGCGGGTGCTGTACCAGCTGCGCTTGCTACCCGATCGGCGGGACGGCCGCGAACCCACACTGGTGCCGGTGGAACTGGCGGATCTGACGCCGGCGCGCGAGCCCCCTCCGCCGCCGCGGCCCGCAGCCGCGAACATCAGCACCGCAGATCTCGAGAACACGGTCCGGCAAGTGCTCACACCGCTGTTGAAGGAGCAGCAGGCAGAGCTGCGCCGCTGGCTCACCGCTGCGTTCGACAGCCTCGGCGTGCGCGAGCAACCCACCTCGTCCGATGACGTGAAGATCGAAGGCGAGGACGCAACCACGCCACCGCCACCGGTCAAGCACGTGAGCATTCCGCGCGTGTGGGCTTGGCCTATAGGATTAGGTATCGCGCTCTCATGCATTGCGCTGGTCGTACTGGGACTGTTGGTCGCACGCCAGCAGGCGGATCTGCAGAAGGCACGTGCGCTGAATGCGCAGCTGACGACGCGCAGCGAACAGCAAGCGCAGCTGTTGGCAAGGCCCGCAGCGGCGGTACCGGCAAGCACTCAGACCATGGCCACGCAGAGCGTCTCTCCGGCTGCTGCTTCGCCATCCGAAGCTCAGCCCGAGTCGGTCCCGTACGGTGAAGCACCGTTGGCCGGCGCACGCCTGGACCGCTTGCGGCAAATGCTTCTGCAGTTACGCCAGCAAGGCGTCGCGGGCACGGTACGCGCGACCACGTACATCGGCGATTTCTGTCTCGCCGGCAATGCCGTCGAAGGCTATGCGTTGGCTGCCGAAGACTTGCAGGCACGGCGGTGCGACGTCATCGGCAATCCCTACGAAGATGGCTTGCGCTCGGCGCAGCGACAGTCGCTTGCGTTCGCCAATCTCGTGTCGACGACACGCACCGAAACGGATGGTCGGCTGAACGTCGAGGTGATCTTTGCCGGCCGCAAGCCAGTTGTGGCCTATCCCACACAGCCGCCGTCGGAGAAGGTCAGCGCCGGGGAATGGAATCGCATTGCCGAGCGCAACAATCGCGTCGAGTTCGCCTTCGAACCGCACGTGGAGGCAACAGCCACGACCAGCGCCTTGCAGTGACCTCGAGCGATCATGGCGCAAGCAACGGATTCAAAGCCCTGGCTGCTCTACGGCGCAAACGGTTACACGGGTGAGTTGATCGCACGCGAAGCAGTGCGCCTCGGCTTACGTCCGATTCTCGCGGGTCGCTCGGCAGAGAAGATCAAAGCGCTGGCGGCAGAGCTCGGTTGCCCAGGTGCTGTGTTTCGCTTGGATGACCACACCGCCACGTTATCGGCCCTCGAAGGCGTCGCTGCTGTCCTCAACTGCGCCGGTCCATTCTCATCGACGGCTGCGCCGCTGATGCAAGCCTGCATGGCTTCGCATGCGCACTACTTCGACATCACCGGCGAGATCGATGTCTTCGAGCGCGCGCATTCGTTCGATGGCCAGGCACAACGCGCCGGCTCCGTCCTCTGTCCGGGCGTGGGCTTTGACGTCGTGCCGACCGACTGCGTGGCGGCCGCATTGAAAGCCGCGCTCCCCGATGCCACGCATCTCGCGTTGGGTTTCGATGGCTTGAGTGGATTGAGCCGCGGCTCAGCGAAGACGATGGTCGAAAGCCTGCACACCGGCACGCGCGTGCGTCGCGACGGCCGCATCGTGTCCCTGCCCCTGGGCGAGCCGACTCGGCGCATCGACTTCGGCAATGGCGAGCGCCTCGGCGCTGCCGTTTCCTGGGGCGATGTGAGCACGGCCTATTACACGACAGGCATTCCCAGCATCGAGGTGTATCGGGCGATGAGCGAGCGGGCGCTCGAGCGCCTGCGCGGCATGAATCGCTGGCGGGGTTTCGCGCGTTCAAGCGTCGTGCAGTACTTCCTGAAGAAGACCATGAGCCCCCGGGTATCGGGACCAAGCGCCAGCGAACGTGCAAACAGTTCCATGTTCGTGTGGGGTGAAGTCGTGAACGCGAAGGGCGTGCGCAAGACGGCCCGCGTGCGCACTGCGAACGGCTATCAGGCGACCGTCTACGCCGCGTTGGGGGTCGTGCACGACACGCTCGAAAGCACACCAGCACCGGGCTTCAAGACACCGAGCATGCTCGTTGGCGCCGATTACGTGAGTCAGTTGCCTGGCTCGACGGCGATGCGGATCGAATGATGAACTCACTGGCAGTGGCGGCACTGAGCGGCTTCGTGCCACCGCAGTGGTTCACCAACCCCCATGTGCAATCGATCCTGCCCACGTTGCGCATTCGCCGCCGCGCCGTCATGCAGCGGGCGGCTGAGCTGGTGCGACAAGGTGAGCCGCAGACGCTCGATTGCGGCAATGGCGTGCGTTTGCTCGGCCACCTGGCTACGCAGGCGAGCGTAGGTCGTCCGCGTGGCCGTGATCTCGTCGTGTTGATCCACGGCTGGGAAGGTAATGCTGATTCGCTCTACGTCCTGTCCCTAGGCGGTTATTTGTTCGCGCGCGGTTGCGATGTCTTCCGGCTCAACTTGCGCGACCACGGCCCCAGTCACCATCTGAACGAAGGCGTATTCCATTCATGCCTGCTGGATGAAGTGATCGGTGCGGTGGCCGATGTACAGCGGCGCTTTACTCCGGAGCGCTTGTCCGTTGCGGGCTTCTCGCTGGGTGGCAACTTCGCCCTGCGCGTCGCCGCGGATGGGCCGCGGCGCGGCCTGCACCTCGAGCGTGCGATCGGCATCTGTCCCGTCCTGCGTCCGCGCAGCACTGTCGATGTACTGGATCGCTCGTTCATCTATCGCGAATACTTTCTGTATGCGTGGAAACGTTCGCTGAAGCGTAAACAAGCGCTGTTCCCCAAGCGTTATCGCTTCGAGCATGTCCTCAAGCAGAACACGATCGCACGCATGACCGAGCTGATGTTGGAGCATTACAGCGAGTTCCAGAGCCTCGACCACTATCTCGACGGCTACGCGTTGACCGGAGATCGCTTGGCCGGGCTGCAGGTGCCGGCCCATATGCTGATTGCACTCGATGATCCGATCATTCCCGCAGACGATCTGAGCCTCGTCGCGCGCAGTCCCCTGCTGGATGTCATTCGCAGTCCCATCGGCGGCCATTGCGGCTTCATGGACAGCTGGCAGCGCGAGAGCTGGGCCGACCGCCAGGTGGCGCGCTTGCTGGGTGTGGCCACATGAGCAAGGCGCTCGTCCTCGGCGGCGGCGGCCCCGTTGGCATTGCGTGGGAGTCGGGACTCATCGCCGGCCTGGCGCAAGCGGGGGTCGATCTGGCAACTGCCGATCACATTATCGGCACATCGGCCGGCTCGTTCGTGGGTGCGCTCCTGGCGTTGGGTCACGCGCCGGATGTACTCGCGGCGCCCTACGCAAAGATGACGGTGACGCCGGGGGCGGTGGCCAGGCACACCGGGTTGGGCTCGGCGACACCCGAAGACCTCGCCTACCTGGCAGAGAAGATGAGCGAAGCCGCCACGAGCGAGCGGCCGGGACAGCAAGTCCTCCTGGAGCTCGCCGCACTGGCATTGCGCGCCCGCACGATCCCGGAGCAACAGTTCATCGATTCGTTCGGCGCATTTCTGCGCGCGTTGCCGGACGATGTGTGGCCCGAGCATTCGTATGCGTGCACGGCGGTGGACACCACCAATGGTGAGTTCGTCGTGTGGGATCACGCCTCGGGCGTGAGCCTCGCGCGCGCCGTGGCCTCCAGTTGCGCAGTACCTGGCGTCTTTCCGCCGATCACGATCAAGGGACGCCGCTACATGGATGGCGGCATGCGCTCGATGACGAATGCCGATCTCGCACGCGGCCATGACCATGTACTGATCCTCGCGATGCTGGCCAGCCCACCGGATTCTCCGCTCGCACAACGTTATCTCGCTCCGCTCGATCGAGAAGTCGCAGCGTTACGCGCCAGCGGAGCGGACGTCGTTGTCGTCACGCCGGATACGCAATGCCTGGATGCGTTCGGTCCCAATCTGCTGGATTACCGGCGGAGCGGCGATGCGGCGAAGGCCGGTGCGCGGCAAGCTTCGAATGAAGCCGCGCGGCTGCGGGAGTTCTGGCGTTAGTTGACTGGCACGAGCTTGACATCTTCTGTATCCGCTCGCCGTGCGCGTCCGGGCAAAGACGAGTGCAGCCGCTTCACCACCTGCTCACCGGTTGCACGCCAACCCGTGAGCTTGCCGCCATAGATGGTCAGTACTCGCGGCTTCGTGTTGCGATCCACTTCCAATATCGTTTCGCGGGGACGATTGAAGGCCCTGGTGTTCGCGCGCGGCAGCACACGCAACCCCGCGAAGCTCGCCATCACATCGTGCGTGGACAGCGAACGAAATTTTGGAAAGTAGTGCTGAGCGATCTCGAGCAAGTAGGACACCTCGCTCGGCAGCGGGCGTACGTCTTCGGGTGCTCCTTGATACGACGTCTCAGTTGTGCCCACCAGTGTGTGATTGCGCCAAGGCATCACGAACACCGCGCGACCGTCCTGTGGCGCTTCGACGTAGTAGATACCGCGCGTCGTGGCGCCGGGTAAGACGATGTGCGTGCCCTGCACCAGCTCCACTGCTCGTAACGGCTGCGCGGGTCGAATCTGCTTCAGAACTTCCGTTGCCCACGGACCCGCAGCGTTCACCAACGCGCGCGCTTGAGCGGTCTGTGCGCGGCCGCCCTGAGTGAACTGCACGACCACACCGTCCGAGCCCAGCTCCGCTGCAGTGAACGTCGCAGGCACAGTCACTTCACATCCGAGCTGTTGTGCGGCTTGCACGATAGCGCGTGTGAGCGCGGCATCGTCCGTCTGCCCGTCCCAATAGCGGATCACCGCCTGGAGCCCGTCCAGTTCCATGTCGTCCAAACTCGACCACTGCGCACGCGGGATGGATCCGAATCCCGTACCCGGCTTGAGTCCCCCGAGCAGCGCATACATGGACAGTCCGATGCGCAAATGCCACGGACGCCGACGCGTTGTGCCGTAGACCGGGAGAAAGAAGGGCTGCAACCGCACGAGCTCAGGCGCATTGCGCAACATCAAAGCGCGCTCGGTAAGACTCTCGCGCACCAGCTGGAACTGGGCACTTTCGAGATAGCGCAGGCCGCCGTGAATCAGCTTGCTGGAACGGCTGGAGGTACCGTGCGCCGGATGCCATTTTTCGAGTAATAGCGTCTTGTAGCCGGCAGCGGTCGCGGCCAGCGCGACACCCGCGCCATGCACGCCAGCGCCAACGATCACGACGTCATACAAGCCTAGGTCCTCGATTTCATGTCCCGGAATTGCCGCAGCATTTCGCGCAAGCTGGTCGTCTCGACCAGCCTGGCCTCGCGCGCGGCAAGCTCGAGTGCGAGCTTGCGATGATTCACTTCGTAGATCGCCCAGCGCCATGATCCACGCCACAGACGCGATACGGATTCGGTCAATAGGGCATGGTCGCAAAAGACATAATCGGGGCCCAGTGCCTCGCACTTGAGCGCAGACAGATTGCTGTAGTCCGGCAGGATCCAACCGACGCGCAACCCCGAGACCTGGCGGATGTGGTGCACCGTCGCCAGATCGAACGATGTCAGCACGCATTGACGCGCAATGGGCCTCAAGACCTCCAGCACGCGATGGACCATCAGCTCCTGACCCGCCTGACGCAGGCTCGAGCGCTTGAGCTCGACGAAGAGCGTCGCAGCCGGATGGCTCGCGATGAGACTGGCCGCTTGCGCCAGCGACGGAATGCCGACATCGGTATAGCGGTTGCGCAGACGCTCGGACTCGTTGACCACGACTTCCGCCAACTCCCTCCAGGTCATCTCGAGCGCGTTGCGATCGATTCCCGCCGTGCGCGTCAGACTGGCATCCTGCAGTAGCACGGGCACATGATCGGCACTCAGCTGCACATCGATACTGAGATGGCTGCACCCCAGCTCCAGTGCCGAGCGCAACGCAGGCAACGTGTTCTCCGGAAACTCGGCAACATTGCCCCGACGGGCAATGAGTTCTGGCAATCGGGGGAAGCTGGATGACATCCGCGCCGCGAACAAGTGACCGCAAAGGGGCTGGTATCTTACGTGCCGTCCGCGGCCCTGCGCGTATGGCCGTCTCGCTTTCGAGCTTCAGGCCGTTGCCGTCGGTGGCCCTGTCGGCAATTGCGTTCATCACCTTCGGCGGCTGCGGCGGCGGTGGTGGCGGAAGCAGCAACGACAGCGATCCGCCGAGCAGTGGCGCAATCCGGCTCGAAGCGGCTTTCGGCGCGCGCACGTTCACCTCCCCGCTCGGTCTGTTGCAAGCGCCCGGCGACAACTCGCGCTGGTACGTCGTCGAGCAAGCGGGCCGCGTGCGGGACTTCGATGAGTCGAATGCCAGCGCAGCAACGACGTTCGTCGACATCAGTTCGCAGGTCGAAAGCGGCGGCGAAAAGGGGCTGCTGGGGATGGCCTTTCATCCGCAATATGCCGCGAACGGACGTGTGTACCTCTCGTATACGCACCGCAATGCGTCGAACGAGCTCATTTCCCGCATCTCGACCTTCACCACCGTGCCAGCTGGCGGTGGCAGGCGTGCAATCGACCCAGCCACCGAGCAGATCCTGTTGACCGTCGTACAGCCGTTCGACAACCACAACGGCGGTCACATCGCGTTCGGCCCGGACGGCTACCTGTATATCGGCTTCGGCGATGGTGGCAGTGGGGGCGATCCCCAAGGCAACGCGCAACGGCTCGATACGGTGTTGGGCAAGCTGCTGCGCATCGATGTCGATCAAGGGACGCCCTATGCGATACCGAGCGACAACGCATACGTCGGTGGCGCGCTCTGCAATCAGGGCAGCGGCAACGGCGCGTGTCCCGAGATCTACGCGTATGGGCTACGCAATCCGTGGCGATACAGCTTCGACCGCTCCATAGGCACGCTGTGGCTGGCCGATGTGGGCCAGGGAGCCTGGGAGGAAGTCGATGTGATCGAGCGCGGCGGCAACTACGGGTGGAACTGTCGCGAAGGCGCACATGACTACAGTGGCGGAAGCTGTTCCGGCAGCAACTTGATCGATCCGGTATCCGAGTACGGGCACGTCGATGGGAACATCTCGATCACGGGCGGCTTCGTGTATCGGGGCTCGCAAACCACCGCGCTCGTCGGCCGCTATCTCTTTGCCGATTTCGGTTCGGGACGCATCTGGACTGCGGAACCGGGCACACGCACGCCGCGCGAGCTGCTCGATACGAACGCCAACATCGCGTCCTTCGGACAAAGCAATGCGGGCGAGCTGTATGTCGTCGATCTCAACGGCGCGTTGAGCCGCATCGTCTTCGAGTGAACGTCAACTCTCGCGTTGTTCCTCGAACATCACCACGGCTTCCTCGCTCGTCACGTTCATCTCGCCTTCGATCACGGCGCCTTGGGCAATCGCGATGGAACGCGCTTGCACGCTGCCGCGGATGTGCGCGGTCTTGCGGATCTCCAGCTTCTCGGTGACCAGCAACGCGCCTTCGAGCGTACCGGCGACCACGGCATTGTTGGCCCGCACGCCACCCGTCCAGCGAGCGGTGTCCGAAAGCGTAAATCCGCCACGCACCACGGCGTGCGCATTCACGGTACCGGCGACGACTAGATCGCCGTCACATTGCAGCTCGCCGGTGAGTGTGGTGCCGCTGCCCAGGAACGTGGCACTGGCACTGTTGCGATCGGTCACACGTCGCCGCGGCGTATCGGACATGCATGAAGCTCCTGCTGAGTAGGGCGCATTATCGCTGCGAATGTGATGAGTTACTCATCATTCGCATGCGCTTGCCAACGCTCGCGCTGAGACGCGCCTCGAGCGCCTGCGACCGCGACCACATTCGCATTGAACCTGTGAGCACTGTCGCATTCCACACCGTCTGCTTTCGGCGTCGTTTGCTGACCCAACTGCTGCAGAACCGCCGCGAGTGACGCGACCCGTCAGAGTTCCGACTACGCCGAGGCCTTCGAGCCGCGAAAACACTGGCCCGCATGCATGGCATACCGTTTGCAAACTTGAGTTCATCGCAACTCAAGTTGGCACAACCATGTTGGCTGAAGTCGAAGTGCTGGGCCTCGTGCTCGGCGAGGCAACCGAGGAACGCCACGGCAATACGCGCCGCAAGGCCAGCACCGCGCAGATGCTGTTGCGCGAGGCCGATGGTCGCATGCGCTTGCAGGACGTGAGCCCCGACAGCGTGATGGCTCGTGAAGCAATGAGCACGGGATGCTTCCGTCGCGCACGTCCGATCTACGATCCAGTGACTCGCGAAGTCATGGGCTATGAGATGGAGATGTTCGCTCAGCCCTCCTGACTGCTCGCAACGTATTCGCGCTGAAGCTCCAACTACCGGACGCTTCATTCGGCCGCCTCGCGTCTTCCCCGCAGAGCGGCCTTTTTCTTTTTTGGCTGGCGAGCTTGCCGGCGGGCTTGCTAGCCTGCTGGCCTGAAGTGACATTGCCTTTCCGGCCAGCAGACCCCACCCACCGAATCCATCCGCATGCGGCTCACACGTCCTCTGCTATGCCTCGCGCTGCTGCTGATGGTTTCCTCTCAGGCCGCTGAGTTACCGCAAGCCCAGCAAGTCCAATCGCTCCAGCTCGACAACGGTCTGAAGATTCTCGTCTGGCCCGATCACGACATTCCCAATGTCGCGCTGTACAACTGGGTACGCGTGGGCAGCCGGAACGAAGCACCTGGCATCACGGGCCTGGCGCATTTCTTCGAGCACATGATGTTCAACGGCACGAGCACGCGTGCACAGGGCGACTTCGATCGCACGCTGGAGGCGCACGGCGGTTCGAGCAACGCCTTCACGATGGAGGACGTCACCGTCTATCAGGATTGGATTCCGCACGTCGCTCTGCCGCTCACGTTCGAGCTCGAAGCCGATCGCCTGCACAACCTGGCGTTCGAGCCCAAGGTCATCGAGAGCGAACGCGAGGTCGTGTATTCGGAACGACGGCTGCGCATTGAAGACGATCCCACGGGGCGATTGGAAGAGCAGGTGCAGGCCACAGCGTTCCTCGCGCATCCGTATGGCATTCCCATCATCGGCTGGCCATCGGACATCGAGCATTGGCAGCTCGATGACTTGAAGCGTTTCTTTCAGACCTACTACGTCGCTCGCAACTGCACATTCGTCGTCGTGGGCGATGTCGACCCGGCCGAGGTCTTTGCGCTCGCGCGCAGAACACTCGCGTCTCTACCGCAAGCACCGCCGCCGCCCGCCGTACGCACCGTCGAGCCCGAACAACGCGGCGAGCGCCGCGTGCGCCTCGAAACGCAGGCACAGAATCCGTTGCTACAGGTCGCGTATCACGGCCTGGCTGCGAAGGATCCGCAAGCACCCGCCTTGGAGTTGCTCGTGCGCATCCTCGCGGATGGCAGTTCCTCTCGCTTGCATCGTCGCCTGGTGGAGCAGGACAGGTTGGCGATCAGCGTGGATGCCACGGTGCAAGGCGGCTTCGATCCTGCGCTCGTGTGGTTCTATCTCACGCTGCCTGAAGCCGGGGATCTCGCACAGGTAGAGCGCGTGTTTGACGAAGAGCTCGAACGCGTGCTGAAGGATGGCATCCCCGCAGCGGAGCTCGCCAAGGCCAAGCAACTGCAACTGGCAGGTTTCTGGCGCGGGCTTGCGACGATCGATGGCAAAGCCCAGGCGCTCGGCCAGTACGAAGTGCTTCATGGCGACTATCGCAAGCTCTTCGACGCGCCACGCGACTACGAAAGCGTCACCACACAAGCTGTCCTCGATGTCGCTCGCAAACTTCTGCGCAAGCAAAGCCGCACCGTAGGCGTTCTCGTTCCAACACAGGCAGGCGCATGAAACAGCTCTGGTTCGCGTGGGTGCTGTTTCTGGGCGTCGCGACGGTGCAGGCGCGTGGCGTGACAGTGCCGCCATTCGAGCGCGTCGTATTGCCAAATGGCGCAACTGTTCTGCTCATGGCTCGCCACGACGTTCCGTTGATCGCGTTCGAAGCCATCGTACGCGGCGGATCCATCGAGGATCCCCGGCAGCGCGATGGCACGGCGAGCTTGCTCGCAAACCTATTGGAAAAGGGTGCCGGGCAACGCGACGCCTTCGAGTTTGCCGACACAGTGGATCGCGTCGGCGGACGGCTCGACACACAGGCGCAGCGCGAGTTCGTGTCGATTTCAGGCAGCTTTCTGGCGCACGATCAGCAGCTCATGATCGAGCTGCTGGCCGACATGCTGCAGCGGCCGCAACTGCGCGGCGACGAGTTCGAGAAGTTGCGTGCGCGACAGATTGAGTTCCTGCGAGCCGCAAAGGACTCCGACCTTGCGGGCCTCGTGTCGGTGTATGCAAATACAGCTGTACTTCCGCAGCATCCCTACGGTCGGCCCGTGAGCGGCAGCGAAGGCTCTTTGCCACGGGTCACGCTCGAGGATGTGCACACGTACTACACACAGCAATTTGGCGCCGACCGACTCATCTTGAGTGTCGTTGGCGACTTCGAGCCCCGCGTGATGAAGCGTCTGCTCGCGCGTGCGCTGGGTAACTGGCGACGGGCCCCTGCGACACTGCCAACCGTCTCTGATCCTGTTGCACCGTCCACGCGACAGGTGCTGTTGATCGACGCACCGGGTTCCACGCAATCGTATTTCTGGCTCGGCTCCGTCGGTGTGGCGAAAACAGATCACCGCCGCGCCGCCCTCGATGCCATCAACGCTGTGTTCGGCGGTCGCTTCACGTCGCTGTTGAATGTCGAGCTGCGCATCGAGAGTGGACTGACCTACGGCGCGCGCTCCCGCTTCGAGCGTCTCGCGCATCCAGGCTTCTGGTCGATCAGCTCCTATACCCGCACGCAGACCACGACAGCGGCCATCGACAAGGCACTGGATGTCCTGCAACGTCTGCATACCGACGGCTTGAGCGAGTCGGAGCTCGCGAGCGGTCGACAATACGTGCAAGGCCAGTTTCCGCTCGCACTCGAAACCGCAGAAGACTGGGCCGGCATGCTCGGCCAGATCGAGCTCTACGGTTTGGATCGCAGCTATGTCGAGGGTTATTTCGACGCCCTCGATCGAATCGACGTGGCGACGGCACGTGACGCGATAGAAACTGCGTTCCCGCCCCGGGAGCGTCTGCAGCTCGTCGTCATCGGCCCCGCGAATCAGATTCGCGAGGCACTACGCAAGTACGGTCCGCTGCAAGAGATGAAGCTCAAGGATCCCGAGTTCACACCAGGTGCTCGTCCATAGGCTTGTGTCGTGGACGTTGTGGCACTGCAGGAAAGATGGACCACCTCTCGCTGATCAGCAGCGCGTGAGGGGTGAAGCGCTCGAAGTGTCAGGATATTCGACAGCTACGTCCCAACGTCTCAGGCATGACGAGCACCGCTCCCACAGGCAAATGTGAAGCGTGTCACATCGACGGGACGTCGCGCGCCGGGGAACGGACTTCCGATCACGCACCGCTCGTCTCAAGCTTTATGCTCAGCGACTGAGTAACAC